>CAZXSW010000111.1:0-5336 GCA_964642615.1 uncultured Rikenellaceae bacterium | reverse complement strand
CTCTTTGAAGGAGTCTGAGTCGAGCGAGCGTTTTTCAAGGGGAAGGTCGATATTTTTCTTTGTAAGCACCTGAACGGGGGGATGACTCAGTACTATTATTTCGTTTCCCAGGAGAAGGGCTTCGTCGACATCGTGGGTCACAAAGATGACAGTCCTCTTGTCGGCCTGCCACATCCGTGAGAAGATCCGGATGAGGTTAAGCTTTAACTTAACATCAAGTCCCTTAAGCGGTTCATCCATAAGTATAATATCGGAGGGGTAGGCAAAGGCCCTTGCTATGGATACTCTCTGGCGCATGCCACCGCTTAGTCGCGACGGATAGTAACCGGCGAAGTTTTCGAGTTCCATAAGTTTTATAAGCTGTCCGCTTATCTTCCCTCTTTCCTCTGCAGGCATGTCGCTGCCAAGAACGAATTCGATGTTCTCTCTGACGGTCTTCCATGGAAGAAGCCGGGGATCCTGGAAGATATAGGAGACCGACCTGTTGCTGAAGCCGCTAAGTTCACCGCTGTCGGGGGTTATGATATCCCCGATAATATTAAGCAGGGTTGTTTTGCCGCAACCCGACGGACCCAGTATGCATGTAATGGTACCTTCAGTGAACGAGATGCTGAAATCGCTGAACAGGCTCACGTCGCCGAATTTCTTATACAGGTTTTTTATTTCCGGATTCATATTCAGGCTCTCCAGTTAATAAAGCGGCCTTCAAGCCATCTTATCACTCTCTCAAACACAAAGCTTATAAGCACCGCAACGATGGTCCAGGCAATAACCGCATCCACCTTAAGAAAGGTCTGGGCATTCTGCATCATGGTGCCTATTCCGTATACGGGCTGGCTCAGTACTTCGCCGATGATGATAGCCCTCCATCCAATACCCAGGGCACTTGAAGCACCGCTTACTATAAAAGGAAGGATGGCAGGGATATAAACCTCCCTTACTATCCTTTTATGGCCCACCTTGTAGAAGTTTGCCATCACAACAAGCTCTTTGTCTATGCTTCTGATGCCATCGCTCACGTTTGTGGTAATGAAGGGGAACATGGTGAGCATCCCTATGAAGACAGGCACCGAGCCGGGGTTGAACCAGATAAGGGCCAGGAGGATGACGGCAATCACGGGGGTCGAGCGTATAGTGACAAGTATAGGCTGTAGAAAAGCATTGACCCAGGGGTTGATACCGGTGATGATCCCTGTAGCAATGCCGAGGATACCTGAGATTATAAAGCCGGCGAGGCCTCTTAAGACTGTTGTCCCCACAGCAGCCAGGAACCCGCTTTCAGTGAAAAGTAAGAAGGTGGTCACCAGGGTCCTTTCAGGGGAAGGAAGTATAAAGCCTGAATCAAAATACATCGACATGATCTTCCATACGGCAAGCATGAAGATAACGGAGGCAAGACTTATATATCGTTTAACGTGCAATGAAGTCTTCATCAGGCAATTTTCCACCGACAATATCGGGATTCAATTTATAAAAAACACTGAGATAATCCATTACTTCCCTTTCAACAGACGCTGCCCTTTCGAACCTGAGGTTTGATCCGGGGATGGCAGACCTGGCAACGTCAGGGTCGGGCAGGATATCATATTTCACTATAAGCTGGGCTGCACTGTCGGGATAGCTGTTTACCCATTCAGTCGACAGGGCATAGGCCGATACTATCGATTCGACCAGTTCAGGATTGTTCCCGATGACCTCTGCACTGCCAAGAAAGGCAGTCTCGGCCATAGGTGTATCTGTGAACCTGTTCCACTCGGTTCCCAGGTCGAAGATATGTCTGATATCGCTGTTCCTTTCTGCAACAAGGCTGGCAAGAGGTTCTGAAAGCACTGCAAGCGGGGCTTTCCCTGCAGCCACGGCATTGGCAAGGTCGATATGAGTGGGGAAGCTGTAGTCGGGTGTAATATCTTTATCCGGATCAATTCCATTGTTTATAAGAAGGTAACGGAAGAGCACATCGGGAGTCATGCCCCTTGCCATCACATAAACGCGTTTTCCCCTGAGATCTTCCCAGCACGAAACACTGTTATCGCTTCCTACAAGGTAGAGGGTTCCCCATACCGGGACTGCGATAAGTCTGTAATCCAATCCTTTGTTATACATAATGGCTGCCATGGTAGTGGGCAGAATGGCAAAGTCGGCGCTGCCATCAAGCATCATCTTCCTTACCTGGAGGGGCTCGTTGAGAATCTTCGCTTCGACTGTGTGACCGGAGCCGGTGTTAAGGCTGTCGATCAACCTTATCATTCCCATTGATGAGGGGCCCTTCAGAGTTGCAATGGTGTACTTTGCACTGCCTGCTTCACCTCCCTTCCTGTTTCCGCATCCGGAGACAAGAAGAGCAAGGATAAACAAATAAGACAATCGCTTCAGCATGATAAGAATTCTTAATGCAAAACTATCTATTCAGGGAAATCGGGCATCATTTTTAAGCGTGTTTCTTATATTTATTACTCAGGTGGGGAAAGGGATGAGGGTCAGGGAGGGTATTTTTTTTTAATTTCATGAGTATTTCTTTTGGGAATTGGAAAATAATAACCACCTTTGTGAAATTATTAACAGTAGGTCTGTTTTTTCTGAGAGAAGCTGCAAATGCCCAAAAGCAGGGGTTTCGGCGATCAAGGACAGGCAGATACACAAAATCAATCTAACCCGGAGGTAATCTGATGGAAAAGAGAGTGGGATCAGCGATCATTCTTATCGAATCGCACGAAAACGTTCAGCTTCTGAACGACATAATCTCGAAGCATTCACAGATAGTTATTGGACGCCTGGGCTTACCGCGCAGCACAGGTCAGGGTGTCATTTCCCTTGTTCTTGAAGGTACCACCGACCAGATTGGATCACTCACCGGCCAGCTGGGCCGTCTGAGTGGCATACAGGTTAAATCGGTACTATTAAAGAATATGTAAAATGAAAAGATTCCTTTTTTTAAATGTTTTTTTCGCGTTGTTTTTCTCGATCAGCTCTTTTGGTCAGAATTACCGGTTTCATGGCGTAGTCCGTGATTCAGTCAATGAAAGCACACTTGAGAGTGTTGTAGCCATGGTTACAGCCCGGGATGGGAGCCAGGGGCCCACCTACACCGAGATTACTGATGTCCGTGGCCGTTTTGTGTTTTCACTGCCGGCAGGGAGGTATACGCTGGCAGTGAAGCTGCTTGGCTATTCACCTGTGGTGAAAGACATAACTATAAGCGGTGACCTGCAGTCTGAGATTCTCATGGCATCGCAGCCCGTAACCCTTGGAGAAGTAGAGGTGTCGAGTTTCATGGTCAGCCGCAGGGTAAAAGAGTTGCCCACCCCGATAACGGTTGTGCCTTCGCTTAAATACAAGAAGCTGTCGGCCATCACCCTGTCAAATGTCCTGGCCTCTGAGCCCGGCATATCAATGGGAAACGATGGAGTATGGTCGACCAATATAAACATCCGTGGGTTTAATGAAAGCCGGCTTGTGACCCTTATCGACGGTAACCGTGTTGAGACGGCAACTGATCTGACAGCCTCGCTGAGCATGACCGATGTAAACGATATTGAAAGGGTTGAGGTTGTCAAGGGAGCGCAGTCGTCGCTTTACGGGACAGGAGCTATGGGAGGCATAGTAAACATAATCACCAGGGATGGTCATTTCTCTGAGAAGCCTTATTTCTCGGGTAATGTCATTGCGGGTTATGCATCGGCCAACAAGCTCTTTATGAACCATGCAGATGTGAACACCGGTTCTCAGAAATGGTATCTCAGGTTAAGCGGTGCATACGGCAAGGCCGGTGATATGCGGACACCTGAAGGCATACTTCCCAACAGTCAGTTTACTACTAATAATCTTACTGCAAAGATAGGGGTCAAGCCGGCAGCCAATCATCTCTTCAATGTTCAGTATCAGCGCAACTGGTCGACCGATGTTGGTATTCCCGGAGGAGATGCCTTCCCTGGTCCTGCCAAAGCCACCTACACCGATATAGGCAGGCAGCTTTTTGCAGCAAGTTACGAGATCAAGGATCCGGGTCCACGGATGACATCTCTCAGGCTTAGTTATTTCCTTCAGTACATCCAGAGGGATGTTGAGATGGAACCCAATACTGTCACCTTAAATCCGACGCCCACAGGTTTTCAGCGAATCACCCCGGGCCTAGTAATTCCTGTAGGTGATCACTTCACACAGGGAGGGAAGCTTCAGGGGACATGGGACCTGTCGGAGAAGAACACTTTTATTGCAGGGGTGGATGTATGGAACCGCAACCTTTTTACAGAGCGTAAGAAGAACATCACTGTTGAAGTGCTTAATGCCAGCCAGGAGGTTATCAGGACTAACTACCTTGTTCGGGGTGAGACTCCTATACCTGAGTCGTCCTTTACCAGTACAGGTATCTTTGTACAGGATGAGGCCCGGCTTCTTGACGGAAGGATGACGCTTATTGCCGGAGGACGTATGGATGGGATCAGGGTGCAGAACGAAAGGGGATTTGATGTAGACTACCTCATAACCAACGGAGACAGAAACGATGCACCACCAAACCAGAGGATAACCTTTGAAGAGAGCGACACGCGCAGCATATCGTGGAGTGCCAATGCAGGACTGTTATACAAGCTGTTTGACGAGACTGACCTTTCGTTCAGTGTTGCCCGCTCTTTCAGGGCGCCTTCGCTTGAGGAGAGGTTTAAGTATATCGACCTTGGAAACTATGTAAGGCTGGGTAATATAGACCTCAAGCCTGAGAATGGTTATTCGGCCAACCTTGGACTGAGGATATGGAAGACAAAATTCAATTTCCAGGCTGATGTCTTTGCCAACAGGATACTTAACATGATAACTGAGGTGCCTGGTGAGTTTATCTACACCCTTAATACAGGTGCCCTGGAAGGGCTTACTGATACACTTCCCGCCTTTGTCAATACAAATGTAAGCAAGGCTCTTCTTTACGGTTTTGATTTCGGATTCCAGTATAACTTCTATTCAGATTTTGTGTTGTTTGGAACGGGTTCGTATGTAAGGGGTAAAGACACTGAGGCTGATGTCAGTCTTCCGCAGATACCGCCTCTGAGCGGTCGTCTTGGACTCCGTTATACCCATAACAGGATAGGCTCGGCCGAGATTACGGTTGTTGGTGCATCCCGGCAGGACAGGATAGCTGAAGGTGAGACCGGGACAGGAGGGTATGCCCGTCTTGACCTTGCCCTGGGTTCGACTTCAATAAGTCTTGGTCCAACCAGGCTACAGGTCTTTGCCGGTATTGACAATCTTACCGACCGCAGCTACACAAGTCATCTTTCGACAAACCGGGGTAACATAAGTGTTGAACCCGGAAGGAACATATACCTGCGGGTCAGTCTGGCTTT
>CAZXSW010000110.1:0-5408 GCA_964642615.1 uncultured Rikenellaceae bacterium | reverse complement strand
TTCAGGGAAGACGGGAAGATAGCCATTACCTCAGTGGATGAAAAATCGGGGATTACCTATCTCGCTCTTTTCAATACCGGCGATTCAGACAACCAGGATGTTGAAGTTAAACTGTCTGACCTGGGACTTGAAGGAAGGGTAAAGATAACCGACATGTGGAGCGGTAAGGTAGCCGGACATTTCTCAGATTCCTTTTCAGCCAGTCTGGCAGCACACGCATCGGGCCTTTATAAACTGGAAAGCAAAGGCAAAGCCAGATGATGAGGTGAATGCCGAAATGAAGCTTTGTCTGAAGCTTTTTCCTTTATGTTACCCGATGTTTTGGAAATAAGGAAGAGTGGGATAGGGCTATGATACACAAATATTAACCTGGCTTAAGTTTCTTAACTTATTTAATCCAGTCTGCCTGCACTTGTGGTTAATTTTTGTTAAAGGGCTGATTACCTTGCGGAATTTTTTATATTTGCCATGTTTTTAAATTCAAGGGCGGAACAATGTCAGCGAAAAACTTAAATCGCATTACCGGATTCTTTTTTCTTATACTATTTACCGGGTATTTTGGTTCCGTAACTTTCTTCTCACATAATCATATTGTTGACGGGATTCAGATAGTCCATTCGCATCCCTATAAATCACAATCCGGCGACAGCCAGAAAGGTCACAACCATACAGGCGATGGTTTTGCACTTATATATTTTATGTCATCTTTCGTGTTCACAATTAGCGGAGGACTGGCATGCATAAGTGTCTTCAGATTTTTTATAGAAACACGTCTCCGGACTCCCCGTATGGTTGATCATAACCAGTTATTGCTGCTTTTATCCATCAGAGCCAGAGCCCCGGCAGTCATGATTCACATATAGGAATATCACGGACCCTTTCGGATCCGGGTTTATATTTTGTGCAATCTGACTAATAACATCGATGAAGAAATATCTTATTTTATCTCTAATCCTCTTTCTGACAGGAATAGAACTGTTTCCCCAGAAAAAAACGGATGCCAATATTTTTGGCCATGTAATATCCGACAGCCAGCATACACCTTTTGCCACAATAAGTGTAAAAGGGACAACATATGGGGTTAACAGTGATGAGACAGGGCATTATCAGTTGATTAATCTTCCTGAAGGAACCCATATGGTGAGAGCACAGTCGGTTGGTTTCAAACCGACTGAAAAGGAAATAATCATCAGACAGGGAGAGACAAAGGAGCTGGATTTTGTTCTTGAAGAAGATATCCTCGGCCTGGAAGAGGTTGTAATAACGGCCGACAGGAGCGCCATAAAAAGATACGAGTCGGTAACCATAGTCAATACACTATCACCTGAACTTTTTTCATCTTCCCAGTCGGTGACCCTCAGTGAAGGGCTTGCTTTTTCTCCCGGACTAAGGATTGAAAACAACTGCCAGAACTGCGGTTTTTCTCAGGTAAGGATGAATGGGATGGAAGGTCCTTATTCGCAGATACTAGTAAACAGCAGACCGGTTTTCAGTGGTCTGGCCGGTGTCTACGGACTCGAGCTTATTCCCGTCAATATGATTGAAAGGGTTGAGGTTATGCGTGGAGGAGGATCGGCCCTTTATGGCAGTAACGCTATTGCCGGAACCATTAACATAATTCTCAGGGAACCTGCTTCCAGTACTTATGAAGCAGCCATAAATCACTCACAGACAGGTGTCGGGGTGAAAGGCAGCGGTGGTACTGCTGCCGATAACTCAGTTAACCTTAATACTTCGATAGTTTCGGATGACGGGAAGACAGGCATTGCTCTTTACGGATTTACCCGCGACCGTGAACTCTTTGATGCCAATAATGACTCGTTTTCAGAGATCTCAGAAATGAACAACCTAACCCTCGGAACCCGCCTGTTTCACAGGTTTGGAATGAGAAGCAGGCTTTCGGTAGACTTTTTCAATATAAGGGAAGAAAGGAATGGAGGGAACAGGCAGGACTATCCTCTTCATGAAAGGGATATTGCTGAAGCTGTTGAACATGATATAAAAACAGGAAACATAACCCTCGAAAAATACTTCAGGGATTATGACCTTCTGTCTGTTTATCTGTCGGCACAGAAACTTAAACGCGATTCATATTATGGTGCAAACAGGTCGCTCAGGGATTATGGCCGGTCAGGTGATCTTACATGGAACACAGGGGTTCAGTATAAAGCTAATTTTGGCAATTCTTCAGTGATAGGCGGTATTGAATCGACAGGGGGCAGACTCAGGGATGAAAAACTGGGATATCCCGATCTGTCAAATGCAGTAATTGAAAACGATAGCATACTTTATATTCCTCATACCTCGAATCTGCTTGTCGCCAACCAGTCATCCTCAACAAACGGATTCTTTGTACAGTACGACCTGAAACTCGACAGATTCAGGCTTGGTGCAGGGGGACGTTTTGACCATTACACAATAGTTGACCATGCAAAGGACAGTGAGACAGGGATAGGGAATGTCTTCAGCCCGCGCCTCAGCGTGATGTACGACATTTTTTCCTTTCTGCAGGCCAGGGCCAGCTATTCGCAGGGATACAGGGCCCCACAGATATTCGATGAGGATCTTCATATTGAAACATCCGGCGTAAGACAGGTAATAAACGTCAACGACAGGGATTTGAAGGAGGAGACAAGCCATAGCTATATGTTATCGCTCGACTTTAATAAACTTATTGGAACCGTCTCCACCGGTCTGCTCGTAGAGGGATTTTATACCCGTCTCGAATCGCCTTTTGTCAATGATATAGGAACTCCCGACGCCGAAGGCAGGGTTATATATACAAGAAGAAATGCCGAAGATGGTGCTGTTGTCAGGGGAGTGAATGTTGAGCTCAAGGTAAAGCCCCTTTCTGCCTTGGCCCTTACTTCGGGCTTTACGATTCAGTCAAGCCTGTACGATATCGCCCAGGAGTTCAATACAAGAGAATTTCTAAGAACACCTTCCGATTATGGATACCTTAACTTAGACTGGGATTTCACAAGAACCAGTTGCCTTGTTCTTACAGGTGTTTATACAGGCAGGATGTTTGTACCTTATTTTGGACCCCTGACTGACCGGGTAAATGGGGAACTGAGACGTTCGGGGCAGTTCTTTGATATTGGAGCTAAAATATCACAGAATATAAAACTTAACGGGGCCAGTCTTCAGTTCCTTGCTGGTGTTAAAAACATTTTGAATTCATATCAGACCGATTTTGATCATGGACCAGGCAGAGATCCGTCGTACATCTATGGCCCTGTATCTCCAAGAACCATTTATTTTGGCATTAAAATCGGTAATAAACTCTGAGGATAAAAGACTTTTTGTGGTTTTTAACATTATTACCAGAAACTCCTGTACGCTTATGCAGGGGTTCTTTTTTTTCCCCTGCCCCTGTTTGAATCCGTAACGACTTTAATGATGGTCCCGCTTACTGCGGCTTGTCAGATGCCAGAACCCGCAGTCGGGGCATTGATAGGCGTTAATATCTTTAACATATCGCGTCTCTTTCAAATGCTCTATCATCTCCCGGGCTTCCCCGGCCGTATAGTAGATCCTCTTCCGGCATACGGGTCCTGCAGGAGTAATATTATTCATTTCAGGGAATTTGTAAGCCATGCTGCAAAATTATATCAAAATTCATTTTTTCGGGTTTTATAATGTAAATTACTGCTCTGATCTTAATGTAACGATTAAAGATAGTAACCATGCCAGGGACCGGTATCAGGAAAATGTATTCTTTTAAAATGATGATCATTGGCGGCATAATGACAGTCGTGTTAGCTCTTCTCTCGTGCGACTCAGAAAATCTCTCAGGTTTATGCGGTGAACTGAGGGTATCTGAAGAAGGGAGATCTTTAGAATGTCTTAACGGGAAGCCCTTTTTCTGGCTGGGCGATACCGGCTGGCTGCTTTTCTCAAAGCTTACCCGCGAAGAAGCTGATCTTTATCTTGAAGACAGGCGCTTAAAGGGATTCAATGTTATTCAGGTAATGGTGATTCATAACACAGCACGGGCTGTTAATGTGTACGGTGATTCCGCCCTTGCAGGAGGAAAGATAAACAGGCCGGTGGTGACTGCCGGATCGTCTTTTGAAGATGAAGGGCAATATGATTACTGGGATCACGTCGACTATATCATCGACCGTGCCGGACAGATGGGCATTTATATGGCCCTTGTACCTGTGTGGGGTTCAAATGTAAGAAACGGAAGCATCACCCGAGAGATGGCAGGTGAGTATGCAGAGTGGCTTGCAGGGCGATACCACGACAGGAAAAATATTATCTGGCTCAACGGGGGAGATGTCAGGGGAAGTGATTCAACAGCGATCTGGAACAGAATAGGAGAGACCATCAGGCAGATCTGCCCTGATGATCTGATAACTTTTCATCCTTTCGGAAGAACCCGGTCTTCTGAATGGTTCCACAACGCTCCATGGCTCGACTTCAATATGTTTCAGTCGGGACACCGGCGCTATGACCAGGACACCTCCGGCGCAGCATTCGGAGAGGATAACTGGAAATATGTCAGGATAGACTATAACCTCAGTCCTCCAAAACCCACACTCGACGGAGAACCATCATATGAGAGCATTCCACAGGGGCTTCACGATCCGGGGCAACCTTTCTGGTCAGCTGATGAGGTCCGCAGATATGCATACTGGTCTGTCTTTGCGGGAGCCTGCGGCTTCACCTACGGACATAATGCCATAATGCAGTTCCACAGAGAGGGCGATACTGATGCTTCGTACAGCGTAAGGGAGACATGGAAGGAAGCTCTTGATGCTCCCGGAGCCCGTCAGATGAAACATCTCCGCGACCTGATGGCAGAAACGGGTTATTCAGGCGGGATACCGGCACAGTATCTGGTAGCCGGACCACAACAACCTAAATATGACTATATTGCTGCTATGCGAGGGACGGATTTTGCATTGTTTTACACATGGAATGGCAGTAGTGTCAGGATTGAACCGGAAAAGTTGCCCATACCTGAGTTCCGGGCATCATGGTTCAGCCCACGCGACGGCAGCTATACCCCGGCTGACAGATTCAATACCGGCACGGTTCTTGAATTCGACCCACCCGGAGAGAGGATTAAAGGTCACGACTGGGTGCTTGTTCTGGTTCGCGAATGAATAGGTTCAGACACGGTTATGATAGTTAACGGGAGGTGTATTTATAAGGAAGACTTAAAACCTGCTGGTTCCTGAACCGTGAAACTGTTAACTTTGCAGACATGAAAAACAGATATTCCTGAAACCTGTAAATCAGATGTGATGACAATTACATGTTATGCTGAGACAAACACTTTTATATATGATTTTATAATCATGCGGGTTACATCAAACCATTAAAATCAAAATTATATTATGATGAAACCCACATGTATTGCAGACACAAACACGTATGTATATAATATTCAGACA
>CAZXSW010000109.1:0-5428 GCA_964642615.1 uncultured Rikenellaceae bacterium | reverse complement strand
GTACGGGAGGATTATTTCGTTTCACTTTACGAAGACTTTTATAAAAGAAAAGGCAGAAATGCCTGCTCGGTGTATTTTGAACATCCTCTTTCGGGAAATGACTTTTCTGAAGAAGTCTACAGATATATAGCTGCCTATGAGCTTCATCTGCGCTATTTCGTAAGGGCACTGGCCTTTACAGGTTACCCTTTTGCTTTTCATACTGTGGGTTCATCAATGGGGGTGAAGGCACAGCAGTACATAAGGGCGGGCGGGATGAACCGCCGTCAGGGAGGTGAAGACTTCTATTTCATTCAGAAACTGATTCCGGCTGGTGGTTTTTTTAACCTTTCTTCAACAACTGTATTCCCATCGCCAAGGACTTCAGACCGTGTTCCTTTCGGAACAGGTGCCGCCATTTCAGCTATGGCCGGAGCCGGAAAGGATACCTTTCTCTCATATGATCTCTCTGCCTTCCGCGACCTTAAGATCCTTTTTTCAATGCTTGACCAGATCCGTCCGGCTGGGGAGAAGGAAACTGAAATGCTGTATGGAAATCTGCCCGGATCTCTCCGTGCCTTTATTGGAAAGGAGGAATGGATGATAAGGACCGGGGAGATAAGGTCTAATACTGCAACTCAGGAATCGTTTGAGAAGAGGTTCTTTGTATGGTTCAATATGTTCCGTATAATAAAGTACCTCAACAGGATGCATGAAGAAATTCTTGAGAGAAAACCGGTTGATGAGCTTGCTTACCAGCTACTTGTGGATTCAGGGTCAGATGAGGTCAGAAAAGATGGTCTTCTTGAAATATACAGGCGGCTCGACAGGGGATGCTAACGCGTTCTTCTCTCAGCCTGACGGCTCTCGCGGGGCGTCATTATTATATACAGATCCTCATCAGGCTTTTTCATTCTGTACTGCTCCCTGGCAAATTTCTCAAGGTTCTGGTTATCGGTCTTTAATTCGTGAAGCTTTCTTTTATCTTCCCCTATACGGTTTATGTAATACTCCCTGTCGGCCCGGAGCTTTTTAAGCTCTTTCATCTCTTTATATCTCGATATCAGGTTATTGGAGTCGAGAAGAAGTATCCAGAGCAGGAAAATAAGTATTGTAAGAACATATTTGTTCTTAAGAACAGGAGGCATCTTATCTATTATTTTAAACCTGATCTTCATGGTGCAAACCTACACTTTTTTTTCTAACCTCCACTCATAAGATAAAGCATCTGAACATTATCTCCCTCAGAAATCCTGGCTATGCCATACTGGTCCTCAGTTATGAGTATTCCGTTTACCTTTACCACTTTAAGCCTGAATGAGAATTTTCCGGCTTCAAGCATCTCAGCTACAGTAATGGATTGCCCTTCAAACTCTGCCTCACGGTTGTTAAGCTTGATTCTCATACGGATCTGTGTTCTGATTTCTTCAAAAGAATGTTGATAACTACATTGGCCTGCATATTGGCAACAATGGCAACCCTGGGTGCCAGAAAAGGGGTCTTTTCCGAAGCCTCAGTTGTTTCATCTCCGCAGACATAAAGATAATCATCGACCATTCTGTACTTCAATTGGTTATCCATGCTCCATCCTGCTATGCCCGAAGCAATGACCAGTGGAATTCCATGCATCTTCGATTGTACAGTTTCCACGATCATCATTTTCATTATAGCTGAATCAAAGGCTTCGACAATAGCATCACATCCTGAAAAGATTACCGGGATGTTTGTTCTGTCGAGCTTCTTTTGATGAATTACGATACGTGTATCAGTACTGATGCGGTCGAGGTTTTCCTTAAGGGCCACGGTCTTCATCATTCCCACCTGGTCGTCGAAGTAAAACTGACGGTTGAGATTCTGTTTTTCAACAAGGTCGTAGTCGGCAATTACCAGTCCGCCTATACCCGTTCTTACCAGCGCTGCAGCACAATTTGATCCCAGACCGCCTGCTCCGGCAATACCTATGGTAAATCTCTTAAGGTATTTCTGAATCTCCGGCAAATTCATGGCCTTAACATATTACAGTATAAAGATAAGTACAAAATTAATTATTGAGCATGGTCTTATTTGCATGATATTACCTGTTATTAACAACCACTTATTGATTATTGTCATGGTTCTGTATCCATGTTAATTCTTATATTTGATTTACTGTTCATTAAAGACTATAAGCCATCAACAATATAAGCTATGGATCAGGATTCAGACAACCGTCTTCCTGTCTTGCTCAAAAGGTGGGATTACAAATGGACACCCCTTGACAGGGGCTACACGGATAAGATCCTTTATGTCAATGTGGGAACAAATGAGATAAAGGATAAAGACGTTCCACCCCTGATGAAGGAAAAGTTCATCGGCGGGAAGGGATACGGGCTGAGACTGCTGTGGGACGGAACCCAGCCTGATACCAGGTGGTATGATCCTGAAAATGAGATTATTATTTCTTCGGGTCCTATAGGCGGGATAACCCAGTATTCAGGAACGGGCAAATCGCTGGTTGTCAGTATTTCACCTCAGACCGACATAGTTATTGACAGTAATGTCGGAGGGTTTTTTGGCCCTTTCCTCAAGTTCTCGGGTTTTGACGCTCTTGAAATTCAGGGGAAATCTGCCGGTGAAGTGATTGTATTTATTGATGGAGTAAATCACCATGTATCGATATATGAGGCTCCCGGAGATTTGCACGACAGTCATCTGATTGCTGAGAAGCTCACTGAGATGTTTGCCGGCAGTGAATCGGAAAAGAAAAATATAGGTGTGGTATCGACCGGATCAGCTGCCGATCATTCGCTTATAGGCATGCTTAACTTCAGCTTCTATGATCCGAAAAGAAAAAAGGTAAGGCTGAAGCAGGCAGGGAGGGGTGGTATAGGCACTGTCTTCCGTAACAAGAAGATAAAGGCTCTGGTATGCAAGGTACCGGGTGTGAAGGGGAATCTGAATAATGTTGTTGACCTTGATGCTATTTCAGAGCGTGGCAGAAGATTTAACAGGGAGATCCGGGAATTTGATGACAAACAGTGCAGGATGAGGCAGGTGGGAACTGCACATCTTGTCGAGATAATGAATGATCATGATCTTCTGCCGGTTCATAACTACAAATTCGGAAGCCATCCTGATGCCTTTAAGATTGATTCGTCGGTATGGGTTAAGGAATTCACACAAGGCATACCTGATGGGTGCTGGATAGGCTGTAACATGTCGTGCAGCAAGGGCATCGACGATTATGAGATAAGTACTGGACCCTACAAGGGATCCCGGGTTATAGTTGACGGACCTGAATATGAAAATGCAGCGGGTCTTGGATCGAACTGCGGCATCTTTGATCCCGGCTATATCATTGAAGCCAACTTCTACTGCGATACTTACGGTATATGCACCATTACATGGAGCACCTTAACGGCCTTTATAATGGAATGTTACGAGAACGGCATCCTTAACATTGAAAGAACGGGCGGCCTGGATCTTCGTTTCGGAAACAGTGATGCCGCTCTTAGTTTGTTGCATCAACTGGCAGTAGGTGAGGGTTTTGGGCGTATAGCCGGCACGGGGGTAAGGAAGATGAAACAGCTATTCATAAGCAACGGCTGGGGAGATCCCGACTTCCTCAATGATATTGCAATGGAGAACAAGGGCCTTGAGTATTCACAGTATCTGCCCAAGGAGTCACTGGCCCAGCAGGGAGGCTTTGCTCTTACAAACAAAGGTCCCCAGCATGATGAGGCATGGCTTATATTTATGGATATGGTTAATAATCAGATCCCTACTTTTGAAGATAAAGCCGAGGCCCTGCATTATTTTCCCATGTTCAGAACATGGTTCGGACTGGTAGGACTGTGCAAGCTACCCTGGAACGATGTCGAGCCCGAAAATAACGCCCTTACAGATGAGCCGGCTAAGGTGCCGGAGCATGTAGATAATTATGTTACAATATATAAGGCAGTTACGGGCAGGGACTTTGACAGGCGAAAGCTGATAGAGGATTCGGAAAGGGTTTATAACTTCCAGAGGATTTTTAATCTGAGGAGAGGCTATGGCACTAGGATTCACGACAGGCAGCCTTACCGGGCATCCGGCCCTGTTACCCGCGAAGAATATGAATCGCGTTCAGCCAGGTATGACAAACAGTTGAAGGAACTAACGGGTACAGACCCTGCAGGCCTGAGCACCGGGAACAAGATGAGCCTGCTCAGAACTTTCAGGGAGGATCAGTTTGAAAGGTTGAAAGATGCGGTATATAAGCGCAGGGGCTGGAACAGTAATGGTGTCCCGACACTTGAATTTCTTAGGAGAATAGGAATGGATCTACCAGAATTGGTTGAAGTGGTTACCCCGTATCAGTAACACGATCATGTGACAGAGGGTCACATCAGAATACTGGTTTTACTTTCAGGTTGTATAAAACGCAGCTTATGGAAATGATTTCTTTTAAAGAAGCATCAGACATTGTTATTGGTTCAGCTTTAAGCACTGGTACTGAGAAGATCCCGTTCAGTGAGGCTTCAGGACGTGTCCTTGCCGCCGATGTGTTCTGCGACAGGGATCTGCCACCCTTTAACAGGTCGTCGGTTGACGGATTTGCCTGCCGGTGCGACGACATTGGTAAGGAGCTCGAAATTGTGGCAACGATAGCTGCCGGCATGAAGTGTGATATAAGCCTGAAACCTTATCAGTGTGTCAGGATCATGACAGGTGCTGCAGTACCTGAAGGTGCCGGCTGTGTTGTAATGGTCGAGGACACTGTCATAACGGCTTCAGGAAAGATGAAATTCACAGGAAGCAGTTCAAAAGATAACATTTCACGTAAAGGGGAGGATCTGAGGAAAGGAGACCTGGTTCTTGGAAGGGGACATCTTATCAGACCCCAGGATATTGCAGTGATGGCTGTTGTAGGTTATACGGTTGCTGAAGTGGGGCGCAGGCCGCTTGTAGGAGTCATCAGTACCGGCGATGAGCTTGTTGAGCCTGAAGAGACCCCTGATGATTATCACATAAGGAACAGCAATGGTTTTCAGCTTATGGCCCAGGTTGAAAGGGCCGGCTGCAGTGGAAGATATTACGGAATTGCCAGGGATGACCCGGGAGATACACTGGTGAGGATTAACAAAGCCATAGCTGAAAACGACGTGGTAATCCTTACGGGAGGTGTGTCGATGGGGGATTTTGATTTCATCCCGAAGGTTCTTGTGGATGCGGGTGTAAGGATTTTATTCGACAGGGTGGCTGTTCAGCCTGGCAAACCGACAACCTTTGGTGTTCATGATAAAGCTCTTGTTTTCGGTCTGCCTGGTAACCCGGTTTCTTCCTTTGTCCAGTTTGAACTTCTGGTCAGACCCCTGCTGTCGGAGATGAGCGGACACAGATGGAAGCCCCTGACTATAAGACTGCCCCTGAAAAGTGACTTCAGAAGGAAGAATGCCGTAAGGATGAACTGGATACCTGTGAGGATAGA
>CAZXSW010000108.1:0-5510 GCA_964642615.1 uncultured Rikenellaceae bacterium | reverse complement strand
TGTATGACTATCTTTGTAAAAAATTCCAGGATGAGAAAATTCATTGTTCTTCTTTCAGTTATTACCGTTCTTTTATTTTCATCCTGTTCTGACAGGGAGGGGAAGAACTCCATCGAGGTGATGACATTCAACATCAGGTACGACAATCCGGCCGACAGTCTTAATTCATGGTCCCTGAGGGCTCCCATCGTTTACAGGTTTATTGAGGATAAGAAACCGGATGTGCTTGGATTGCAGGAAGCTCTCTGGAAACAGTACGAGTATCTCGATACCCTTCTCACGGGATATGCTTCGACAGGCGTTGGTCGCGACGATGGTGCAAGAGGAGGCGAGATGAATCCTGTCTTTTACAGAAAGGATAGGTTTGACCTTATAAGAAACAAGACTTTCTGGTTATCGGAGAACCCCGATTCGGCAGGATCCATAAGCTGGGGATCATCGCTACCGAGGATAGTGACATGGATGGAACTGTCAGACAAGGTCACCGGTGAGCATTTTTATATTTTCAATACTCATTTTGCCCATGACTCCGATACGGCAAGGATGATGAGCTCCAGCCTCCTCATGTCGAGGATCGACAGTATTGCCAATGGCTTTCCTTTTATTGTCACGGGCGATTTCAATATGAAGATCTCGGATGAGGGCTACAGAATCCTTACCGGTCCATTCGAGAGTGTTCCCCTGATGGCTGATGCCTATGCAATAAGCGAAAGAAAGCATACTGGCCCTGCCTATACCTATAACGGTTTTTCCGATACTTCAAGGGGAGGAAGGATAGACTATATATTTGTCAGGAACGGCCTGAAGGTACTCAGTCACAAAACCTATATCAAAAAGGAACACGGGACCTTCATATCAGATCACTGGCCGGTATCCGCCTCAGTGCTTATTAAGAAGGATCTCCCTTAATTTATTAAGATCTTTCATAAGCTTTGCGGGCAAGTCCCCGCTGTCACGATCTCTTCTTGTATTGCCTCACTGCCAGGATAGTGAAAAAAGCAGCTATTCCCAGAAGCGACAGGATATCCCTGCCTATGTCAGCTATTCCCGAACCCTTTAACATAACCATCCTGTTGATCCTCATAATATAGGAAACAGGGTTGATCAGATTTATCTTACGGGCCCAGGGCGGCATACTCTCGAGGGGAGTGAAGATCCCGCTCATCAGAATGAATACAATGAGTATGAAAAACGCAATGAACATGAACTGCTGCTGGGTGTCTGAAAAAGTGGATATGAAGATGGCAAAGCCAAGTACAGCAACAAGGAAGATGGCTGTGCAAAGAAACAGCAGGGCTATACTGCCTTCAAAGGGTATATCAAATGCCAGTTTCCCAAGGAGAAGTCCAATGATGAGATCAACAATCCCTATAATAAGGAAGGGGACCATCTTTGCAATGATGAACTGATGTTTTTTTACCGGTGTCACATTGATCTGCTCTATAGTGCCTATCTCTTTCTCTCTTACCAGGTTAAGGCCTGCAAGCAAAAACCCGATTGCAGTAACAAGAATGCCCAGTATCCCCGGAAGCATATAGTATTTATAGTTGAGAAGTTCATTGTACCAGTAGCGGTTGCTTATCACGATGCCTGAGCTTGTTACAGGCATAAGTGGGCCGGCCTTTCCTGACATTATGTTTAAGTTGTAGTCTGAAAGCACACCATTGAAATAAGCCCAGGTAAGCTGAGCCGAAGTTACATTTATAGCATTTACAGAGGCCATAACTGCCGCCGGTGTCCCTTTTATTATGTTCTCGCCGAATCCCTGGGGAATATGGAGGACCAGATCAGTTTTATCGCGGTGCAGCAGGGCCGACCCTTCTTCTTCGGAGAATGTCTCACCTGTGATCATGAAGAAAGTCGAAGCTTCAAGTTTATTTATCAGGGCGGTCGACTCCACTGACCTGTCCATGTCGATGACAGACACCCTGACATTCCTGAGCTCAAAGGTCACGGCAGGAACCAGGATAAGCATCTGGACAACCGGGACGGCAAAGATAGCTTTGCTTATAAACTTATTCCGGAAGATCTGTATGAACTCTTTTCTTATCAGATATAGTATCGTTCTCATTCAGTTTCAGTTCTTTTTGCCATAAATCGTTGTTAAAGCTTTAGTTGCCCCAACTCCCTGCCGGGTCACTGAAGCCTTATTTTAAAATTCTTTACACTCAGCAATATGAATACCACGGTAAAAATTATGAGTATTAATGTCTCCTTCCATACATACAGCAGTCCGGTTCCCTTAATCATGATATCCTTTATTATGACAATAAAATAGCGGGGCGGCAGGATGGAACTCACCCAGTCGTATATAAGGGGCATATTGCTTATCGGGAAAATAAACCCGGAGAGAAGTATGGTAGGAAGCATCATCCCAATGAGTGAGATGAAGATGGCCTGTTGCATTGTTTTTGACACTGTTGATATAAGTATTCCCAGTGAGAGGCTCATAAGAATATAAAGCATGCTTTCGGCCATAAGAAGTATGATGCTGCCCTTGACAGGCAGTCCGAAAACGAGCCATGAGAGTGTCAGGATGAGGATGACATCGACCAGTGAGAGGAAGAAATAGGGGGTTACTTTCCCGATGATTATATGCAAGGGTTTAAGGGGTGAGACAAGAAGGACCTCCATGGTCCCGAATTCCTTTTCACGCGTTATGGTGACAGAAGTCATCAATGCGCATATAAGTATCATGATAAGGGTTATGACTCCCGGGACGAACATATAGTGGCTCTTCAGTCCGGGGTTGTAAAACATTCTAACTTCGGGAATGACTGGCGGTGCAAAGGCTGAGGCTGTTGCCAGTTCCCTGTTGAAATCGGTGATTATAGCTGTCATATAGTTGGTTACCAGTGTAGCTACGTTGGGTTCAGATCCGTCGGTTATGATTGTAAGGCCTGCTTTCCCATGGCTCACGAGGTTTGTCCCGAAATCGGGTTCAAATATCACCACAGCTTTTGTCTCTCCTCTCTTCAGAACCTTGTCGATGTCGTCGTAGCTAAGCAGGTCGCCTGTTTTTGTAAAGAAACCTGAAGAGCATATTTTCCCTGTAAGGTTAACTGTAACCTCATCCTTTGACATATCAAGAAAGGCCACTCCTGCATTTTTTATATCAGTCCTGACCACGTATCCGAACAGAAGGATCTGGGCTGCCGGAATCCCGAACAGAATTATCATTGTACGGTAGTCGCGGAAGATGTGGAGGAATTCTTTCTTTACAAAGCCAAGGAAGCGATTCATAGTTCAGTTATTAACAGGTCGGGCAATCTTAACAAACACCTCTTCGACAGAAGCGGCTGAGTACTCTTTTTTAAGGGCAGCAGGCGAGTCGAGGGCTACAATCCGCCCCTCGCTCATAATTGATATTCTGTCGCAGTATTCTGCTTCGTCCATATAATGGGTAGTAACAAATACAGTGATACCTCCCGACGCCGCTTCATATATAAGCTCCCAGAACTGACGCCGGGTAAGAGGATCGACGCCTCCGGTGGGCTCATCAAGGAATACAATACTGGGCTGATGCAGGATAGCCACTGAGAATGCAAGTTTCTGCTTAAGTCCCAGAGGCAGGCCCGAGATAAGGCTGTTACTGTATTTCCCGAAATCAAGTTTTTCAAGAAGCGCGGCCAGCCTTGTCTTTATCAGGCTTTTCTTCATGCCGTAAATACCACCGTACAGCACAATGTTTTCTTTAACTGTCAGATCCTCATAAAGTGAGAATTTCTGGCTCATATAACCAATGTTCTTCTTAAGTTTCTCGGAGTCTTTTGCCACGTCGAATCCGGCCACAATCACCTCTCCCGAGGTTGGTGCTGAGAGGCCAGATAATATTCTTATTGTAGTAGTCTTTCCTGCACCATTGGCTCCGAGGAAACCAAAAATCTCCCCTTCATATACTTCGAAACTGAGGTTATCGTTGGCCGTGAAGTCTCCGAATTTCTTAACGAGATTTCTTACTGAGATTACTTTCCTCTTCATGGGCGACATGGCTAAAGGGTTGAATTATCCTGTTCTCCGGCTTTTATGCCCTGACGGTCAGCCATCAGTTCGAGGAAACGGTCCTCGATGCCCGGCGAAGCCTCAGTCAACTCAGCATCGTCGATCCCAAGGTTCTTCAGATAAGCCTGAAGTCCGTCAGGAATCGAGTCATTGCTGAAGGTCACATGAACCGAGTCTCCGAATGGATAGGCAGTTGTTGTGCCGGGGAAGGATTTCAGGGCATTTATAAGCCTGTATTTGCCTGATGAAGTTGCTGAAAACAGTCTGTTTCCGAAACCTTTTATTATTCCTTCAGGCGTATCTACAGCCATAATACTGCCATCCTGGATCAGAGCCACCCTGTCGCATCTCATGGCTTCGTCCATATAGGGTGTCGACACTATGATTGTAATGTCGTGACTTCTTAGCTTCTTAAGCATGGTCCAGAATTCTGACCGCGAAACAGCATCAACCCCCGTTGTGGGTTCATCGAGTACAAGCAGGCGGGGTTTGTGTATCAGTGCACATGAGAGGGCGAGCTTTTGTTTCATGCCTCCTGAAAGTTTTCCTGCAAGGCGGTCCTTAAAAGGTTCTATATGTGAATAGATATCCGAGATGAGGTAATAGTTCTCCTTCACAGTGGTCCCGAAGACAGTGGCATAGAAATTAAGGTTTTCTTCAACAGTGAGGTCGTGGTAGAGGCTGAACCTGCCTGGCATATAGCCAATGTTCCTTCTCAGCTCCTTAAAATCCTTTATGACGTCTAGGCCAAGCACTTTCAGACTGCCATTGCCGGGTAAGAGGAGGGTGCATATTAACCTGAACAGTGTTGTCTTTCCGGCTCCGTCGGGACCGATAAACCCGAATATCTCATTCTGCCGGACACTAAATGACACTCTGCTGAGAGCTGTTACCGGGCCGTATTTTTTACTTATATTGTCTGCTTCTATAACCATTTCCATAGCTGCCGTTTTCTCAGTTAAAAAGGGCTTCACCCGGCATTCCCGATTTCATGGAACCATCGTTTATGACATCTATGGTAACAGCATAAACAAGCGTGACACGCTCCTCTTTTGTCTGGATTATCTTTGGGGTGAATTCAGCCTTGTCGGCTATGTGGGTTACTGTTCCGGAGAACGATCTGTAGCCTTTTTTCCCGTCATCGATCCTCACCGTACAGCTCTGGCCCGTTTTTACCGATCCAAGTGCTGCTCCGCTTACATAGACCTTAAGCTTGATAACTGACATGTCAGCTATCCTGGCAAGTGGTTTCCCGGCTGCCGTTAGCTCACCTCTTTCAATGTACCTGTCGAGGACGGTGCCGGTAGCAGGACTGATGACATAGCTCCGGGCGATCTGTTCCTCCAGGATCCTCTTCTTTGATCCCAGCACCGACAGTTCTGCTGCCACTGATGCTTTCTGTGTGTTGTTGGCTTCAATCTGTCTTTCAAGAACGGCAACCTGGCCCTTTAGATCGTCATACTGCTTTTGTGTGGCGGCATCATCCTTAAGCATGTTGGCTATGCGCC
>CAZXSW010000107.1:0-5620 GCA_964642615.1 uncultured Rikenellaceae bacterium | reverse complement strand
CCTTCATCTGGTTCTCAGACAAAACGGGAGTTGCAATGAAAACGGTTTCGTACTGGTTTAACATAATAATTAATTGTTTTTTAGTTAAATGATTTTGGCTTGCAAAGGTAAGATAATTTTGATTCTGACAAAACAATGAACTTAGATTTTTTATAACGTTGTAACACTTAATTCCTTTGCTGCCGGTTGATGAATTGGATTGCTAATGTCTTTTTGATCCTGCTTTTTGACTATATTTGTCAGGCTACTTAAAACCAAAGGAGACAGGATTCAGGTAATATGGAAAATTTCATAGTTTCAGCAAGGAAGTACCGTCCGCCTTCATTCAGCATGGTGGTGGGTCAGGACTCCATAACAAACACCCTGAAAAGTGCCATCCTGAACAGGCATCTGGCTCAGGCATATCTTTTCTGCGGACCACGGGGGGTGGGTAAAACGACATGTGCAAGGATCTTTGCCAAGACCATAAACTGCTCAAACCTCAGGTCCGACGGTGAAGCCTGTGATCAGTGCGAGTCGTGTATCTCGTTCAATACCTCGAGATCGTTCAATATACATGAACTTGACGCCGCATCAAACAACAAAGTAGATGATATCCGCAACCTGACTGACCAGGTGAGGGTTCCTCCCCAGATCGGTAAATACAGTGTGTACATAATCGATGAGGTTCACATGCTTTCATCATCTGCCTTCAATGCCTTCCTTAAAACACTTGAAGAACCTCCTTCTCATGCCATCTTCATTCTGGCCACTACAGAGAAGCACAAGATAATACCAACTATCCTTTCACGTTGCCAGATATTTGATTTCAACCGTATAAGGGTCGAGGATATTGTTGCCAGGCTGGGATATGTCGCCGGGAATGAATCTGTTAAGGCTGAGGAGGAAGCCCTGCATATAATAGCCCAGAAAGCTGATGGTGCTCTCAGGGATGCGCTTTCGATCTTTGACCAGATAGTTAGTCTCAGTGGAAAGAATCTTACCTACAGGGATGTAATAGAGAACCTTAACGTACTCGATTTTGAATACTATTTTAAAACGGTCGATGCTGCCCTGATCGGAGATGTCCCTTCAGTGCTGATCACCTTCAACGAGGTACTTGAGAAAGGATTTGACGGTCATAACTTCGTAGCCGGTCTGAGCAGTCATCTCAGGGATCTTCTTGTGAGTCGCGATGAAGTCACTCTGCGACTTCTTGAAGCAGCTCCTTCACTGCGTCAGAGATACCGGACCCAGGCAGCTGTCAGTCCTGTCCATTTTCTTTACAGCGCACTTGACATTCTGAGCAACTGCGACCTGTCGTTCAGGACCAGCAAGAATCAGCGTCTGCATGTTGAGCTGGCACTGATTAAACTCTGCGTTATAATGAAGGAGAATCACGGAGAGCTTCAAAAAAAAAACAATGAACCTGACCTGAGTAAGCAGGAAAAAAATGAAGCTCCTGTTTCAAAGGAACCCGATGCACCAGCTGCAAGGGAACGACCGATTCCCCCGGTTGAAAACAAGATTCACCAGGCACATACCGGATCTTACGAAAGATCACAGAAACCGGATACCCGCCAGGCAAAATCAGTTTCGATAAAGGATCTTATAACCGATGCGGAGATTGTTGAAGAACAGGCCCCTGCCCAGGAAGGACAACCTCTGAAGGAAGTGGAAAGGGTGCAGCTTAAGGAACTGACTCCTGAGGCTTTTATCGAAGCCTGGAAACAATTTACCAGTCAGCTGACAGATGAGGGTCCCAGGATTGTAAGTATGTTCAAAACGGTGAAACCTGAAATCACCGATGACGGAAAAATAATAATACACCTTTCAAATGCTGATCAGAAAGATGTTTTCGTCCAGCAACACAAACAACGTCTGTTGTCGTTTCTCAATGGCATTTTTAATATGAAAGATGCTGACGTAGATTCGGTGGTTGATGCTTCGGAGGCTGTTGACACACCCTATTCGGATGATCAGAAGTATACTTACCTCGCTTCGAAATATCCGGCCCTTAAAGATATGAAAAAGACCCTCAACCTCGATGTCCCCTGAGCAGTAGAGATAACAGGCTGCAGGCGGGAAGAGGATGGCCTGGACATTATTTAACTTATTAAAATGTGATTCTTAACCGGTTCCTTGGATGAAAGAGAAGTTATTTGCCGATATTGTCTTTAACGACTCCAGGTCAATGATTACTGTTATTAACCGGGATTACAAATACGAAAAGGCAAACAAGGCCTTCTGTGATGAACACAGGGATCTCGCGGGTTCTGTTGTAGGCAAGTCTCTCGGGGAGATCTGGGGAGGAAGTATCTTTCTTGATAAAATAAAGACTAATATAGATTTATGTTTTGCAGGTGAAAGTGTAAGCTACGAAGCTTCTTTCAGATTTAACGGGACTGAGGAGCGCTTTTTTGAGGTCAGCTTTTCGCCCTTCAGGGATGAAAATGATGAAATAACTCATGTCATTGCCCGGACAACTGATATCACTGACCGGAGACTCGCAGAGAAAGAGGCTGCTGAACTAAGAAAGGAATGTGCCGAAAAGGCAAGAAATTATGAAGAAAGGCTTCTCCAGGCACAGCGGCTCGAAACCATTGGCTCACTTGCAGGGGGAATAGCACATGATTTCAATAATATTCTGGCCACTATAGCCGGATATGCGGAAATGCTAAATGAAGACCTGCCCCAGGATTCTCCTTCACATGACAAAACTGGAAAGATTCTGACAGCTGTTTACAGAGCCAGATCGCTTACCGAACAGATAATTGCATTCAGCAGATCGTCAGGAATAAAAGTTGTTCCCGTAGATGTGGGTAAAATACTTTCCGAGGCGCTCGACCTGGCCCGTTCCTCAGCGGCCGACAACATAAGGATAATTTCCAGTATCCCTGATTATGAAGTATTCGTTAAAGCTGATCAGATACAGATGTTCAGGGTTTTCCTGAATTTACTTACTAACGCCCTTCAGTCCATGGAGGAGAAAGGCGGAATCCTTAGGGCAGGGATGGAACTTATTGACACATCAGAAGTTAATGGATTGATAAATAAAAATACGGATGCCCGGAGATACCTGCGTATCTATATTAATGATACAGGAGAAGGTATGGATCCGGCAGTTGTATCAAGAATCTTTGAGCCCTTTTACACAACCAGGGAAGTTGGAAAAGGCACAGGACTTGGACTTTCTGTGGTCTATGGAATAGTTACCGGAATGGGAGGGGAGATACTTGTTTCTAGTACAAAACACAAGGGCTCCCTCTTTGAAATATACCTTCCTGCTGATGAAGGAAATTTTTCTACTTTTGCTGAACAGAATGAATGAATCGCCTGTTATATTGATTGTCGAAGATGATAGTGAACTGAGGGAGATGCTCAAAATGTCTCTAACCCGCAGGAAGTTTACTGTTATCGAAGCCGAAAACGGAAAGGAGGCCATTGCTCATTTCAAACCTTCGGTTACCGATCTGGTTATTGTGGATCTTATAATGCCTGAAGAGGATGGACTGAAAGTGATTATGAAAATAAAACAGGTAAAGCCGGGCATAAAAATAATAGCTATCTCGGGAGGAGGGAAGGCAGGACCTGCAAGTTACCTTCAGCTTGCCAGAACCCTTGGTGCTGACGAAGCCTATCCCAAGCCGTTTTCACTCCATGACCTGATTTCTAAAATCGAGTCACTGCTTGACAGCCAGAATAAATAATATTTACATTATTAAAAACAAAAGGTTATGTTAAAAAAGAAAATTGAAGACATCTGCAACAGGCAGATAGAAAGAGAAGGCTATTCCTCGAATCTTTACCTTGCAATGGCTTCGTGGGCCGAGACTTCAGGGTTGGGAGGAGTAGCAGCATGGCTCTATGCCCAGGCTGATGAGGAAAGAATGCATATGCTTAAATTTATCAGTTATATAAACGAGAGAGGAGGGAAAGCCATTATTCCCGCATTCAGCAATCCGCCCACTGAATATAAGGGAGTAGCTGAAATGTTTAAAGAGGTGCTTAAGCACGAGGAGTTTATCACTGAAAGTATTAATGAAATAGTAGCTCTTACCCTTGCCGAACAGGATTTCAACACCCATAATTTCCTGCAGTGGTTTGTAACCGAACAGGTGGAGGAAGAATCTTCTGTAAGGACCATCATTGACAAGCTAAATCTTGTTGGTAAAAACAATATGTACCAGTTCGACAGGGATATAGTTAAACTTAGGACTGCAGCAGGCGAAGAAGCTACTCCGGCAACATGATTCTGAGAAAGGTTTCCCTGTCAGTTCTATTGACTATTGTACTGCTTGCACCCGTTCTCCCCCAGGTCCTGAAGTCTGACCGGCGAATTACGGTTGTTTCATACGCAGGGACCAAAGTTAACCGGATTTATCTGCCACCTCCAAAGGAATTCTTTTATAAAAAGGATTCCAAGGGAGGTGCAGAAATTTCTGTTACTTATTACAATTTCCCTCTGACAGCAAGGAAATCAGTAGATTATGCTGTTTCAATCCTGCAAACCCTCCTGCCTGCCGGTACCCGAATATCTGTCTCGGCAACCTGGAAAAGGATCAATGAGAGAGGGGTGCTTGGTAATTCGTCAATTACCGGGCTTGTACCTGGTTCGGTAATAGATGCCCCTGATCCATTCTCAGCTTACCCCCTTCCTCTTGCTGAAAAGATACTGGGAGAAACCATAAACCCGGAAAATGCTCCCGACATTGATATCGAAATCAACAGCTCTGTAAACTGGTATTACGGAACAGACGGAAATACTCCTGTTTATCAGTATGATCTGGTCACAGTTATACTTCACGAGATGTTTCATGGTTTAGGATTCTTTGATTCCATGAACACCTCAGACGACAAATCTGCCGGCTACTACGGATTTGGTCCCTACCCGCTTATTTACGACACCTTTGTTGAGAATGTTGATGGAAGAAGACTTACCGATACCCTTGCCTTTGAGAATTTTTCTCCGGCGCTTTATTCTGCCCTTACAGGAAATCAACTTTTTTTCAGGGGGCCTCTTGTCAGTTACCATCTTTCCGGAGGAAGAGTCAGGTTATGGGCTCCTTCCACATGGGACCCCGGTTCCAGTGTAGCTCATCTCGACGAGAATTTCACTCTGCCGGTTAATTCGCTCATGACTCCTTTTATTGACCTTGGCGAAGCAATACATGATCCGGGACAACTTATAATGTCGATGCTTGGAGATATGGGCTGGATAAATACAAGGATAACCCATGAGCCCGACAGGGATACGGAAGAACCGGTTGCCGGAATAACAATCCAGGCAACAGTAAGGTCAGATACTGTATTTAACCGAGACAATGTGCGACTGGTATGGTCTATGAATGGTTTTGCCAGCAGGGATACGCTGCCCATGACAGCCGTGAATGAACAGAGCGGCCTTTTCAGTGCCGGGGTTCCTGTTACCAGCTATAACACAATGCTTGAGTATTATATTTATACTGAAGATGTCTTCTCAAGAATTTTCAGGATGCCTTCACTGGCAGATGAAGCACCATACAGTGTGTATATCGGCACAGATACCGTTAAGCCGGTTATAGAACATTCTCCTGTAACCTGGTATTTCAGTATGATCGACTCTGTTTCTTTCAGTGCATCGGTTACTGATAATATAGGT
>CAZXSW010000106.1:0-5689 GCA_964642615.1 uncultured Rikenellaceae bacterium | reverse complement strand
TCAGGCAGTTTTTCATCCATAACTCCGTGAGAATATTCATGAACGCTTACGGCAAGTTCTTTTCCCGTCTCCAGGTCGACTATCACCGAACGGCCTGAGAGGGTTCCAAAATCAACTCCAATAGTATATTTTCCCATAATTTCCTTAAATTATTTTGATGCTTCCAGAACTAAAACTGATTTGGCCGGCATGTTTATTGTCAGAAGGCCGTCCTTATATGTAAAATCCTTGAATGCCACCGGCTTGATGGCTTCAGGATTCTCGAAGGTATTCATTGCATTCATGTCAGCCGCTGTCAGCACTTCGCCCGTTATAAGTTTATATGTTTCACCAACGACAGGACATGAGAGACGGATGCTTTTATTGGGATTGAGGTTGGCAATTGAAATATGCATCTTCCCGGCGGCATCAACAGAAGCTGAGGCAGAAACAGCCTGCACTTTTTCATCACCATATTCATAATCCTCGCATTTGAGATCTATGTTAAGCAGCCTTGCCTCCTGATGTACCCTGAACATCCTGAAAACGTGATAGGTAGGTGTCAGAACCATCTTATCATCTTTTGTCAGGATCACCGACTGAAGTACATTGACCATCTGTGCAAGGTTGGCAACTTTTACCCTATCGGCATGAAGGTTGAAAATATTAAGATGAATAGCAGCGGTAAGTGCATCCCTCAGGGAATTCTGCTGATAAAGGAAGCCCGGATTGGTGCCTGGTTCAACATCGAACCAGTTTCCCCATTCGTCAACAACCAGACCTTTTGTCTTAAGGGGATCGTACCTGTCCATTATGGCCTTATGGCCTTTTATTATGACATCCATCTGAAGGTTGGATCTCATGGTTCTGAACCATTCGTTTTCCCCGAATACTGTAGCCGATCCTTTTTTGTCCCAGTTTTCTACTGAGTAGTAGTGAATCGACAGGCCCTGGAACCGGTTTCTGGAATTACTTTCTTTCATAAGTGTTTCGGTCCAGGCATAATTATAGTCTGAGGGGCCGCAGGCAACCCTGTAAAGCTCGTTTCCACCATAGTTACCAAGGTAAGTTGAGAACTGTCTCATTATATTTGTATAGAACTCGTCGGTCATATTTCCCCCGCAACCCCAGTTCTCGTTGCCAATGGCAAAATACTTAACTTTCCAGGGCTCTTCCCTGCCGTTTTCCTTACGGAGTTTTGTCATAGGACTTTCGGCATCGGAGGTAAGGTATTCGACCCATTCTGACATTTCCTGGACTGTACCTGAGCCAACGTTACCATTTATATAGGCATCACAGTCGAGAAGCTCGGTAAGCTTCATGAATTCATGGGTTCCGAAAGAGTTATCCTCAGTTACACCTCCCCAGTGAGTATTCACTATTGAGGCTCTCTGGGCGTAGGGACCTATTCCGTCCTTCCAGTGGTATGTGTCGGCAAAGCAACCGCCGGGCCAGCGAAGGTTTGGTACTTTAATCTCGCGCAGGGCAAAGAGTACATCATTTCTGATCCCGTAGGTATTGGGGATCGGGGAATCCGTTCCGACCCAGATTCCACCATAGATACATGTTCCCAGGTGTTCTGAAAAATGTCCGTAGATATCCTTGCTTATTACCGGCCCCGGATGATTGGCCACGACAATAAGCTGGTTTACGCCGGTATTGTTAAGCTTCTGGGCTGCACCTTCGGGTACAGCCGTCAATGCTATTATCGCAATAAGTATTATCAGTTTCTTCATAGTCAATGATTTTATATAAACACTTTAAATTCATCACAATACCTGCCAAAGAAATATGTATCAGCTCCCGGGGCAGGATAAAGACATAATTCTGTAACCTGGTATTTTATTTCTGGCCATAATAAGCATCCTTACCGTGTTTTCTAAGGTAATGCTTATCCAGAAGGACCTTCCCCACAGCTTCTACCTGACCCAGCTGCACTGTATTGAAAGCCATTCTGGCTATTTCCTCAAGTGCGACAGCGTTATAAACAGCTTCCGCGGCATCTTTTCCCCAGCAGAAGGGGCCGTGGCAGCTTACCAGGGCTGATGGCTTTTCCAGGGGATCAGAATCCCCAAGCCTCCCGACAATCACACGTCCGGTGTTTGTCTCATAATCATTTGTTATCTCCTCATCGGTAAGCTTCCTTGTACAGGGCACTTCACCATGATAATGATCGGCATGCGTAGTTCCGAAAGCCGGGATGTCGAGACCTGCCTGAGCCCATGTGGTAGCATAGGTGGAGTGGGTATGCACCACCCCTCCTACCGAGGGCCAGGTATTGTATAGTATGAGGTGTGTAGCAGCATCGGTCGAAGGTTTGAACCTTCCTTCGACAACCCTGCCGGAGGGATCGAGAACAACCATATCCCCGGGCTTCATGGTCTCGTAGCTTACTCCCGAAGGTTTGATGACTATCAGTCCGGTTGCACTATCACGGCCGCTTACATTTCCCCATGTATGAATTACAAGGCCATGCTTCACCAGATCAAGGTTTGCCCTGAAAACAACAGTCTTAAGTTCTTCAAGCATCATTACTAATTTTTTTTGTCAGTTTTTTTGTCTGTGCCACTCATCTCCAGGCTGAAGTAATACCCCTGCTTCCTGAGCAGCTTGTACCTTTCGCGGTTAAACCGGTAGTAAAAGGCTCCTTTCTTCGAGGTTTCCTTCTCTTTCTCCTGGAGCTTTTCAATGATATCCATTGAGAGTATCTTTTTCCTGAAATTTCTCTTGTCGATAGTCTGCTGTAAAACAGCCTCATACAGATCCTGAAGCTGAACCAGGGTAAACTTCTCCGGAAGTAGTTCAAACCCCACCGGTTTAACTTTGCTCTGCATCTGCAGCTCTTTAAGTGATCTTTTAACCATCGACGCATGGTCAAAAATAAGATCCGGAAGCCGTGCTATGGAGTGCCACTGGGCTCCGTTCTTCTCTTTTCTTTCCTTATCTATATCCTTAATCTTTATGAGAGCACTGTAAGTGATTGAAATGACTCTTGCCCCGGGATCGCGGTCAACGTCCCCGTAGGCAAAGAGCTGTTTCATATAGATGTTCTTAAGTCCCGTGAGCTTATGAAGCACCCGGCATGCCGCATCATCAAGGTCCTCTCCGTCTTTTACAAAACCACCCGCAAGAGACCATTTACCGATTGCCGGTTCAAAGTTCCTCTTTATCAGAAGCAGTTTTATCTGCTTCTCCCTGATGTCATAACCAAAAACTATGCAGTCGACAGCTAGCAGGTGCCTGGAATATTCAGAATACAGTTTCATTAAAACCTTTAAATATATTGATTTGTCATACCATCAGATTATTCTCTAAAGGTAGATCAAAGGTTTTAAGATTCAAACAGGCTCCTGTCAAATACCTTTGGCCAGATGATAATAAACCTCGTTTGTCCTTATCTCCTTTTTAAATGAATCGAGATCACACTTTTCGTCAATCAGCAGGTATTCAACGCCTGACATTGAACAGAAATCTTCAATATATTCCTCGTTGACGGCTGTACTGAATCCGGTATGATGAGCTCCTCCGGCAAGTATCCAGGCTGTGGCTTCCGTCCGTAGATCAGGTATGGGTTTCCACAGTACGCTTGCGACCGGAAGTTTGGGCATGTCAGGACATTCGACAACATCAACCTTGTTAACTATCATCCTGAACCGGTTGCCAATGTCGATGAGTGAAGCATTTATAGCCTTCCCGGTTGCTGATTTGAACACCAGCCTTGCCGGATCGGCCTTACCACCGATTGAAAGAGGATGTACTTCAAGACGTGGTCTGGCAGCGGCAATGGTAGGACAAACTTCGAGCATATGGGCACCCAGGACTGCTGTATCAGCAGGATCGAAATGGTAGGTATAGAACTCCATAAATGATGTGCCTCCCGGCAGTTTATCACCCATTACCTTCATCGATCTTACAAGGGCTGCCGTCTTCCAGTCACCTTCAGCACCAAAGCCGTAACCTTTTTCCATAAGTCTCTGTACAGCAAGGCCCGGTAACTGTTTCAGACCATGCAGGTCCTCAAAGGTTGTTGTGAAAGCCTTAAAATTACCTGCTTCCAGGAATTTCTCAATGCCAAGTTCAATCCTGGCTGCATCCCTTATAGAAGATGAAGCGGCTACGCCTGAGCCAAGCTCGTATAAACCAGCATATTCACTGACGAGTTTTTCAACCTCGGCATCTCCGATTTTATTAACCGCTTCAACCAGATCGGAAATACCGTATCCGTAGACCGAGTATCCAAGCCTTATCTGGGCACTTACCTTGTTACCCTCGGTAACGGCCACGTCCCTCATATTGTCACCAAAGCGTGCGACCTTCATATTACGGGCATCATCAAATGCCAGGGCGGCCCTTGTCCAAACGGCAATACTCTTTACTGCCACCGGATCCTGCCAGTGTCCTGTAACAACTTTCCTCTCGAGCCTCATCCTCGATGTTATGAATCCAAATTCACGGTCGCCGTGAGCTGACTGATTAAGATTCATAAAATCCATATCTATGGAATCCCAGGGAATATCCCTGTTCATCTGGGTATGGAAGTGCAGAAATGGCTTTTTAAGAACCGACAGTCCCCCAATCCACATCTTGGCAGGTGAAAAGGTATGCATCCATGTAATCAAACCAATGCAGTTGGAGTCATTTTCAGCATCCTGGCATAGTTCCATAACAGATTCAGGTGTTGTAAGAACCGGTTTGAAGACTACTTTAACACCAATTAAGGGAGATTTGTCAAGTGACTCAGCAATTACCGAAGAATCGGCAGCGACCTGTCTCAACGTATCGGGTCCATACAGATGCTGGCTGCCCGTTACGAACCAAACCTCTTTTTTATTTTTTGTAGTAAGCATATTATATGTTTTTAAGTAAGCAGATCAAAAGTTACTTCCTACCAGAAGTAAATGTAAATTGCCATGATAATAACTATAACCAGGCCTGAGAAGAAAAGATCCCAGTTGTTCCACCCTGCCCTCGTAATAGCCTTCTCCTCGGCTGTAGCCGATCCGAAATAGAGGCCCCTGATCTTTACCGGGTCTGCCTGGGCAGTCACCATACTTGTTACCACCATTATTATTATAACAAGAACAAACAGGGCTATCTCAAAATGAAGCCAGTTGGGTGCCACAAAGATCTTGTATATAATACCTTCGCCTGACATCCCTCCTGCAAAAATCTTGAGAGCAAGCCGGGTCATACCAAGTACAAAGCCCGAAACCAGACCAATTAAGCCTGCGGCGGGGGTTGTCCTTTTCGAGGTGATACCCAGAAGGAACACGGCTGCTATACCAGGGGCAAGCAGCGACTGTACGTCCTGCAGATATGCATAAAGAACCTTCCCGAGTCCTCTCATGACTGGTATCCACAGGATACCGAGTATTACAACAACCACTGTTGCAATCCTTCCCACCTTTACAAGTTCCTTTTCGGGAGCTTTGGGTCTGTATTTCTGATAAAAATCAACAGTGAAAAGGGTTGCCGAAGAGTTGAACAGGGAAGCCAGCGAACTCATGAGAGCTGCAAGGATACCACCCACTACCAGGCCCTTGAAACCAACCGGCAGCAATTCCTTTACAAGGACAGAAAAAGCTGAATCGGAATCGGGAAGGACTATCATTCCTTTCACATTCATTGCATAAGCTATCATCCCTGGAATGAGGAAAATAAAGACGGGTGTTATCTTCAGGGCACCACCAAGAATGGCTCCACGCCTTGA
>CAZXSW010000105.1:0-5758 GCA_964642615.1 uncultured Rikenellaceae bacterium | reverse complement strand
TTTGTTCTTTTGTCTTGTTTCTTTTGTCTTTTAAGCTCCTCTATCATCTATACTCTTCCAATCATACGTGCCCCATCTCCTTTAGAGGGCTCACGCCTTCTCATAATACCCATACCCATTCCGGTACCCATACCGGTACCGCCCTGCATACCCGTACACCCCGTCTTCGGTGCTGATGTCGTTGAGCAGGAGGCTCATGCCTGTGATGCCGTTGGCTTTGGCATCGGCTATGGTGTTGGAGAGGATGTGTTTTATGGTTCTTCTGTGACGGACCATGATGAGCGTTACATCGGCCAGGGGCGCCAGGGAGAAGGCATCGGATACCGCTCCCATCGGGGCGCTGTCGATGATGACATAGTCAAAACGCTCCCTTAGCCTGTCAAAGAGTTCACGGGTCCTGTCGGAGGCGGTTAGCTCGGCGGGGTTGGGTGGCACGGGACCGGCAACGATCACGGACAGGTTCTCGTAGCCGCTGGGCTGGAGTATGTCGTCCAGACTGTCGCGCCCTATTAGAAAGGTCGACACTCCCTTTTCTCCTGTAAGCTTAAAGTCCTCGTATATCTTTGGCTTCCTGAGGTCGAAACCCACAAGCACCGTCTTCTTACCTGCCAGGGAATAAGCTGAGGCCAGGTTGACCGACGCAAAGGTCTTGCCCTCCGAGGGCATCGATGAGGTTATGAGTATAACCGGATGGGGATTTTCTTTTGTGAAGAACTGCAACCTTGTCCTGAGACTCCTGAAGGTCTCGGCCACCTGGCTCTTCGGATCGTCAAGGACAACCCTCTGGTAGTCGCGGTTGCTGTGAATGATATGTCCGGCAAGCGGCAGATCCGTGATCCTCTTAATATCTTCCTCGGCAATTATCTTGTTGCTCATAGCGCTTATCAGTATAAGTACCACCGCCGGTATTGCCAGTCCTGCAAGCAGCGCCGTGGCATAGTTACGCATGGGCTTTGGCTTTATATAGGGTACAAAGACCCTGGCAGGATCGATCACCTCATTATCGGGTGTATTGGAAGCCTTGGCTATCTGAGCCTCGGCACGTCTTTGAAGCAGAAAGGTGTATATGTTATCATTAAGCTTGAACTTCCTTTCTATGCCAAGCAGCTCCCTCTCTGTCTGGGGCAGCTGGCGGACCTCGGCCATAAGACTGCTGAGCCTCCTGTTGACGTCCTGCATGGCCAGGGTGTTGTTCCTTATGAGGTTGCCTGTGTTCTCCTCGAGGCGGGCCTTGGCGCTGCGCACCTGTGTCTCAAGGGTTGTAAGGTAGGGGTTGCGGCTTATGCCACTGCCCGACATGGCTATCTTCTCCTCGGCCATCCTGTTGAGGTCGAGCACGAGGTTGTTGAGCAGCGGATCTTCAATGCCCATCACTGAAGGAGCCACTATGTCGCCCGACTCGCGGTTGGCAGTCAGGTAGTCCATGAGATACCTGAAGTAGTCGTCCTGCATCTTAAGCCTGGCCTTCTCGGTGTCGAGCTCACGTATGTGCTCGAAGAGCTGTTGCGACTGGAAGCTTAGGTCGAGGACCTGGTTGTCGCGGCGGTAGTCCTGGAGACTGACCTCGGTTATGTCGAGTGAGTCGGCAATGGTGCTTAGCTGACTGTCAATAAAGTCTATGGTGTTTGTTGCCACCTGGTTCTTCTTGTCAAGGGTGCGCTGCAGGTACATGTCGAGATGCTCGTCTATGAAGAGCTGAGCCTTGGCGGGACAGGCGGTCTCGACCTCGAGGCTTACAATAGATGACTCCTGTTCGGGGGCGGTGAGGATCAGGTCCTTGCTCCAGGCGCTCACGAGGTCGTCGTAGCTGTTGAAAGAGAAGAACCAAGTGCCGTCCGCATCAGGAGTTGCTTCGTCAGTTTCCCTCTGTACTATTACAAAGGAATAGCCTTCGCCTTCTATAAGCTCACCAAAACGAGCATTGCGGAGGGCCCTAATATCATCCGGTCCTGCCGAAGTCTTTTCGCTAAGGTAGTTATATAGTTTTATCTCATCACCCGTCTGCTCTGCATCGAGCGAGAAGCTACCGTCGTCCTGCATCTCGAGGGTGAAGGTGACACCGAGGGGCTGTTCTTTGTCGTGATTATACATCACAATGAAAGGGGCCTCGTTAAGGACCTCGAGGGGCCCGAAGAGCTCGTCGCTGTAGTACGACACCCCGAAGTCGAGGGCATGAAGGGTCCGGGATATAAGCGTCTGCGACTTAAGGATGAGCATCTGGTTCTGCAGGTTATACCATCCGGGATAGAGGCCGAAGCCCGACATAAGGTCGTTGCCTCCGAACATAGCCGAGCCAATGCCGGGTGAGGATTTTGACTCATCCTCTATAAGCAGTGAGGCCGATACCTTATATACCTTGGGTGAATAGTGGCTTATGAACCATGCAAGGCACAGTGACAGCAGGACGGCCATCACGAACCAGAACCAGTTGGACACGAAGAGGTAGAAGTATTTTACCAGGTCGATGTCGTCTGACGGCGGTCTGCGTACCGGCGCGGGAGAAGGGGACGGGGTAGTCATATGGTGTTGTAAGTTTTAAATCTTTCTTATTGAGATACACGGACTCCGTTATTGGTTGTAACGTTAAGTCTGAGGATTATTGTTTTGCAGTGCTGTTACCTGAGCTTAAAGAGAGTGAAGACTGCAACAAGCAGGGAAACGGAGGTTGCAAAGATGCTAAGGTTGGGACTTACATATTTAAGGTAGGCGCGCTGTTTAAGGGGCGAAACCACAATGATGTCGTTGGGCTGGACAAACCAGCCGGGACCGGTAAGGAACTCCTCGGTGAGAAGGTTGGTATAGAAGACCTGGGTCTCGGAGCCTGTCTGGCGTATTATCTTAACCCTCGAGAGATCTCCGAACTCCGAGGCGCCACCTGCCATGGCAAGGGCCTGGATTAGGGAAAGGTTATTATCGCCGGCCAGCATGGTCGACTCGTCCATCACCTCCCCTATCACCGAGAACCTGAAGTTAATAAGCTTGAGTCTGACAACAGGCTTCTCGAGGTATTCCGAAACTGCAATTGCAATGGAGTTCTCAGCCTGGGCCACAGTCAGTCCTGCCACAGCCACCTGCCCAATAACCGGCAGGTTAACGGCACCTTCTGCTCCCACGTAGTAGCCCTGCTGCTGAACCATGTTGCCGGACTGGCTTGTAAGCATACCCGGCATAAGTGAACGGTCGGCATCGTTAAAAGGGTTGAACGCCACGGGTGTCATGGTCGATATCTTTACATCGAGCAGGTCGCCTTCACGAAGGGTATAGTAACCTTCGGGCAGAGGGTAGGTACGCATGCCGGTGCCCGGACCGTACCTGTCGGGATCCTTGTATTCGTCCCTGTTCTGCAGAAGTGCCACCCTGCGGTTTGGAACGCATGAAAAGGAAATGACGGCAAGCAGCAAAAAAGCCGCAAGCCTGAAGAGCCTTGATTGCATAGGATCAGTCTTTTTTAAGAAGGATAAGGAAGCCCGCCTTAATGGAAAGGAAGGAGTTACGCGGGGTGCCTGGACCATGGTGAATCAGCAGTCCGGCCTCAGCCGTAGCAGTGGTATAGGGAGAAACAAGGAAGCGTGCTCCGAAGCCGGGATTGACATAGGTGCGTGTCTCGGTATTTATGTTCCTGAAGTTAAACAGGAGTCCGCCGTCGGCATTAATATAGGGAGCTATCCTGTCGTTAACTACCGGTATGGTGTAGCGTATCCTGGCGAAGACAGGAACGAAGAACCTGTCCTCGTTAAACATTGCACCCACTCCGGCGGCAGCAAGGAAGCTGCGTGAGACCTGGTAGCCGAAGGCAGGCGTTAGGCTGATATAGGATTTGTCGCAGGGGTTTAAAGGATCGTTGGTGGCCCCGAGTCCTATGCCATAGGATATGTCGGTCATGATGATCCAGCCGGGACGGAAGATGACTGGGTAAGCGGGTACGGGACGGACACTGCGGTCCATACGCTGTCCGGTAGCCGGAATAGTGATCGCGGCTGCAACAAATAACAACACCAGCAATTTTTTCATTTTTCCTCTATTAAAGTTAGTACTTGTATAACAGCAAACTGGCAGATTGCAAACCTGTTTTTCTGAGGTCCGGAGATGCTTCCGCCACGTCAGTCACACCGACGATTTGCATGCAATCGATTGAATATTATACGGTTGCAGCGTTTTTTCCGGTAAAAGAGAATGCAGGGATCTGAATCTTTAAATATCTCTCAATCCCCTCGTCATCCTTCTGTTCCGGTGAGCTGCAAAAAAACCACAAAACAGTTTCCTTATATCACCGGCAGATCTCCTGAGCTACTGCCAGGTCTCTGCCATGAAATAAAAGAACAAAACAGATGACCTGAAACAACAGGCCGCCTGGCTCCCCGATTATTTGATTCCCCTTTAGATTCAGTACGGTTCTGTCTGTAAACCAATCAGGTACTGAGTTTGAAGAGATGGCGGGATTCAGGGTCTTTAAGAAAAAGCTCATGGATCTGGTCATGCCACTCTTCAGAATACAATTTTATAAAAAATTTAAGTAAGATAGTCCAGAAATGGGGTAAAAAATATTAAAAAAATAACACAGGGGTAAAGGACCGTATCAGTCTCAAACCCAACAGACCAGCGCTGTTAGTCTTTCCCTGACAGAGATCCGGATCCAAATCTTGCAAAGGGTAAAAAATCAGAGTTTGAAGCCTATCCTGAATCCAGCCAGCAGGTTGGGCCATATGCCAGAGCTCTTTTCGAGGCCGAGGCCCTTGAAGAACTGCAGGAATTCGGAGCCCGCCATTATCTCGCCCTGGTCGGGGTTGTAGTTGAGGTAGCCGTTTGTTATATCCCTCATCATCACTCCCGCCCCGAAATACAGGTCAAAGACTGTCGATGGCTTTACCGACTTCTGAAAGCCCATTACTATGTTGAGTCCGTAGGTTGTATTCTCAGTGGTGAACGAGTCGTCCTTCCATCCCTCTGACACTTCGGCGGTCCTGAACGACAGGTCGTCGCTGTACCTGTTATGATGGAAGAAAGGTCTGAAGCCCAGGTAGACCGTCTCGAGCTTGGCTGCCCAGGGCGTCCTGTAAAACCTCCTTATATAATACCGTAGTTCGAGGTTACCCTTGTATCCCTGTGTGGCTGTGAAAGAGGTGTCGGGCTTACGGAAGCCATAGAGCTGGTAGCCACCTTCGAGGCTGAGGCTCCAGTACCTGCTAAGCCTCCTCTCCACCCCTACCTGCGGAACGGGAAAGGTAAGGGCGTCAAAGGGAGTGACGGCGTTGACCTTAACGATCCAGTCGGTGAGATTGTAGTTTATCTGTCCCGATACAGATACCGATCCGGCCGCACAGACAAGCAACAACAGAAGGATGTATCTTCTCATCAGCAGGTGTTTTTTTAAACCGATGCCTCCCGGGGGGAGGGAAAGGGTCGGATATAAAGGTAAGAGAAAAGATGTTCGGATGCTCTATGGGCAGGTCCGTTTTTGACAGGAAGGGGAGAAAGGCGGGTGAATGACGGCGGGAAGAGGACGAGGGAAGTACCGGAAAGTGACTGAAATACGTCAGGCGTTGACCCGGAAAGGGGATTGGGAGAATGGGGGTTGTGGGGAGAGAAGAGGAACTATAAATTTGGAAGAGAAAATAGATAAAAGACAAAAGATAAAAGACAAAAGTCACAAGTGAAGAAAAGACAGAAGAAAAAAAATACAACACACAGTCTAGCCCGTAGGGCTTAAGGTATTGTAGCCCGGGTTACGCCCCGGGGGGAAAAAGGAAAAAGTTTAAAG
>CAZXSW010000104.1:0-5828 GCA_964642615.1 uncultured Rikenellaceae bacterium | reverse complement strand
CCGGACTGTTCAGGGTGTCGGTGGGTACAGAACATATAGACGATATCATTGCCGATTTTGAGCAGGCCCTGAAAAAGACTGTATAAAACAGGAATGAAAAAAAAGAAAACAGATATTAAAAAAACAACCGTGGAGGAAAAGGTTATCCCTCTTTCTCACGGCAGACTAAGCCACCTGAATAACAAACAGTTAAAATGAAGACACTCAAGATAAACAAACCATTTATTACCGAGACAGGGGCAGTGTTCCCGGAACTCGACATAGTTTACCACACATACGGGAAGCTCAATGCTACGGCCGATAATGTCATCTGGATCTGCCATGCCCTCACCGGCAGTTCTGATGTCGAAGCCTGGTGGCCGGGCATGGCAGGAGAAGGATCAGTATTTGACACCCGGGAATATTTTGTTGTATGCGCCAATGTCCTTGGATCATGTTACGGGACCACCGGGCCGGCCTCAGTCAATCCGGCAACCGGAAAACCCTGGCTCAGGGATTTCCCACTCATAACCATACGCGATCTAGTAAATGTTCACGAGCTCCTGAGGGAACATCTCGGGATCCGTTCGATCCATACCATAGTCGGGGCATCCATCGGGGGCTACCAGGCCCTTGAATATTCGATAATGTTTCCGGAACTTATAGAACGTCTTGTGATTCTTGCCTCAGGGCCAAGACAGACACCCTGGGCTATCGCCTTCAGCGAATCGATGAGACTTGCACTGGAAGCGGATGCAACTTTTGCAGCCGGACTTGCCGGGGGAGGCAGAAAAGGCCTTAAGGCTGCCCGTTCAATTGCCCTCATAAGCTACAGGAGCGTTGAAGCCTATAACCAGACCCAGAAGGAGGAGGACGACACTAAACTCACCTCTTTCAAAGCTGCTTCGTACCAGGCTTACCAGGGAGAAAAACTTGTTAAGAGATTCAACCCCTACTCCTACTGGAGCCTTACCTGCCTTTCCGACACCCATAATGTTGGAAGGAACAGGGGCGGTGTAGTAAACGCACTAAAAAGCATTACAGCTGAAGTTCTGTGTGTCGGAATCACATCCGACATCCTCTTCCCTCCTGAAGAGCAAAAAATAATTGCTTCAAACATAAAGGATGCATGCTATACAGAGATCGATTCAAGATATGGTCATGACGGATTCCTGATTGAAACAGAACTGGTCACAGAAGCCATACGGAACTTCTGGGTTTGCTGCAGGGAAAAAGAAAACGTGACGGTCTGATGACTGAGCCGGGCCACTGTCCTTCTGACCAGGAAGGACAGGGCCGGGTTGTTTTCTGAACTTACTTACGACAGAACAGTTACAGTTCTATCGCACCCTATCGCGAAACCACATGAAAGCAACCCTGCTGCCTTTCATAGGTCGCCCAGCATTTCTCTTCCTTCCTGAGCTCCCAGATAACCTCGGCCAGAGCTTCCTTCATAAACCATTTGTCACAATCATTAACCTTGTGTTTCCTTATACGGAACCTCGCATATGAGATGTCAAAAGCGTTCCCGTAAAGGTGGGGACTGTTCTCCGAGGCATTTATGTTCGACTTCCCGAGCTTCTTAATCTTTTCCGTGGTACGGGTCATCGAGGTTATTATGAACTTCGACCCTTTGAGTCCTTCATCATTCATCCTCACTCTGAACCGCCTTCCTATCTCCCTGAGCAGCCTTCTTGAGTCGCGGGTAAGAAGGGGGTAACTGTGCGACAATTCTTCTATTTCATACAGCCTGTTACTCTTAACCCTTACAAGCTTCCCGGTCGACAAGGTCACTTTCACTATTGCATATTTCAATCCCCTTTGACTTTGCCCCTGCCGAGTAGTCGACCAGCCTGTCGTTTAACTTGCGGCTGAAGATCTGCTGGTTCTCCCTGCATTTATTGCTGAAATACGATACCATCAGGGCCCTGTTCGAATGAGGAAGAAAAATGATTCCCGACAATAACAACAAACCCAGAATGATATGCACTTTCAGCCTGTACTGCTTCCTTACCCTGATCTTCCTTATCCGCATAGCCTCTTTTCCGGCCAAAAATAACCATATGATCCGGGTCAGATGAAATGAGATATTCACAGATTTGAACAAGTATTAACAATCGTCATTAAAAGACCCGGCAGGCCAGAGGCCCGGATTGAGATGCCGGGTCGCCGGAAAAATAAGGTCTCAGGTACAAGCACAGAAAAATAAACGCGGAATACTATGGTTTTTAATAAGTTTTAACCAGCACAACAATCCCTGTATTTAAATTGTTTCTACTTTTGCAGTAAACCATAAGGATTGAGTAAAGGAATAAAAATAAAAGTCATTCCCATATTTATATGCTGGTTCATCATACTGGCACATAATATCATTCCTCATAATCATCATGAAGACGGTGGAGTTGTTCTTCACAAGCACTCACATTCTGAGTATCTGGTGCAGGGAATCACTGAAACCGGACCTGAATTTCATGATCTTTGTGACGATGAGGAGGCATGTCATTTTTCAGGACTTCTGTTCCATAGTTTCAACCCCGATATCCTTATAATAAACAGTACCGATAATAAGGGCCCTAACCCGGGCTTATTGTCAACGCCACTGCTTCCATCGGGCGAAATCTTAATTTACCGCAACAACTTCTTCGGAGCAGCATCACTGCGAGCCCCGCCCCGGGGCTGATCCGGCACCCTAACCCCCTTTTTAAATTATTATTTTTTCAACACGTTAAAAATTTTTCCAGGATGAAAAATTCTATATTCATTACTATAGTTTTTTCGATGGCTCTTTTATACGGTTGTTCATCGGTAAAGGAACCTGAGCATGAACACAATGATGAGACCGAACAGGCACCTGGCCATGATCATGCCACGGAAGCCGAACATGATGAGACTTCTGCAGAGTTGCAGGAAGATCATCCTGACACCTCACTATACAAAGTAATTACCCTCAGCAAACAACCCTTTGCCTTTGTTTTAAAAACAGGAGGTTCAATAGCGAGTGATAATAAAGACATCATTGTTCTTTCATCAAAAACGGCAGGAGTTGTCAGGTTCGGGGGGAACTCCCTTTATCCCGGGGTTAAGGTAGTTAAGAGCCAGCCTCTTTTTATAATTTCCGGAGAGCAGCTCGCCGGCGAGAACACTGATCTGAGATACAGGCAGATAAAAGCCGACCTTAACAGAGCCTCAGCCAATTATGAGAGAGCCGGAAAACTTATCGCCGACAGAATCATTACTGAAGAACACTTCCTGGCTGCAAAGAATGAATACGAAAAGATCCTGAACGAGTATAACGAACTTCATCCCTCTTACAGTGATGGCGGTAACACAGTCAGGTCTGAGGACTACGGTTTTATAAGAGAGGTTCTGGTCACTGAAGGACAGGCAGTAATGCCGGGAGATCCTCTCCTTACAATAATAAGGAAAGGGAGTCTGATACTGAAAGCCAATGTTCCTCCTGTCGATCCGCAGATTCTTGAATCGGTCGCAGAAGCAAATTTCAGAGTGCCATACAGCGACAGGCTGTTCAGGACACAGGAGATGGGCGGACAAAAGATCTCATACGGGAAAAGTACTGAAGGCAACCCCTTTCATGTGCCTGTATATTTCAGAATAGATTATGATCCGGGATTAATCGATGGAACCTATGCAGAGATATGGCTTATAGGTAAGGAGACAGACGGGGCTATCGTTGTCCCCAACTCAGCACTGATGGAGGAATTCGGAAAAATGTACGTTTTTATACGCGACAGTCATGGCCATTTTGTAAAGAGGTATATCACTACAGGGCAAAGTGACGGGGAGAATACCCTGGTAACTTCGGGACTTTCTGAATCGGAAAGCATTGTTGCTTCCGGAGCCTATACGATAAAGCTTTCCCAGACATCCTCTGCGGCCCCTGCTCATAATCACGCACATTAAAGTAGAAAGCCATGCTTGACAGGATAATACACTTTTCACTAAATAACAGGGTGAGTGTGATTGCCGGAGCCATCCTCCTTATAATCACAGGCACTATAATTACAGCCCGCATCGATATTGACATCTTTCCTGAACTCACAGCACCCACTGTCGTTATCATGACAGAGGCAGGCGGTATGGCTCCCGAGGAGGTGGAGAGCCTCGTCACCTTCCCTATCGAAACAGCTGTCAACGGAGCTACATCGATCCGGCGTGTCAGGTCAACTTCAACAACCGGCTTCTCAATCGTTAATGTTGAATTTGACTGGGGAACAGATATATATAAGGCAAGACAGACTGTTGCTGAACGCCTTGTCCAGGTCAGCGATAAACTTCCGGCTTATATCGAAAGGCCCGTAATGGCTCCCCAGACCTCATTGCTTGGTGAAATGATGATTGTGGCCCTTGAATCGGACTCTCTCGATATGATGGATCTCAGAACCATGGCCGACTGGGTAGTGGTTCCCCGGCTCCTTTCAGTAGCCGGTGTTGCCCAGGTCAACGTCATCGGAGGCGATGTAAAAGAATATCAGATCCTTGCCGATCCGTATAAAATGGACTTTTACGGAGTGACACTAAACGAACTTATTGAAAAATGCAGGGATCTAAACATCAACACTTCCGGATCGTTTATTAACCAGCACGGTAATATATACATTGTCAGGGGCATGGCCCGAACCGACCGGTTGCCTGAGCTTGCCGCCTCGGTTATAGGAATGCAGGATGGCCTTCCGGTCAGATTAAGCGATGTAGCCACAGTCCGGACCGGAAGTGCCCCTGCCATAGGGACAGCCTCATACAGGGGCAGAAGTGCTGTTTTGCTCACTATCACCCGTCAGCCCGACGCAAATACGGTAACCCTTTCGGAGAATATAAAAAGTGTTATAGGAGAGATGCAAAGGAACACAGGCAGCTCTGCCACCTTTCATACCGATATCTACGATCAGGCATCCTTTATTAAGACTTCTGTCAGGAACGTATTGAAAGCCTTGCTTGAAGGTGGCATCTTTGTAGTTATAATACTCTTTCTCTTCCTCTTCAACACAAGGACGACAGTCATATCGCTCCTCGCCATGCCTCTGTCGTTACTTGTCACCATTATCACCCTTAAGTTGCTGGGCTATACCATAAACACTATGAGCCTTGGAGGAATGGCTATTGCCATAGGATCACTTGTTGATGATGCCATAATCGACGTGGAAAACATATACAAACAGCTTAGAAGAAATACAGCACTTCCTCCTCAGGAGCGGAAACCTTCCTTAGATGTAGTTTACAGGGCATCAACAGAAGTGAGGTCATCTATCTGGAACGCCACACTTATTATTATAATCACCTTCTTTCCACTGTTCTTTCTGGGCGACCTCGAAGGCAGAATGCTCAGACCTCTTGGCGTCTCCTTCATTATTTCTCTTTTTGCCTCACTTATAGTTGCTGTTACAATCACCCCCGTTCTTTCAAGTTACCTTCTCACTGACGAGGGCCGGCTCCGCCGCAACATGAAAGGATCATGGATCGAAAGAAACCTTGGAAGGATATATCGCAAGACATTGGATTTTACACTTTTAAAAAGCCGTGAACTTATCGGGGCCACGGTTATTGTTTTTGTTATATCGGTACTGCTTATGACAGGAACAGGAAGCTCCTTCCTTCCCGATTTCAATGAAGGAGCCCTTACAGTCAACATATCACTTCCTCCGGGCATCTCCCTTGAGGAATCAGCAAGAGCAGGAACTGAGGCTCAGAAGATTCTGTTATCTGTTTCTGAAGTAAGGACGGTGGCAGGCAAAACCGGAAGAGCCGAGCTTGCAGAACATTTCTTCAGCGAAAACATGTCTGAGATCGACGTACCATTTGAGTTAACTGACAGAAGCAGGGAAGAATTCTTT
>CAZXSW010000103.1:0-5874 GCA_964642615.1 uncultured Rikenellaceae bacterium | reverse complement strand
AGATCTTCGACACCTATATAAGCATCTTCACTCTTAAATATTTCTATGCCGCAGAACCCGGCGAGACCCATCCCGGCTTTGACGCCATGAAGGGTATGGAGATCACTGAGACCGATAACACAAGGGAGATATGCGGTTATCTCTGCAAAAACGCCCGTGTTAGCTTCCCTGCCGACCGGTCAAAGTATTATGACATCTGGTATACCGACGGGATTGATGTGAAAAATCCCAACATATCAACACCTTACAGTGACATTGATGGCGTGCTTATGAGTTTTGTGTTTATAATCGGAGGCTCCGAACTTCATTTCATGGCTGAGAACGTTTACAGTAAGGACATTGCCGACGAAAGGTTCAGCCGCAGGGAGAAGTTCTCACGGATATCAAGAGACGACATCAACCGTTTCATAGCACGTATGATCAGTCTTTAACCACGTTACAGCCTGTTAATTATAAAATGCTTCACCGGGGTTCAGGTTGGACCAAAATTATTACCTTTGCGTTGCTTTCTGAAAAATCAGATATGCCTTTACCCTGAAGGGTAGTTGTTTCGTTTATCTGTTGTATGAAAAAAGAGGAATCTGGCAAAAAAAGCCCGAAAGGGTCTTCACGGTCAAAGTCTTTCATCACCGATGAGAGAATAAAATTCGTATTCGGCATCCTGATCACCGGGTTTGCCCTCTATCTGCTTATTGCCTGCGTGGCCTACCTCTTCTGGTGGAAGACTGACCTGAGCATAGCCGATACTGACATTGTCTCGGGTGCCGACCTGAAGGTTAAGAACTGGTCAGGCAAAAGCGGCTTCTGGCTTGCAAAGATGATAATGGGCTACGGCTTCGGCCTTGGCGCCTTTTTCATACCTCTTATTATAGGGGCGGCCGGACTGTGGCTTCTCAACTTCCCGGGACTCAGGCCCGGAAGGCTGATTACCAGGTTTGCCATGGCAGCCATACTCTCATCCCTCATCCTTGGATTTTTCTTCGGCAGCTCCGACGGCTACCTGATGAGCGGTCCCGGCGGTGCCCAGGGCTATGAGATAACACGCTGGATGAATGCTTTTATGGGAAAGATAGGAACAGGTGTCATCCTTCTCTTTCTCACAATCTCATACCTTATCTTTGCCCTTCATTTCAAACCCGAATCATTCAGGGTCAGGGTGCCCGCTTCAGCCGCCGCCCTCCTCCGGAAGGATAAGACGGCCGCCACAGATGCAGCTGATACCACGGATACGGCTGATGAACCCGGCACTGAGCCGGCAAGCGGATACGCCGTAAAGGATGACGACAGGTTCCATGAGGATGATGACGACACCCATGCTGCTGCAGGCGATCCTCACTTCACTGTCAGACATGCTGCAGGCGACAGCCCGGAAGAAGGACCCGGCCAGGGAAGCACCTACCCCGGCAGAGGCTCCATCATCCATGAGATAGGAAAGAAAGAAACATCCGCTCCTGAACCTGAAGGCATACCCCTCGACATAAACAAACCCGATCCCGGCGAGACCATCCCCGACCATATCGTCGACAGGATGCTTGAGAACTACGACCCCAGGCTCGACCTCTCGCATTATAAGTTCCCTCCCGTCTCAATACTCAAGGAACATAAATCGGAAAGCGCCTTCGACAACACCGAGGTCTTCGAGAACAAGGAGAACATTATAAAGACTCTCGGCGACCATAAGATAAGTATCAAACACATATCTGCCACCGTCGGCCCTACTGTCACTCTCTACGAGTTAGTACCTGAACGGGGAGTCAGGCTGGCAAGGATCAAGTCGCTCGAGAATGACATTGCACTAAACCTTTCAGCCCTTGGCATAAGGATCATAGCACCCATACCGGGAAGGGGAACCGTCGGCATAGAGGTGCCCAACAAGAAACCCGAGATAGTGTCGATGCGCTCACTTATCACCTCAAAGGCCTTCCAGGAATCAAAGTTCGACATACCACTTGCGCTTGGCAGGACCATCACCAACGATCCCTATATAGTCGACCTCACAAAGATGCCCCACCTTCTCGTGGCAGGGGCTACCGGACAGGGTAAGTCGGTGGGAATAAATGCCATCATCACTTCCATTCTGTACAAGAAACACCCGGCTGAAGTTAAATTCGTCCTTATCGACCCCAAAAGGGTTGAGCTGCCCCTGTACAGTAAGATAGAGAGGCATTTCCTGGCCAAGCTGCCCGACGAGGAGGATGCCATCATAACCGATACCCAGAAAGTCATCAACACCCTGAAGTCGCTATGCATAGAGATGGACAACAGGCTCGAACTCATGAAGATGGCCCAGTCGCGTAACATAAAGGAATACAACGAGAAGTTCATAACGCGCAGACTCAACCCTGAAAAAGGTCACAGGTACATGCCCTATATAGTTCTTATCATCGACGAGTTTGCCGATCTTATCATGACAGCCGGAAGAGAGATAGAGCCTCCCATCGGACGACTTGCACAGCTTGCAAGGGCCATAGGCATACATCTTATTATATCAACGCAGCGACCCTCGACAAACATTATAACAGGCTTCATAAAAGCCAACTTCCCGACCCGTGTGGCCTTCCGTGTCTTCTCCTCCATCGACTCAAGAACAATACTCGACGCTACAGGAGCTGACAGGCTGGTGGGAAGGGGCGACATGCTCGTCTCAACAGGAAGCGAACCTGTAAGGGTTCAGTGCGCCTTTATTGACACACCCGAAATAGAGGAACTGACCGACTTCATTGGACTGCAGCACGGATATGCCGATGCCATGCACCTTCCCGAGTTTATCGACGACGGTGACGCCGGAGTCCAGGAGGTGGACCTCAAAAAACTCGACCCTATGTTCGAGGAAGCAGCCCGCCTCGTGATACAGCACCAGCAGGGCTCCACATCACTCATCCAGCGCAAACTGTCAATAGGGTACAACCGTGCCGGCAGGATAATAGACCAGCTGGAGGCTGCTAACATTGTCGGCCCCTTCGAGGGAAGCAAGGCAAGAGACGTTCTCTGCTCCGATTTTACACATTTGGAACAGATTTTGAAGAGTCTTGAATAAAACACTAAGATGAAGAACTTTATACTTTCACTCACCTTTCTCCTTGCTTCAGCCACTGCTTCCGCACAAAACGATCCTGCGGCCCTCTCCGTACTCGACAGGTTTTCGTCGGCCGCACTCTCTGCTCCCTCGGTAACCATTGATTTCGATTTCGTAATCAGCGACCTTACTGATGACTCGGAGACAACCGACGGGGGAAGGATAGTGCTTAGCAACGACCGTTACAGGCTCGGGATGGATGACTATATAGTCTGGTTCAACGGTGAGACAAGCTGGAACTACCTTGTCAATGAGGAAGAGGTGACCATTACAAAGCCCGGGGAGGACGATGTATCCTTTCTTACCAGACCATCCTCCATCTTCTCTATGTACAAAAACGGCTTCAAGACACGCCTGGTGGATGAGACAGCTCAGGCCTGGGTCATCGACCTCTATCCCGAAGAGCCCGACACTGACCTTATAAGGGTCAGGCTCACCATCCTTAAAAACTCACTGAACCCTGCCTCCATTGAGTATAAAAACCGCAGCGGCATCACCTATACGGTAAAAGTAAAAAGCTACGACCTTAAGAAGAAATACGATCCTTCCTTCTTCAGCTTTGTCCGGTCCGAATATAAAAACGCTGAGATCATTGACCTGCGCTAGGTCTTTCCCTCTTGGGGTATACTATCCTGGCATGATAGATATTCGACAACATCCTTATAAAGACGCTCTTTATATCTGAGATATCCCTGAAAGTAAGGGGGGTGTCGGCAAACTGCCCGTCCTGCTCCTGAAGATATATTATCCTTTCTACCAGCTCGCTTATATTCTCATCCGAATACTTCTGCAGCGTCCTTGACGAAGCTTCCACGGCGTCGGCCATCATCACTATGGCAGTCTCCCTTGTAAAGGGCCTTGGACCGGGATAGGCGAAGTCCTTCTCCTGGTCGTTCCCCCTGACCTGGGTCTGGTCGATGTGTTTCTTGTAGAAATAATAGGCTACGGAGTTACCGTGATGCGTCTGGATGAAATCAATGATGGCCGTAGGAAGCTTGTACTTCCTGGCCAGCTCAATACCGTTGTTTATATGGTTTATTATTATGGCAGCACTCTCCTTTGGTCCAAGCCTGTCGTGGGGATTGAATCCTTCGGGCTGGTTCTCTATGAAATATTCCCCCCTGCCTATCTTCCCGATGTCGTGGTAAAGCGCTCCCGTCCTTGCAAGCAGATGGTTAGCCCCTATCTCCCTGGCAGCCTCTTCAGCAAGGTTGGCTACCTGGAGTGAATGCTGGAATGAACCCGGAGCTTCACCTGCCAGCCTTCTCAGAAGAGGCTGGTTGGTATCGGCAAGCTCAAAAAGAGTGGCGTCGGAAAGGAACCTGAAGGTCTTCTCAAAGACGAAGATAAGAGGATAACTAAGAAGAAGAAGTACGCCGTTGCCGGCAAAATAGGTGTAGTTGGCCCATCTCATGTTGGAGAGAGTACCCTCCTGCATTATGCCTATGCCCATGTAGACTACCGAATAAGCCAGGAAAACCATAAGGGCCGAGGTGAAAAGCTTGGCCCTGCGGTAGATGTTGCTTAACGATACTATAGCTATCACCCCGGCTATATAACTCATAAAGACGAACTCAAAGGAGTTGGGGACAAAAAAGCCGGCAAGCATTATGGTTATGGTATGGATAAACAGTGCCAGGCGCGAGTCATAGAAGGTACGTATTACTATTGGTATGATGGCAAAGGGAATAAGGAAGATGGCCTGGTTGGGCATGGAGATTACCAGCCGTGTTATTATAAGAAAAAGAAGTATCACAAGTATTATGAAAAAGGTCTTGTGCGTCGAGTTGAGTATGTCGAGCCTGTAGTGATACATAAAGAGGTATAGAGCCAGGTAGCACGAGGAGACAAGGATAAGACGGCCCAGCAGAAGCAGCCAGTAGTCGTACTGCCCCAGCCTCTTCTCGAATTCGTTTCTGAGCGACTCGAGTATTATGAACCTCGAGTCGTTGACTATCTCACCACGGGTAATGATGAGCTCACCCTTCTGCACCAGCCCGCGGCTTATGCTTATACCGTCAAGAAGCCGCTCGCGGTCGGCTGCCGAGGTGACCGCATCATAGAGCAGGTTGGGCCTTATGTAATTGTAATAGCTGACCCCTTCGATAAACGAACGGGTCTCACTTCCATAGGTGGAAGCCAGCTTTTCTCCTGTCAGCTCCTTCTGAGCCGCTGCATATGTATAGGCATCTTTCTGGGTGAAGACCGAAGCAAGATCCCTGTTCTCGGCAACCTTACCCGTCACAACAGTGATGCGGGCACTCTTCACATCAGCCTGGGAGGTGGCATCATTGACCTCCAGAATACCCCTTTTATATATGGCTTCAAGTACGGCATGAAGCTCCTTCTTAAGTGAACCGAAGGCATAGGCCGGAAGCGGCGAACCAGCATCGCCACGGGCCTCGTGCAACTGGTCAAGATAGACATCAAACTCCCTCAGGGCCCCATTGGCGATCTCCGGGTCAAACCTGAAATAGGGAGCAAAGTTCCTGGCTATGCTGTCACGTTCATGCGCAATGGCTGTCTCGGGCTTCAGGATGGGAAAATCCCATGGTGCAATAAGCGCGACACTAAGCCACGGCTTGCCTTTCTGAAACTCATATCTGAACTTACCCTGACGGGGCGATATGGCAACCACGATAAAGATGCTGGCAATAAAGAAAATGATGTGATACAGATGCCGCTTATTCGTTCTGAGCTCTTTCCCTGAACCAGACATACTTTTTTAATTTATCAGAATATCAGGAGTAAATATAAGGAAATAAGTGGAAAGAGAATTTGAAAATTTGGGAATTTGA
>CAZXSW010000102.1:0-5950 GCA_964642615.1 uncultured Rikenellaceae bacterium | reverse complement strand
ATGCCGGTTCCCTAAGAGCGGCATGACTTTTAACCTAATCTATTAATTAAGACCATGACACCTAACGACTCATCCGGCAAATTATCAGGAACTCCTCACAAGAAGGGAAATCCTGTGTACATAATGGCTCTGACCCTGGTTGCCACCCTGGGCGGCCTTCTGTTTGGATATGACACTGCTGTTGTAAACGGAGCAGAGAAAGCAGTTGTCGATTTCTTCATAACCAAGATACTTGACCCTACAAATCACGAATACACCGTGAAAATGATTGCCCAGTACAAACTCTGGATGGTTATGGTAATGTATCTGGTCTTCCTTATAATATCAGGGCAGATAATCAGGCTACTGGGCAGAAATAAAGGAGGACTTATCAGTGGTGGCATTATTGCTCTTGTTACTATCTGGGCCTTCACTTTTATGAATAAGTCTGTTGCTACAGAAGGTAGTGCACTGCAGGATACGGCAGATATAATTAAAGGTTTCGTAATTGCCAGTGCCCTGATCGGCTGTATTATCGGTGGTGCCCTGGGGGGCTTTATATCAAAATCACTCGGAAGGAAAAAAGGCCTTATCCTTGCATCTTTCATGTTAATGATATCCACAATAGGTACATGGAGGCCTGAGTTATTGAATTTCTTCGGGGGACTGGATGTTTACTCGTTTGTTTTCTACAGGATCGTCGGGGGTATAGGTGTTGGTATTGCATCAATGATCGCCCCGATGTATATTGCTGAAATTGCTCCTGCTGAAATACGTGGGAAACTGGTATCATGGAACCAGTTTGCCATTATCTTCGGTATGAACGTGATTTATTTCGTCAATTATTTCATTTCCCGTCAGGGTAATGATCAGTGGCTTACCAATGAGGGATGGCGATGGATGTTCCTTTCGGAAGCAATCCCTGCTGGGCTGTTTATGATTCTGCTCTTCTTCGTACCCGAAACTCCACGTTTCCTTGTTATGTCAGGAAAAGAAAAAGATGCGCTTAAAGTGCTTGGAAAAATTTCAGGAGAAAACAGCGCTCCGGGTATTCTTGAAGAAATCAAACTGACACTGCATGAGAAGAATGTGCCATGGCTCTCATTTGGCTTCTTTGTTATATTCATCGGGATAATGCTTTCCATATTCCAGCAGTTTGTAGGAATCAACGTTGTCCTTTATTATGCCGGCAATATATTCAGGAACATGGGTGCGTCTGTTAACAGTTCCCTGTTGCAGACCATTATTGTTGGTATTGTTAACCTGACATTCACTGTCGTTGCCATTATGACTGTAGATAAGTTTGGCAGGAAACCCCTTATGATCATTGGAGCTCTGGGAATGGCTTTCAGTATGATAGCCCTGGGCTTTTCATTTTACACCCATAATGAAGGCATCCTGGCTTTGATTTTTATGCTTATGTATACAGCTTCTTTTGCAATGAGCTGGGGCCCCGTAACCTGGGTTCTGCTTTCAGAGATCTTCCCCAACAGTATCCGTGGAGCTATGTCAATTGCTGTTGCTGCACAGTGGATCGCCAACTGGCTCGTTTCATTCACCTTTCCTATACTTAACGATAACCAGACGCTTACAAGTATCTTCAATCACGGTTTTGCATACTGGATATACGGAATAATGGGAATACTTGCAGCATTGTTCGTATGGAAATTTGTCCCTGAGACAAAAGGGAAAACCCTCGAAGAGATAGAGAAAATCTGGAAGAAGAAATAAAGGTTGCCTGTTAAGCCTGGATTTCAGGCTGAAGGCTATATTTAATAAAGGGGACAGTAGTTTGCTGTCCCCTTTTTTTTCTCAAAGCGATGCCCCAGGGTTTTTTATTCTACCGCATCGTTAAGTGTTATCACTATTACTCCGTTGGCTCCCCTCAGGCCATAGAAAGAGGTCTCTGATCCTTTAAGGACCTCTATTGACCTGACCATGGTGGGGGAGATGAAGTCGATCGAATTAACAGGAATCCCGTTTACGACGAATAACGGTTCTGAACTCATGTGCAGCGAAGAGATGCCTTCAATGGTGATGCTTTCGCCCATTACCTGCACTCCGGGAACCTCTCCCCTTATCATGTCGTAGATGGTGTTGTACGAGGCCATCCTCCTCCGTCGGGACTCTTCCCTTTCACCAGCCCTTTTCATGCTTTTGCTCTGCCGGGTTTCATATTCTCCTCTGTCATCCTCACCAATCCGGTTGCCGGTCATGATCTTTTCAGGCAGGATAAGATCAACCTTTTTTCTGCCGCCTATATTCTCTTCTGCAGTCATGCCCGGGGAGGTTGTAACTCCGATGGTAGATACACCCGCATTGACCGTTACCGAATATTTCCCCCTGATATCAGTGCTAGCTCCGGTAGCCAGTCCGTCTATCATCACCGAGGCTCCGGCAACAGGATTTTTCCCGGCATCAAGTACCTTGCCTTTTATCCTGACTGTTGCCGCCTTTTGCTGATTGGCAGGACTTGCTGCAGGCACTGCAATAAGCAGGAGGATAAGCAATATGTTCTTCATGATTCTCATAGCCGGTTCTTTTTTTGAGTCTAAAAATCCCTGCGATCCGCCAGTCCGTAACTGGCTCTGTAAAAGTAACAAATAGTCACGTGACTGTCAAGGGTATTTAGTATAAGTCAGATATTTGCTTTTTTGAAAGTTGAGGACATGAATGGTGAAAAAAAGCATGGTCCCGCATAACCACGGGACCACGGCCTCCGGAAATTTCCGGTAGTATGTTTATAAGGTTACAATCTTACGGTACTGAGAGTCAGAGATTGAAAAGATATCCAAGCGTAACCGTTCCGGCCCCGGCGTTATTGGAACCGTTTGCTTTATCTTTCTGGATTGGGATAAAGCCATAGTTGCCGCCTCCCTCAATAAACAGTTTGCCGGAGTTCATTTCATACTCAAAACCTACTGCCCCCTGCCCTCCAAAGTTGACAGTATTGACATCATTGGTGATATCCTGGTTATGATCAAATGACACACTGCCTACAACAGGTTGCCCGGCCAGCTCAAGGATATCGTCGATAGCTATCAATCCTGCCTTGTCGACATGGATTCCTGATGATCCGCTTGTAATATTCTCTGCCTCCAGTATGAAGCCAATATATGGTCCCGCTTCAAGATAGAAGTTGATCTTTGAACCCAGTCTGAAGCTTGATTTGGCCAGTACCGGAATTTCAATATAGTTGAGGATGGCTTCGCTTTTAATATCGGCGTACATATACTCTTCAGGGATGATACCAATCAGTGGAAGCATCTGCCAGAGGAGCTGCATCTCTTCAGCAAGCGGCAGGGCCTGCATGCCCTTTCTCTGTCCTCCCTTTGATGAATAATTAAGTTCGGCTCTCAGTCCGAACCATTTTTCAGTCTGATACTCGGCAACTATACCTGTGTATAATCCCAGTCTGGAGGCATAATCCTCGCTGAGAGGGGTAGTTACAGTTCCTGCAGTAAGATTCGGGATCCCGAGTCCCGCTTTTACTCCCAGTGAAAAGCCTGGTGTCTGAGCACCGGCCGTCAGAATGCTGCAAAAGGTAATGATTACCACAAACAAAGTCTTTCCTGTTTTCATCCGTATAATTTATTTTTTAGGGTTGTATGGAGCCACACATGACTGATAATGAATAAGATTCATACGCGTTTGTGATTTGGTTCAATCATGTGGGTTTCATGTGAGGTTTTTTGTTTTATTATTTCCCCTGGCTTTACCTGCAGGGCGCATAGCGTGTGCGGATTAATGATATATTGATCCTCACATGTGTTTATGCTACAGACAACTTTCATAGGTCAGAGTCCTTAATAGTTAATTATACTGTTATACTGACATCAACAACCGGTTCATCTGATATTGTATGTTCAGACAGCGCCCCAAATATATTCTGATCGGAATAATTTTCATGCATATTTTTAATAAAATCTTTTATTATCTTTAAAATTGTTCCGGTTTGTCAGAATAGGCAGCAGGCTTATCCTTAGAAAGTGCGGGAATCAGGAGAGGGATTGAAGGACAATGGGAAGAACCTGATTTTTGTGTTTGATAGATTCGGTTAAGAACTGAGATGAGACCCGCATATACTGCATAGACATATCCCAATAAATGATTTTCAGATATGGGGGTTCTTCCGCTTAAGCGGGACAAGCTATCTGGCAGTTAAAAATGAAATATTTACTGATTATAATGTTGTTTTACCTTCATGAGATATTTAAAAAATAAGATAGCAGGAATAACGGCTATTTCACTCTCGGGAGTGTTATTGCTTATTCATTCTCCGGCTTTGAGATATATTATTCATCTGATTACCGTTCATCTGAGTCCCGATAACTATGTAAAGCCCGGCAGCATTACGGCAGTCAGGATTTACTATTTCATCCTTGTTATATTTCTTGCTCTTCTGGGCTTGTTTTTTCTTTTTGACATGCCACGGCTGGTAAGAGACCTGGTTGCCAGGCTTGTCGACATGGGAAAAATGAAAAAATATTTTCTTGATGATGAGGCTTGTCCGGGTAGAAGAATTCCTTTTTTAGTCTTTATCACAGGATCGGTATCTGGTTTTCTTCTGCTTATGTACTATCTGCTTCATGGACGCCCCCGAGTGGAGGGTATTCTTGAGAATATAACTACAGCATTTCTGATTGTGTCGGCTATTCTTCTTGTCATCTCAGCCTTCAGGCTCCGGTTGAAATATTCAGTGCCTGCACTGCGAAAAGGGGCCTTCCTGTCACTGGTTATCTTCTCACTCTTGCTTTTATTACTTGCCGGTGAAGAGATAAGCTGGGGACAGCATTTTTTTGGCTTTGACTCCAGTCCAATATTCACGGAGATTAATTTTCAGGGTGAGACCAACATTCATAATCTGTTTAACCCCTTCTTTCCTGTTGTATACCCGGTTGCCGGATTTGTTTTTTTTATTGCTTACTGGATGCTCTGGACCTTCAGGAAGGATAAGGACTCTTTTCTTTTCAATCTGTTTATGCCACCCCGCAGCCTTTTCATCCTTATCTTTCTGGTGGCTTGTTCAGGCTGTGCCCCGACTACCGAGATCTTTGAAGAGATGCTTTATCTGGGGATCCTACTTTACAGCATACGGCTGTTTTTCTGTTCGGGCCCAAAAGCTGCCATGAAGCCATCGCTGCCCGAAGGTTAATGATTATACAGCCCCTCTTTATAAATAGTAAGGTATATTGACTTCATTTTTATGAACACAACGGCTGATTGATTGTTAATTGATTAGCAATCATTTAAGAACAAAGTCATGTCAGGTTATAAAGAGAAAAGGCAGTTGTCAGAAAGTCAGTGCGAAGAGCTGATAATGAAACTGAAACACCGTTTTGAAAATAACATGAGGCGCCATGAGGGACTTCTCTGGCCGGACATTCAGGCAAAGCTGAACAGAGGCGGGGATAGGCTCTTCACACTTTTTGAGATGGAGAGAACCGGTGGTGAGCCGGATGTTACCTCCCGGGATGAAGAAAAGGATGAATATGTTTTCACTGATTGTTCAGATGAAAGTCCTGCCGGCCGCAGAAGCCTCTGTTACGACCGTCGGGGAATGGAATCGAGAAAAGAAAACAGACCCTCGGGGAATGTCATTGACATGGCAGCAGACATGGGCATAGAGATTCTTGATGAGGAGCAGTACAGGAATTTACAGCAGCTTGGGGAGTTTGATGCCAGGACATCCAGCTGGATTCTGACACCCGGGGATGTAAGAGATGCCGGCGGGGCTCTTTTCTGTGACCGAAGGTACGGCCAGGTCTTTCTTTACCATAACAGCGCCGGTTCATACTATGCAGCCCGGGGCTTCCGCGGCTCCCTGAGGCTTTAAACTTTTCCCCCGATATCAACTATGCTTTTCCTATCATTCAGACCCTATGGGAGATAGTGGATTTATGATAGTGGTTGCCTGAACTCTGGAAAACCTGTTCCAATGTTCCAATGTTCCAATGTTCCAATGTTCCAA
>CAZXSW010000101.1:0-6068 GCA_964642615.1 uncultured Rikenellaceae bacterium | reverse complement strand
TGATAGGAGGGGGAACGGCCGGAATGGAAGCGGCTGGTCGTCTTGCGAGGGCAGGGTTGTCGGTGACTCTTATTGAAAAGGGAAAGGATATGGGAGGACATCTCAAAGACTGGTACCATCTTTTTCCTGACCGGCGCAACAGCGATGAAGTCCTCGAATATCTCAAAGGTCAGGTCTCCCATCAGAATATAAGGTTGATTACCGGGCAGTCTGTTACCGGATTTAACCATAAGGGTAACGAATTCACTGTAAGTACAGGAAACGGAGAAACCATAAACGGTGATGCCCTGTTACTGGCAACCGGTTTTGATCTTTTCAAAAGCGAAAGAAAGGAAGAATACGGTTATGGTATTTATGACAATGTAATTACCTCGGCCGACCTTGAAGCAATGTTCCGGAAGAAAGAGGTTAAACTCGCCAGCGGCCTTAAGCCTGAACGGATTGGATTTTTGCATTGTGTGGGTTCGAGGGATGAGAAAGTCGGCAATATATACTGTTCGAAACTTTGCTGCGTCACGGCTGTAAAGCAGGCCATAGAGATAAGGAAGATATATCCGGCCAGCAAGGTCTTTTGTTTTTATATGGATATGAGGATGGGGGGAGCCCTGTATGAGGAACTATACAAGGAAGCCCAGGAGAAATATTCAGTTGGTTTCATTCGCGGGAAGGTGTCGGAAGTAGCTGTAAACATAAACAACCGGCTTGTTGCGAAAGTTGAGGATACCCTCGCGGGAAGACCACTGAAAATGGAGCTCGACATGCTTGTACTGATGGCGGGGATGGAAATGGCTGAAGATGGTATAAGGCTTGCCAGGGAGGCAAATCTCCATATGGGAGAGAACAGGTTTTTCCAGCCGGCCGACCATCACTTCGGAACCAATATGGGTAATGTGAAAGGAGTGTTTTACGCAGGAGCATGCACTGCTCCGCTGAATATAACGGAAACCATCTCCCATGCACGAAGCGCGGTTACCGAGATTGTAAATTATCTGAACACTGGAAGAAAGTAATATGGAGAAATTCGGATTTTCCCTGTCGAAAGCCCGTGTAATCGATTATGATGCAAACGACCGCAGCATTGTCTCTTACATTCTGGAAAGAGAGCCAAGTCTGAATCTCTGTATCGAGTGCGGATGCTGCTCGGCTGCATGCACAACCGGGAATTTCACCGGATTCAGTCTTAGGGAGATTCATATACTGTTAAAGAGGGGAGAGAACGAGCAGGTAAGGGAGAAGATAAGGAAATGCATGCTTTGCGGAAAATGCATTCTGGTCTGCCCGAGAGGTGTAAACACAAGAAATGTTGTTTACCTGGCAAAACAGGCGTTCGCAAAAAATGAAGGCTATGAATTTTGATCCATTTGTCATACCATTCAATATCGGGCTTTACTTCATACTCATCTATGCTGTAGTCAGGAGCGTCATATGGTTCAGGGAGCTTTCGAGGCCCGACAAGCTGAGGCTTCAGAGGGGATTCTTCGGGAAGGCTTTCGGACAGAGCCTTAAGGAGATATTTCTCGAAAGCCTTATCCACAGAAAGATACTGAAGTCTAATCTCCGCCTGGGTTATATGCATATGAGCCTTGCCTTCGGATGGTTTCTTCTGATACTATTCGGAACCATAGAGGCTGATATCTTCGGCGAACGGCATCTTAACCCGCCCTACAAGGCGATCTTCTTCAAGTTTTTCAGTCCCGACCATGGGAAGACCTTCTTCGAGGCCTCCTATGCCTTTTTAATGGACCTTATCCTGGCTTTTATCCTTTCGGGTCTGGTTCTGGCAGTGACAAAGCGGTTTTCTTCAAGGGTTGTCGGCATGAAAAAGACAACAAAGCTCAAGCCGCTCGACAAGATTGCCCTGACTTCCCTGTGGCTTATATTTCCTAGCCGTCTGATTGCAGAGAGTCTGACAAGCGGCGCCTACGGTACGGGCAGCTTTCTTACCGGAAACCTGGGTGCTGCCCTTGCATCCTTTCTTCCTGCGAATGAACTTGCATATCCTTTCTGGTGGCTGTATTCGCTGTCGCTTGGTACCTTTTTCGTTTTGCTGCCCCTGACCAGATACCTCCACATACCAACCGAGCTGTTCCTTATATTTATGAGAAACTCGGGAATCAGGACAGGCGACAAGCCCGGAAGCTTTTCAGAGGTGGAAGTCCACTCATGTTCATCCTGCGGAATGTGCATCGATGTTTGCCAGCTTGGTTTCTCTGCAGGTATTCACACAATTCAGGCGACATATCTGATGAAGGGAATCAGGAACAATGATTACATTCACGACATTGCCCACAACTGCCTGATGTGCGGCAGGTGTGATCAGATATGCCCGGTTGGCATTGAGATATCTCCTATAAGAATGATCGGCAGGCGAATCGAAGAAAATGAGCGATTGTACGAGAACAGCTGGAAAGGATATTTCAGAAACAGGATGAATGTACCTGCACCGAAGCAGGATAACAGGCCATCCTATGATTTTCTTCCCGAACCGGCATCGAAGACGGCTGATGTGCTTTACTTTGCCGGGTGCATGACACATCTTACTCCTTCAATCAAAAAAGCCATGGTGAAGATTCTGGATGCATCAGGACTTAACTGGTCGTTCATTGACGAAGATGGGGGAGCTTGCTGCGGCAGACCCCTGATGCTGGCAGGAAATGACAGGGAAGCCAGGGAGCTTATCAACTTTAATTCTCAGCTTATCTGGAAATCCGGCGCACATACCCTGGTAACATCGTGTCCTATTTGCTATAAAGTGTTCCGTGAAAGCTATTACCTTGATGTCGAAGTTCTTCATCATTCGCAGTTTATAAAAAACCTTATTGATGAAGGTCTTGTAAATATGAATTTCCTTCAGAAACGTGTCACCTACCATACTCCATGCGAACTCGGCCGGCGTTCAGGGGTGTTTGAGGAGCCTAAAGAAGTTATCAGGCATGTGGCAACACTGGAGCCAACCGGTTATGATGATGAGAATTCATTATGCTGCGGCGGCAGTCTGGGCAATATAATGCTCAGCCATGAGAAGAGGCGCGGAATAGCTGAGGATGTCACGGCCAAACTGACTGCAAATGACCCTGATTCACTTATTACTGCCTGCCCCCTGTGCAAAAAGACCCTTGCTCAGGCGACCAGTACCAGGGTGGTGGATATTGCCGAATTGGTGGCAGAAGCAATCGCTGATGCACCGGCACTAAAAAAAAATCCCTCACGGCATAAAAAAAAGATTGTAAGAGAGTCTGCAGCATCCTTATGATCACCATTTTACTAAAATTGTTAATAACTTCTTCATTTGTGTACAAAATGTTGGTACTATATTTGCATTTTTCGTGAACTGAATGCATACTCTAAATGTTAATATTACGTTCTAATAAAGTTGTTAGTCAAAAAATACCATAATATGAAAGGAAAAATCTTTACCCTTTTTAGTGTTGTTATGCTGTTGGTCTGGTCGTGCGGAAGCGATTCTCCGAAGATAAAAGTATCGGAAAACGCTGTGGTGCAGGAATCAGACGGCACCTTTGCGCTTAGCCTCGACGACGCTGCATGCTACAGTGACGATGACAATCCTGAAAGCAATACTGCTGAATGGAAAGTTTTTGTGTCGGAGCCTGGAACCTACAAGGTATGGCTTTCAAGTGCAACCAGGGATACTACTGATCTAAGTTACATCAACTCTGTGAGGATAAGTCTTCTCGACAAGCTTATTGAAGTCGACCCCGCTATCGACAGAGTGGTACTTGATTCTAAAGAAGTTTCATTCCCTTACTTCAGGGCTGATTCCTATGCCGGATCGTTCTATTTTTCAGAACCCGGGGAATACAGTATCCAGGTGATAAGTGAAAAAATTCTGCCTAAGGAAGCAATGAACAACAGCAAAGGGGAGAGTATCGACACCAAACTGGTTTCGGTGATACTCACTCCGATGACGCGCTGACTTTTGCCTCAATCCAAAGCCTCGCATTTACGAAGGCTTTGATCCATGGCGTGACTTCATCCTGTCTTCTCTTTGATGGATAATATCCGCATTGCCACGGGAAGAAAGATCTTTCCAGGTGAGGCATCATTATAAGATGGCGTCCGTCGTCAGAGCATAGCCCGGCTACATCATAAGCGGAACCATTCGGATTTGCCGGATAAGTACTTCTGCTGTATTTGAGTACAATATGGTACTTCTCTTCAGGATTTGGAAGGCTGAATTGCCCTTCGCCGTGTGCCACCCAGATACCCAGTTCCATTCCTGCCATGTTCCCAAGCATTACCGAATTGTTGGAAGGGATTTTCACACCCAGAAACGAGGATTCGAATTTTCCTGATTTGTTGTGAAGAAGCTTCACCTTCTTCTTATGTTCAGGATATATAAGGTCGAGCTCAGCCATAAGCTGGCACCCGTTACATACTCCAAGCGACAGGGTGTCGGGCCTCGAATAGAAATCCTGCAGAGCCTTCCGCGCCTTATCATTGTATTTGAATGCTCCTGCCCAGCCCTTTGCTGAACCAAGAACATCAGAGTTTGAAAAACCACCGACAAACACAATCATGTTTAGATCATCAAGAGTTTCCCTGCCGCTTATAAGGTCGGTCATGTGAACATCCTTCACATCAAATCCGGCCAGCCATAATGCATATGCCATTTCCCTGTCGCCATTGACTCCTTTTTCACGGATTATGGCTGCCCTTGTACCCCATTTTTTCCTGCGGTCGGGAGATATTCCAAGCGCCTTGAAGGTTCCCTGGCAACTTCCCAGGTCAATTCTGAGAGGACTCTTACCGTAAGTCTCATATCTCTCCCGGGCCGATTCGCTGCCGCTCTGGATGCGGTCAAAAAGCCAGGAAGTATGGAACCACTGATCCCTGAGACGGTCGATGTCGAAGGAATAAGTTTCGTCATTGTTTGCAACTTTCAGCGTTCTTCCATTGACAGGGTGCCCTATTGCCAGATAGGAGACGCCATGTTCGAGAAGTATCTCAGCTATTTCGTTCACGTCCTTCACCTGAATTATGATTCCCGGATTCTGGCTGAAAAGGATCTTTACCGTATCGTTTTCGTTAAGGGCTGAAAGGTCGATTGCAGCTCCTCCCTCAGTATTCGAAAAGCACATTTCGAGGAGGGTAGTCAGCATTCCTCCGGCCGAGATATCATGTCCTGCCAGTATCTTGCCGTTATTAATAAGATACTGTACCGTGTTGAAGGCTTCTGCAAAATAAGCCGGATCAGCAACAGTGGGAGCTTCGCCGCCTATACTGTTCATTATCTGTGAAAAACAGCTTCCGCCTGTCCTGAATCCGTCCCTGCTCATATCGATATAGATCAGGCTGGTATAGGGGTCATTCACCAATACGGGCTCGACAATCTTTCTGATGTTTCTTATTTCGGCAGCAGCGGAGATTATTACTGTTCCGGGCGAAAGAACCGACTGATCGGGATATTTCTGTGTCATTGAAAGGCTGTCTTTGCCTGTGGGAATGTTGATCCCAAGATCAGTGGCGAATTTTCCGACCGCCTGAACCGCTTTGTAAAGCCGTGCGTCTTCACCCTTGTTTTTGCAGGGCCACGTCCAGTTGGCTGAGAGTGATACACTTTTAAGTCCGTCGGCAAGCGGTGCCCAGATAATGTTTGTCAGGGCTTCGGCTATTGAAAGTACCGAACCTGCCGCAGGATCGAGAAGCCCTGCAACTGGAGCATGTCCGATTGCCACTGCCATTCCTTTGACACCCCTGAAATCGAGTGCGATGGCACCGAGGTTGTTAAGCGGAAGCTGAAGCGGTCCGGCGCATTGCTGTCTGGCGATTCTTCCGGTAACCGACCGGTCAACCTTGTTGGTCAGCCAGTCCTTGCAGGCAACTTCCTCAAGCTGCAGAACCTTTTCAATGTATTCCGGAATCTCACTGGCACTATATTCGGGACTGCTGAATTCTGTTTCTTCAGTTGTATCTGTTATAACCGTCCTTGGCGGATTGCCAAAGAGTGATTCAAGCTCAAGATCGACGGGCTTTTCTCCGGTTTTACCATTGAAGAAGGTGAACCGGTGGTCGCCGGTTATCTCCCCGATAATGTAAATCGGAGCCCT
>CAZXSW010000100.1:3194-6089 GCA_964642615.1 uncultured Rikenellaceae bacterium | reverse complement strand
AGGTGTTAAGAAGAAAAAAGGGATCATCCACCAGACGGACGATCCCTTAACTTTTACACGATTTTTATGTTATGCCTTCATCCTTTCCGCTATAATTCAGCGAAAACACCGGCTGCCTGTCAAAAAGGTATTTTATTATTTGCGCCCAAGGAACCCTCCAAGAATGGAGCCAAGCATCCCTTTACCCTTTGTCTGTCCGCCACCACTTCTAAGAATAAAGCCTGCGACATCATCAATTATACTGCCGTCGCCATCGGCATCAAGAAGGGAACCTATCCCTGATATTCCTTCACGGCCATTATCGCGCTTTTTTGAGAGTGCACCAAGGATGATGGGTGAAAGGGCAGGTATCATCTTCATTATTGTTGAAGCATCTATATTCAGATTCTTGGAGAGCATGCTGGCTGCCTGAACACCTCCCGATTCACCGAGAAGACCTCCCAGGTTTGCATCCACTTCTGATGATCCTGCCTTCGAAGAAACAAGGTCCTTTATATTGTTGAGAACCGAAGGATTACCATATTTATTGAGGATGTGATCAACCCTCTGATCACCACCCATAGTATCTTTCTGCCTTTTCAGACCTGAGATGATAAGGGGTGCAAGCTGAGGAATAAGCTTCTGAACAGTACCCTTGTCAACATTGAAATTTGATGACATCTGATTTGTCAGTTCACCACCATACTCCTTCATGAATTCATCAATAAAACCTGCCATGATATTATATTTATTAGTGAGACCAAAAAAATAGTATTCTAAAGTTATGTATTTACTGTAACATATCAAAATATATAAATCAACCGATATCAGAAACCTGAAAAACTAGGATTTTAGATTTTTATTATATACAGGGATCATACGTGTGGAGTTTTCAAAATGCATTCAAAAAAAACTGGCTGTGACTCAACAGTCAGGAAATTTGAAAAAATCATGACAACTTATGCCCTATAGACACTCCAGGGTCTATCCCACATCAGTCACAGGAGTAATGTAATCATCTGCCAGAAGATTGTCATCAGGGATCTCAGGAAGAAGATCCATCTCCTTTACTCTCTGCCTCTCCAGTATTTCCGGGATCAGTTCCTGTCCGGCCAGTGAAAACCTTTCGGCACGCGACGGAGTGGAAAGGTAGATGGAAGCATCTTCATCCAGACCCTTCTCCACGATGACATAATCGTCGTTAGCCTCACCCAGAAGGACAACCTGCCTGGTTCCGCCGCGGGTATAAACGAAGGGTATATTGTCGGGTCCTGCGTGTACGCTGGCTGATGGAATGTATATCACATCATTATATGTCCTCACGATAATCTTATTGTCAGTGGTCATTGACGGTCTCAGAAGCGGATCAATCTCCCCGATTTTAATAAGTACCTCAAACACCTTCGAGTCAGAGTTTGGTATCTGTTCTCCGATGTTGGCAATTCCTGCAACAGTTCCCTTATAAACTTTTTCCCTGTAGGCATCTGTCCTTATCTGAACTTCCTGACCTGGTCTTATCCTGTTTATCTCTATCTCGCTTATATAGATCCTTGAAAGCAGGGATGAGAGGTCGGGCAGTGTTGCGATTACGGGGTCAAAAGGATGCATCATTGATCCGGTTCTGATCTTGACCCCTGTCCTGTCCTTTTTGTAGATTACCATCCCGTCATCCGGGGCAGTCACGGTGAATCCAGCAAGCACCTCCCTCAGATCATTGACTTTACGCCGCTGCATATCGAGATTCAGTTTAAGTATCCTGAGATCAGAAGATGCCTGTGATAGCCTGAGCAGATAAATCCTTTGTTTCTGCTCCAGAAACCTGTTCATCCTGTCAACCTCCAGTCCTGCCTGACGCTGAACGGCAGGAGGTTCATATATCGACTGTTCAAGAACTATCTGTGCCTCACTGTTTGCAAAAACCTGGTTCCTGATATCATCCCTTAGTGTCGACAGGGTTACGGCCGTATCGAGAATCTTCATATCAAATTCCTCCTGGAGCCTGTTAAGGTTGTTTATCTCATCCTTGAGGTTATTGTCGAACGTGGTTCTGTCGAGTGAAGCTATATAATCACCTTTTTGTACAATGGTTCCTTCGGGCACCAGATCTGTGATCCTTATGCCGGCCGCCCTGAAACTTCTGTTTCTTACAATGTCCGGTCCACGGATCTCAAGAGCCTGTTCTGCAGTTAACTCTCCGGTTTCTTCTACTGCTATCTCAAAGGTTCCCCTCATAACCTTTGTAAGACTATGCGCCTGTTCCTTTTTGTCGGTAGTGATCTTTAAAAAGAGAAACAGGGCCAGCGAACTCAACACGACCACTATTCCTGTTATTATAATTGTCCTTTTCATCTCTAGTATCTTAATAAATGTTGTTCAGCCTGTTTGTTCCGGTATAACAGACAGGCTGATATAAATGTTCACCGGGCTGCACGGCGATCTTAAGCTCTGGTCCACGATCCGGATTAAGTCCGAAAAAACAGGTGCGACTCCATATTATGATGTACTTTTGAGTCTTTGAAAACGTTTAAAAGTTTATATGAGGAAAAAGAAGACAGGATTACCGGGCTATGTTAAGATACTTCTTAAACTTTCAGTGCTACTTCTGTGTCTGGCAGGCCTGTTTGTCTTTGCCGTCTTTGCCGGAGTTTTCGGGCACCTGCAGACAATTAACGAGTTAAAGGATTACAGGAATGCAACAGCTTCTGTTGTTCTTTCCAACGATGGGAGACCAGTCGGCAAATTTTTCCATGAGAACCGTACCAATATTTCGTCCGCGGAGATACCTGAACATCTTGCCGATGCACTTATAGCTACCGAAGACATCCGTTTTGCCGAACACCGGGGTATTGACACCCGCAGCCTCTTCAGGGTGTTCTTCAAATCAGTGTTACTGCGTGACAGGAGTTCAGGCGGAGG
>CAZXSW010000100.1:0-3094 GCA_964642615.1 uncultured Rikenellaceae bacterium | reverse complement strand
CTTGTCCAGGTAAGAAATGAGGCCTCAGGCATCCTCCGCGACCTGGAAGATGAAACAGGGATAAGCCTTGATCTTGAAAAAGACGGACTTATTATCACCACAACCCTCGACCTGACGCTTCAGAACCATGCCACGGCAGCATTCCGTGAACACCTGCCGCTAATGCAGAGACGTCTGAGGGAGCAATACAGAGGAGCTTCAGGGAGAAAAACCCTTGAGGCTATTGCCATCAGCGAGCTCGAAAGGTCGGGACTGGCCGGCCGTGCTGAAAAGCAGATAGTTCAAAGGGTCTTTGACTGGAAAGGCTCATACACCGACACACTGTCGGTAAGGGACAGCATCCTTAACGCCCTTACCTTACTTCATGCAGGTCTTCTGGCTATTGATCCTGTAAGCGGTGATGTAAAAGCCTGGGTGGGAGGAATAGATTTTAAAAGCCAGCCTTACGACCAGGTCCTTGCCCGCAGGCAGCTTGCCTCTGTCTTCAAACCCATTCTCTACTCGGCTGCACTTGAAGATGGGATGGAACCCTGTCAGTATCTCGACAATGATTCTGTGACACTTGCCGGACTTGATACCTGGACTCCTGAGAACTATGATCATTCCTATGGAGGTAAGTATTCTCTTGCCGGGGCTCTGGCACAATCGATGAATGTTCCGACTTTCAGCCTGTACATGCTTACCGGATTTGATAAAGTAAATACCTTATGGCAAGCCCTTGGTTTCTCCTTTCCGCTCGACAACACCCCGTCACTTGCTCTGGGGACAGGCGAAGCAAGCATCGTGGAGGTGGCTGAGGCCTATTCATCTTTTGCCAACGGAGGCTACAGTACAACTATCAGAATGATCAATTCAATCAGCACTGCTGACGGGCAGATACTGTTCAGCAGTCATGATAAAGGTCCCGGAGAGAGGGTAATTACTGAACGAACATCTCTTCTTATGAGCGCCATGCTTCAGAAAGCCATCAGGGAGGGAACGGGAGTTTCCATAGCAGGCAGGTACGGGCTCGATGTCCCTCTGGCCGGAAAGACAGGCACCTCACAGAACTACTCCGATGCATGGTTTGCAGCTTTTACCCCCGGGATAGTAGTTGTTACCCGGGCAGGAGCTTCGACAAGGGCTGTTCATTTCAACAACGGATCCTATGGCTCGGGCAGTACCCTGGCCCTTCCACTTGCTGCCCTCACTCTGCATAAGGTTGCCGCAGGCAGATCTCTTTCTGAAAAATACCTTCAGCCATTCCCCCCTCTACCTCCTGAACTTGAAGATGCCCTCGACTGTCCCGACTTCAGGGAGAAATCGTTCTTCGACGAGATAATTGACGTCTTCCAGCCGCGCAGGACCCGGCGTGAAGAACCTCAACGTGCAGAAAGAAGAATCAGGACATTGATTGAAAGGATCTTCAGGAGATGAAGGTCCCGGGAAGAAACCACCATTACTGAGATCAAATTTCCGGGCAATATAAGGAAGTCGGGGATTGCCGGTTTTTTTTCACTATAAGGATTTTTTAAGATACTTTTGCCTGAAATAGTTTATCCATGACCTGGTTGAATGATCTGTTCACAGGGGAGGGAGTTGCCCATACCGTTTTGCTTTACAGTGTTGTGATATCAGCCGGGATTTTTCTCGGCCGGCAAAAGATATTCGGGATATCACTGGGGATTACTTTTGTGCTTTTTGCAGGAATACTGGCCGGACATCTGGGTTTCACGGCAAACCATCAGGTGATGGAGTTTGTAAGAGATTTCGGGTTGATCCTCTTTGTCTTTTCAATCGGCCTCCAGGTAGGACCCGGTTTCTTTTCATCATTCAGGAAAGGAGGAATATCACTTAACCTCCTTGCACTTGCCATTATCCTTGGGGGTGCAGGCATAACCCTTCTGATCCATTTCATAACCGGAACCCCACTCCCGCTTCTGACCGGTATCATGTCGGGCGCGGTAACCAACACCCCCGGTCTCGGTGCGGCCCAGAATGCCATGGCGGGAACCGGAACGGGAAGCGGAGCTGCTGAAATAACAGATATGGGGATAGGATATGCAGTGGCCTATCCTTTCGGTGTTCTGGGTATTATTCTTTCCATGATACTCCTTAAAAGACTATTCAGTATAGATATTAAGAAGGAGATGGAGATGCTTGAAAAGGAACTGCATCCCGAAGAAAGTGTTCCCGACAGGGTAAACCTGCTGGTAACCAACCCTCTTATTTTCAACCGTACTATAAATGAAATCTCAGGCCTGTTGCCTGAAGAAGTTGTAATCTCCAGAGTTCTGCATAACGGAGAACTTATATCAGCCACTTCTGACACAGTTATTTCACAAAACGATATTGTACTTGCAGTGGCCGGAAAAGGACTCATCCCCGAGCTGATTGAGAGGATTGGTGCCCAAAGCCAGATGGATATCTCATCCGCGCCTGGCAAGCTGATATCAAGAAGGGTCCTTGTCACCAACCCTGCCGTTTTCGGTAAGAGTCTGGGTGCCCTCAGGCTCAGGACAAGGTATAATATCAATATAACAAGGATTTACCGTTCAGGCATGGAGCTGGTGGCTTCTCCTCCTGTAAGGCTTCAGATGGGTGACCGGTTGACGGTGGTGGGTGATGAGAAGTCAGTGGAAAAGACGGCCACCGAGCTTGGTAATTCACTTAAGAGACTAAACGAACCCAATCTTATTTCGGTGTTCCTCGGTATAATGCTGGGAGTTATCCTTGGAAGCATACCTGTAAGCATCCCCGGAACACCTAATCCTCTCAGGCTGGGTCTGGCCGGAGGTCCGCTTATTGTTGCCATACTGCTCAGCAAATACGGTTACAGGTTCTCTCTGGTTCCGTATACAACGGTAAGTGCCAATCTGATGCTTCGCGAAACGGGCATTCTCCTCTTTCTTGCCAGTGTCGGGATTATGGCGGGAGAAAAATTCGTAAGTGCCTTTACATCTGGTGACGGTCTGACCTGGATGGGATACGGTGCCATGATAACCCTTCTGCCATTACTTGCTGTCGCTTTCTTTTCCCGGAAAGTACTAAAAAAGAACTATTTCGAGATATGCGGATTATTGTCGGGCAGTATGACTGATCCTCCGGCACTGGC
>CAZXSW010000099.1:0-6154 GCA_964642615.1 uncultured Rikenellaceae bacterium | reverse complement strand
AATCATTCCTCATTTTCATTCACTGTCTATAATGTGCTCGGAAGAAAGAACCCTTACTCGGTATTCTTTAAGAATGAAGACGGCGCTATAAAGGGATATCAAATGACCATCTTTGCACGACCGGTGTTCATGCTTACATACAACTTCAGGATTCTTGGCAATGCCTCGGGCGATTTTTAGAAGGATATAGCTGACTCAGCAGATCATACCAGCTTCTGCTCAACAGCATATCTGACAAGCGCTGCCGTGTTTTTCACATTAAGCTTGAAAAGGAGGTTCTTCCTGTAGCTCTTGATAGTTTCATTGCCAAGAAATAGCTTCTCAGCGATCTCCTGGTTGGTATAACCTTCCGTGACTAGCTTAAGCAGGTCGCTTTCCCTTCTTGTAAGAAAGATGTGCTTTTCAGTGGTTTTGTTAATAAGAATGTCAACCTCATGACAAAGAAAGATTTCTCCGTTCATCACCGTCTCAATACCTTTTATAATCTCTTCGGGCATAGCATTCTTAAGCACATAACCAGAGGCTCCGTTGGCCATCATCCTGCTTACACACGAGAATTCACTGAAACTTGTTATGGCAAGAACCCGCAAATCCGGACATGATTCCATTATTTCTTTGCAAAGGTCAATCCCTGATGCATCGGGAAGATTGATATCGAGAAGGACCAGATCAAAAGAAGCAGACCGGAGAAATTTCCGGCATTCGGCTGCTGAAGCAGCAATGCGGGTATCTTCCGAGATCCTGTACTCTGCAAGAAGTGATCTGAGTCCTTCAGCAAGAAGCGGATGATCATCAACAATAAGTATTCTGTACATGGATTTCAACAATTAAAATCAACATTGATCTCGGAACCTTTGCCTGGTGAACTGGAGATCTCAAGCTTACCTCCAAGTGAATTGACCCTTGACCTTATGTTTTTAAGTCCGGTTCCTTCACCCTCTTCTGCGGTACTGCTGTCGAAGCCCCTGCCGTTATCCTCGACCACAACGCTGGCTCTTGAGTCGTCGATGATAAGCTGAACATTGATCATATCTGCCATCGAATGCTTAAGGGCATTGTTCACGAGCTCACTGACAATCCGGTATATTGCTATTTCCAGCTTATCGTCAAGTCTTCTGTCGGTTCCATAGAAATGATAGCTTACCTTGCCTGTATTTCTGCAAAAATCGGAGAGGGCCTGGTGCAGCCCATATCTTATTAGGACTTCAGGCATGAGGTTATGTGCCACCCTGCGCAGTTCCTTGATTGAACCGTCGAGGAGGTCAATGGCTGTATTGAACGAAGCCACCTGTTCTTCGGGTATTGTAAGACTCCCTTTCATATTTGCTATTTTTAGTTTTACAACCGAAAGCATTCCACCCAGACCATCATGCAGGTCTCTTGAAAGCCTTGCTCTTTCTGTGTTCTCGCCTTCAAGAAGTGCCATGGTGGCTGTAAAACGTTTTTCCTTTTCCAGTTCCCTTATACGCTGCAGGGCAAGAAGCCGCGACTGTTTCTGGTTCCTGAAAAATGAGTATCCTGCCACCACTCCGGTCGCTATAAGTGTGACAAGCGATATTATCAGGATAAGCTGGATCCGGCGGTGTCCCCTGAGGTTTCTTATTTCAAGCTCTTTCTTTTCAGAATCATATTTTGCCTCTGCTTCAGCTATCCTCGAGGCCCATTCGTCATTAAGGTCAGCCTCTTTCATATCAATCTGGAGCTGTGAATAGTTAATGGCTTCTTCAGGCAGGTCAAGCCATATGGCAGTGCGTTTAAGCAGATCATAAATAAGCCTGAGATCGAGCCTGTTGGTTGTGTCTGCAGCCTGAAGCGCTTCGAGGCCGTAATCCCGTGCTTCGGAATACCGTTTCATATCGTATAGATAATCCCCCTGGGTCCTGTATGCTTCCATCATGCCCTTCGAATTGTTATTCTCCTTATATATATCAAGAGCTATCCGGTTATACTCAAGAGCTTTCTCCTTCTTTCCTGAGTTATAATAGCAATACCCCGTCCTGATAAGTGCTGCCGCATAGTAGTTCCTGTCAATATCCTTCAGCAGCGAAATGGCTTCATCACCATATTTTATCCCTTCTTCAAATTCTGAATTGTTGAGCGAAAATACAACAAGGTTGACAAGCGAAACAGCCAGGCTTCTTGCATCTCCTGTCTTTCTCTGCGATGCAAGCGACATAAGGGTGTATTCTTTTGCCTTTTCCTGGTTGCCTGCAGTATAATAAAGTGATCCTATGTTTGAGAGGACCTGGGCGGTCTTTGACTTATCGCCTGTCGATTCATAGTAATCAAGCAACTCATTGTAAAGTACCAGCGATGTGTCGTACTGTGCCGTCATCCTGAAAATATTGGCAATATTGTTTTTTGTCACGGCAGCTTCTTCATCTGCTGAAAGTCTTACATAGATCGTAAGTGCCCTGTTAAGGAAGAATAGCGCACTGTCGTTATGCCCCTGCATATAAAGGGTATAACCTATGTTACCGGCAGCTTCGGCGATCTGATCATCCATGCAGGCTTTTTCGGCTGTCTGCATATGCAGCCTGGCAACACCTAGGGCTGAAGGCAGGTCTCCTGCAGAATAGAGTTCATACAGTTCCTTAAGGATCTTTATCCTTTCTGCATAGTCGTTGCGGCCAACTGATAGAAGGACCTTTCCCAGCGAATCGGCTGAAGAAGCATTATCCTGAGCAACAGCACTGTGCAGTATCAGGGAAAGGACTGATAATAACAAAGTTTTCTTCATAAGTAATTACAGTACAAAAATCAAAAAGGATTGTATGGGGAAAAACCCCCTTAAGGGGGTAAAAATGGCTAAAAACCTGAAATAGTTTTGTGTCCTTAACAAACATATTATTCACAAAATCTAAAAAAACCAACTAACATGAAAAAAGTACTATTCTCCTGTGTCATCTTAATTATGTTTTTTTCAGCAGGGGCCAGCGCCCAGAATACCTTTAACAAAGGTGATAAAGTGATAAATGCCGGGATAGGTATTGGCAGCAATTACTATACGGGCAGCTATTACACAAGCAAGATTCCACCGCTTTCTGCTTCCTTCGAAGTAGGAGTGAAAGATAACCTGTTTGATGAGAAGAGTTCTATCGGAGTGGGAGGATATGCCGGCTTCTCAGGTGCCCGCTGGGAATACTACGACTGGGGATATAAATACACAAACATTGTTCTGGGGTTAAGAGGTGCCTTACATTACCAGCTTGTCGAAAAGCTTGATACCTATACAGGACTCTTGCTTGGATTCAATGTTGTTTCTGCAAAGGAATTTGGTACAGCCGGCAACGGCATTGACTATTCGGCATCCACCAGCGGAGTGGCCTGGTCGTGGTACCTGGGTGCAAGGTATTATCTCAACGAGAAGTTCGGTCTTATGGGTGAACTCGGTTACGGCATTTCATATCTGACTCTTGGCGTATCAATAAAACTATAGTTATAAAACCAAATTAATCTTATCATGAGAAAACTAACATCATTACTTCTTTTAATATCACTTGTACTTTTTTATGGTTGTGAAAAAGAAGGAGGAGAGGGAACGGAGAGTAGCAAAAAGAAGATCCTCGGATTCAGGTTCGAACAACTGAATCCGGCCATCACCGGGGTTATCAATGAACAGGCAAGGACCATTGTACTTACTGATGTCCCTGCTGAAACAGGTCTGGCAGCCCTCGTACCAACCATCTCTCTTTCGGCAGGAGCAACAGTCAGTCCGGCATCGGGAACACCACAGAATTTCACAAACCCTGTTGTTTATACCGTTACTGCAGAGGACGGTTCAAACGTAACCTATACTGTAACAGCCACGTTGGGTATTGAAACCCTTTCCGGATCAATGACTGCAAACCGTACCCTTACCGACAGGGTGCCAGGTGATGCAGCCGACTATATTATCGACGGGGCTTTCTATGTTTCGGGGAATGCCCTGCTTACTATCAATCCGGGTGTTGTTATCCGTTTCACCGGTGTTGACGGTTGGATCGTTGTGGAGGAAAATGCCGGCCTTAAGATGGTGGGTACGGCAACCAATCCTATTGTCCTTACCGGACCTGTAAATAACAACAATAAAGGAGCATGGGGAGGTGTCGAATATAATTCCTCAAGGGCCGATAACCAGATGGAATATGTCTCTGTCATCAATGCCGGTTCAGGCACCTACGATGCTGCTGTTGATGTTGAATATGATGCAAGGCTCAGTATTAAGAATTCACTTATTTCAGGTTCGGGCGGTAACGGACTGCATGTCATGGGCAACCTGGCTGCATTCAGCAACAATTTAATAACAGGTTGTGAAAAAGCTCCGGTCGTTTTTGAGAATATAGACATGGTTTCAATCCTTGACGAAGCTTCACAACTTACCGGAAACAATGATTCCTGGGTGGAGATCTCATACGGCTTCAGGGATGTCCAGACGGCAGATATCAGCCTTAAAAAACTTACTGTTCCTTATCTCATCAGATCAGGAGTCTATTTTGGACGGAAATTCACACTTGCTCCCGGGACTTCATTTCTGTTTGACAATGATGCATTTATTGAGATCGAAAGCACCGGTACCCTTATTGCTAACGGGACATCAGAGCTTCCAATCAGCTTCAGCCATATGGACGGAACTGAGGGAGCATGGCAGGGAATATTCATTTATTCAGCCCTGACCAACTCCATGCAGCATTGCATTATCGAACACGGAGGCTCATACTACTTTTACCCCTCCAATCTTGTTATAGGCGAAGATTCGAGGGTTACAATCCAGAATTGTACTCTGAGGAACACTCCCGGATATGGTGTGATAAGATTCAATAACGGCACCATCACGTCGTCATCGGTTACCTTCAGTAACTGTGATCTTGGTAATGTTTATAATCCCGATGAAGATGTAGTCTCGGGTACTCTCTGACATCTTCGTTAAGTTCTACCTGAAACTGTAAAGGGAATTTATATTCTGATCCTGCCGGCTATACTACCGGCAGGATCTTTTTTTTTGAGCACCTGGCAGCCAGTCAGTGCGATGGATAATTTCCTATATTTGAATAACATTTTTAAAAGAAAAGCAATGTGGGGTGTTTCTTATCTTGTCTGGACTCTTGTTTGTGTTGTCATTGCCATGGTTTATTTTTTTGTCCTTCCTAAAACAGCCAGGTCTCCTCTTTTAAAAAAACCGGCCAGTCTGATACTTCGCTACGCCCATTCACTGGTCTGGTTACTGCTTGCCGGCGCAGCACTCCTGGCCCATACCGGCTATCTAAGAGTAGGAAAGCTTGCTGCACTGGCCGGACTGGCGGTATATATAATTTTTATGGGCACCCTTGTTGTTTCGGCGATGAGGATCAGGAACAGGGGAATAGATATATAATTTTCTGAATATAAATTACCTAAGATTAATTACATGACCAATTTCCTTTCATATGCATCACTTAAGACAGTATGCATGTTACTTCTCATTTCCTTTTCAGCATCTGTTGATTCAGGTAAGGCAACTTCCCCTGAGCCGGATGCCGGCTCAAAAATCCTGATGTCGCAGTTTACCAGGGCTTCAGTTATAACAGACGGACTGCCTGAAAAAGCATGGAACAGTGCAGAACTCTCGGTAATTGACATTGCCATGAATGCCGGTCTTGCCGCGACCGACCTGGCCTGTCCGGTCAGAGCCAGGGTTCGCTCACTCTGGGATGGAGCCCTTATCTATTTCCTTGTAGAGGTTGACGACAGCGATATTGCCACCGCAGGAAAGCGACCCGTCGACAGGGACGGGGTAGAGATCTTCCTTGACCTGTTCAATGATAAGTTTCCCAAGAATGAAGAGGACGACATGATAATCCGTATTGGCAGTAACGGAGAGGTGACAGGCAGCGGACCATATGAGGCCAGACTCCGTTCATCAGCTGCCAGGGTTAACCTGGAAGGACAATCGTCAAAGGGTTATACAGTAGAGTTTGCCATATACAGCGGGGGTTTGTCTGTAAAGAACGGAACGGCTATAGGTATTGATTTCGGCATTAACGAAGCCGTGGCATCCACCAACACCTGCAAGAACAGAATCTTCTGGAACAATGGCAGCAACAGGGGGCTCGATGATAACTCGGGCTGGGGAACACTAGTACTCGATGGATACAATGGCCGTAAGCCCAGGGCCATCGATCTTTTTATGCTCAGG
>CAZXSW010000098.1:3570-6262 GCA_964642615.1 uncultured Rikenellaceae bacterium | reverse complement strand
GTGCCCACTACAGGCTTATTGCCGATATTGACCTTGGCGATTATCTTGCCGACACTCCATGGGTGCCGATTGGAGATGAAAGTAATAATTTCAATGGTGTTCTTGATGGAAATAACCATACAATAACAGGGTTAACTCTTAGTGTAGTAAAATCACAGTCACGTGCCATTATTGCTTTCTTCAGATGCACAGGTGAGGCGGCAGAAATTAGAAATATGTTTCTTGATAATGTTTGCATCCATGGAACAGGATATGGTACAGAAGTAATTGCTGCTCTTGTTGGTATTAACAAAGGGGAAATCAAAGATTGTTCAGTATTATTAACTACTGAGGGCTATATGAGCCAATTAGGAGGCTTGGTTAGCCATAATAAAGGAGTTATTACAAGTTGTCGTGCAGATGTCGACATGAAATACTGGCCAGCCAGGGTTGGCGGATTAGTATATAGCAACGAAGGCAGTATTCATGATTGTTATACATCAGGTACAATTACCGGTGAACAATGGCTTGATGCAGGAGGAATGGTTTTAGAGAATTGGAGTACAATAAGTGAGTGCCACTCTTCAGTAGATATCATAAATACAAATCAGACAAAAGGTAGTGTTGGAGGCTTTGTAAGTGAACAAAGCACATCCGGAACTATCAGAGAAAGTTATTCAACCGGGAATATTGAGCTTGTCATAAGCAGTCTTTTTGATACGTTCTCTGATGCATTAACAGTGGGTGGTTTTGTCGGTGGATGTTATTTATGTGAAGAAGAGACTATTGAGAACAGTTATACGACAGGTAATGTTTTAGTAACAATTGGCGCCGGGAATTTTTCAGGGGCCCGAATTACTATCGGCGGGTTTTCTGGTGGAGGTAGCGATTTAACCAACTGTTATGCTGCAGGGAAAGTGACAGGTATTAATACAGGTGGCCTTGTAGGAGCTGATAATGTGAATGCCAAAGTAATCTCAAGCTATTATGACAGTGAGACTACCGGCCAGAATGACACCGGAAACGGCATCCCTAAAACAAGCATGGAGATGATGCAACAGGCTACATTTGAAGGATGGGACTTCACCTCGGTATGGACAATTGATGAAGGAACAAGCTATCCATTCCTGCAGTGGCAATGAAAGAAAAAGTATGAATGGGGGAGAGAAAAAAGATCTTTCAGTATGATTGTGAGGAATAAATATTAAGCGGTTTTGCGACGGACCGTCTCTCTCTCACCAATCTGCTGTCGCCACATGGCGTAATAAAGTCCTTTTTTACCAAGAAGTGATTCATGGTTCCCTTCCTCGGTTATTTTGCCCTTCTCAAGGACATAGATGCGGTCGGCATGCATAATAGTTGAAAGGCGGTGTGCTATCATAATAATGATCTGGCGCTTGCCGGCCGAAATTTCCCTCAGGGTTTCGGCTATGTCCTCTTCTGTAAGTGAATCAAGTGCTGATGTTGCCTCATCAAATATAAGCAACCTGGGATTCCTGACCAGAGCCCTTGCTATCGCAAGTCTCTGTTTCTCTCCTCCCGAAACCATTTTACCTCCTTCGCCCAGAAGGGTATCAAGTCCAAGCGGGGAGTCTTCCACAATACTGAGTGATGAAGCTTTTTTGAGTGCTGCAAGTATCTCTTCATCAGTTGCATCGGGCTTGACAAACTGAAGGTTGGCCCTGACTGAGCCTGAGAAGAGCTGGGTGTCCTGGGTTACAAAGCCCAGCTGCCGCCTCATCCTGTTGTATCGGATCTCCCTGGCAGGCACATCGTCAAAATAAATGTTTCCTCTCGTTGGAGTATAAAGACCTACAAGAAGCTTAACAAGTGTCGATTTTCCACATCCTGAAGGGCCCACAAAAGCTATGGTTTCCCCTGTAGCAGCACGGAAAGACAGGTCCTCAATAGCATCATGATCAGCCTTTCTGTACCTGAAGCCCACATCTTCGAACCTGAGACTTTCAATCTCTCCGATCTCAACCGGCTCATCAGGCCTGTATTCGGGTTCCTTCTTCATAAGACTGCTGAAGATCTGGAGAGAGGCTTCTGCTTCCCTGTAGGCCAGGATTATGGAACCAAGCTCCTGCAGGGGAAACATAATACGGGTAGAGATAAACTGCATGGCTATCAGTTCACCGGTGGTAAGCAGGTTTCTGAAGATGAGCCATAGAAGAATGAATAATATTGATTCCTTAAGAAGAAGCAACACTGATCTCTGAAGGAAGGAAAGGGTTCTTATCTTTTTCACCTTGTCCATTTCAAGCGTGAAAATATTCCCTGTGAATGTCTTAAGCCTCCTTATCTCGGGCCAGGTAAGTCCCATGCTCTTAACAAACTCAATGTTTCTTATAGATTCCGTTATGGCCCCGCTCATCTTGTTGGTCTCCTGAATCACCGAACGCTGAATGGTTTTTATCTTGCGGCTCAGAAGCCCTGTAAGTCCCCCCAGCCATACCACTCCAATCAGGAACACCGGGATCAGCGCCCAGTGTTTTGTTATGGCATACCAGATAAGAAATGCTATCCCGACCACGGCAGAAAACACCGACGAAATGAACGCGCTGATAAACCTTTCATTGTCATTTCTTACCTTCTGAAGCAGCGACAGCAGATGTCCGCTGCTAGTATCCTCAAATTCACAGTAAGGAAGCCTGAGAGTCTGCTTAAGGCCTTCATCAAAAACCGAAAGTCCGAACTTCTGTACAACAAG
>CAZXSW010000098.1:2104-3470 GCA_964642615.1 uncultured Rikenellaceae bacterium | reverse complement strand
AAACGGAATCATTCTAAAAAACTCCAAATATTTGCTTTTCAATAATGTAAGCCTTTATTTTGCCGTCGATAGCAAACCTGGCCCGATAAAGCGGCCTGCTCAGGAATGATTCTGCAGAATCCGGAAGGAAGCTGAGATTCTAATGAGAAAATAAAGGGAAATGATAAGCGGAGTATTTAAAAAGGAAATTGAAGACGTTAGCCAGACCTCTATTGTACAACAGACTGCATTCTGGTCGGAGGTTAAAAGAAAGATGGGCCTTATTCCAACGGCCATCGATTTCAGCGTTGATAACAGCGCTATCAGGGAGGACGACAGAATCAGGGGAAGCATAAACGGTGATGTACTCGTTTTTATAAGAAAGACTGACAGAAACAGCTCTGTTGCCTATGTTCCCTACGGTCCGGAAATAGAACCCGAAGAACAGCGGCAGGGAGTTTTTCTCGAGGAACTGTCGGAGATCCTGCGTTCATTCCTGCCGCGCGACTGCATTATGATAAGATATGACCTTGCATGGGAATCATACTGGGCGGGGGATCCCGATTTCTACAGTGCTGACGGCTCATGGCTGGGACCTCCGGAGAATAAGGTCCAGGACATAAGATTCAACTTCAGTACTGTTAACTGGAACTTCAGAAAGTCCTTTTCAAACAACCTTCCGTCGAACACCATCTATGTCGACCTTAAAAGGTCAAAGTCCGAAATCCTCGGTTCGATGAAGCCGAAGACAAGGTATAATATAAACCTCTCACAGAAAAAAGGGGTTTCTGTACGCATTGCCGGTATTGGTGAGCTTGGAATATGGTACAGGCTGTACCGTGAAACTGCTGCCAGGAATCATTTTCATCTTCATGATATTGATTACTTCAGTACCATTCTCAGTGTTGATGCCACCGGCACCCGGTCTCCTGCTGATGTCTTTCTTCTCATAGCCGAAAAGGATGGCATGCCACTGGCATCGATGTTCCTGGTAATAGCCGGAACCCGGGGAACCTATCTTTACGGGGCCTCTTCATCTGAAAACAGGAACCTGATGGCCAGCTATGCCCTTCAGTGGGAAGCCATGAAAATAGCCAGGGAAATGGGAAGCACCGAATATGATATGTTCGGTGTGGCGCCCCAGCCCGACCCCGATCATCCGATGTATGGACTTTACAGGTTCAAATCAGGCTTTGGGGGTGAGATGTTCCACACGCTTGGATGCTGGGACTATCCCTTTGATCAGGGAAAATATAACACTTTCAGATCGATGGAACTCACTCAGAAAGGCTATCACGATAGCTGAGCCCGGGATACTTTCAAATCAGGCTGACACCTGTCATTTGTCAAGCTTTGAAAAAGCTTCATCAGGTGAAGCAACAAAATT
>CAZXSW010000098.1:0-2004 GCA_964642615.1 uncultured Rikenellaceae bacterium | reverse complement strand
GTTTTTACATCCTGCATGGAACGGGTGAGGGCATCCTCAAACTTCTTTCCCCACTGATTCTCAACACCAAGGGCAATGGCGAAAGGGAGTAGTTTCTCAAAACGCTCTACTGTAAGATCGGGTTCATGCATCATATTTAGCTGATCCTTTTCTGCCACCGACAGGTACATTTTGAACCCTTCCGCCTCATCCATCAGGGCCCTCCCCTTTGGTGTCGGAGCTTTCATAAGCCACGAAAAGAGTATTGCCAGTCCAGTAAGAAGAAAAATAAGCACAAACGGAATGGCAGGGTTGGGAGATATGACAAAAGTGATAACAACCAGGCCCACCGAAACGAGAATTCCCGGAAGAAGATGCTTTGCATTAAGGTTGAAATAAGCAGGTATCATCTTAGCCTTAAGGATCTTTTCTGCTTCACCCCTTGCTTTCTGAAATATACTGTGATTCTTATTGTCAAGTTCTATCTGGTCACCTGCAGAAAACAGGGCTGTCGCCAGGGCCTTTTCTTCCGGGGTCAGGTTTGCTGCTGAACCAGGGACCAGCTCAAGGGAGTATTTTTTCTTAGTCTTTATTATTTTGAGGTAGCCTTTCACTGCCATATTAACAAAAGCTGATGTTACCACCTCGTTTTTCATACCCATGGCCGAAAGGTATGCTGTATCGGAGGGACTGAATCCTTCAGGAGGATCGAAAAGAGGTATTATGGTTCCTTTAGCCGGATCTTTACCCGCACTCTTCCACCTTCTGAAGTATAGAAGGACCACTACTGCCAATCCAGCCAGTGCAAAAAGTATATGCAGATTGTCACGGAGGAAATAGGTCATCCGCATAAGGGATGAGGGGCGGTCGACGAATCCTTTTGGCCATGCCATGGCAAAAGTGAGCTGTTCCTGAGGCTGAAGAGGCCTTGTAGTCCTGAGAGTGACCACATTCCCATCCTCACTAAACTCACAGTCACAGTCAGTTGACCCGGCGTAGCCTGTCCAGGCATCCTTCTGAACAACAGAAGCACCTTCGGGAAGCTTTATTGTGACAGTGGCAGTCTCAATGGGAAAAGCCCAGTCACCGCCAATAGCATTATAGTAAAGCTCATCGTAGTCATCAAAAAAACCTGTTTGCCTGGTTGTTGTGAAAGTAAGGCTGTAACTGTAGATCCCGGGGGTCAGTTCAACATTACTGTCGCCAATATAGACAAGGACACCGTTCTGCTTTTCCTCAGTGAACCAGGGCTCGGGAGAGTCGTTCTTAAGTACCTCCTTCACTTCAAACCCAACCCTGAAACGGTTGCCCAGCCTGTCCCTGTACTTCGTGGGGAAACTCCTGTAAATACCCCGCTTTATTGCATTACCTTCCGCAACAACACTTATCTGTTCCCTGACCGTCAGGGTTCCGTCCTTTCCTATCTCTGCAAGGATATCATACGAAAGGATCCTTTCCTGAGAACTTGCTGAAAACGCTGTCAGCAGTAAGAAAAGGAAGATAGCTACTGTTTTCATATTGAAGATATTACATACTGAATTCAGGGACTGCCCTTTCAGATTCATTACCTATATCAAAAAACTCTTCCTTACTGCGGCCCGAAATCCCTGCCACAATATTTGAAGGAAATTGTTCAATCAGGATGTTATAGTTACGAACTGTCCCGTTGTAATAACGACGCGCTTTCTGAAGATCATTTTCAACCTTTGAGATTTCCTTCTGAAGCTCCAGAAAGTTCTGACTGGCCTTAAGCTCAGGGTAGTTTTCAACAACTACAAGCAGCTTGCCGAGAGCCTTTGACAGACCCACCTCAGCCTCCTCGGTTTCCCTGACATTCGATGCAGACATTCCGCGGGTACGAAGGTCGGTGATGGCCTCCAGCAGATTCCTCTCATGTACGGCATAAGCCTTAACGGCCTGAACAAGAAGCGGAATAAGGTCATGACGCTTTTTAAGCTGAACATCAATCCCGCTCCAGGCTTCCCTTACATAGTTATAAAGTCTGACAAGCCTGTTATACACATA
>CAZXSW010000097.1:0-6298 GCA_964642615.1 uncultured Rikenellaceae bacterium | reverse complement strand
TATGTTTCGGAAGTGTATAGCGTTTGATGTCATCATCGAAGCTAACGAATTTCTCTTCGTCGGTCCTTGTATAGCGGATGACTATTTCGTTGGCATCAACAAATTCAACAACCCCGTCGCCTTCGGCAGTAAAGAGTATTCTGCTGTCGCGGATTACCTGGGCCTCAAGGCCGGTACCCACTATAGGGGCTTCAGGACTGATAAGGGGCACAGCCTGGCGCATCATGTTTGAACCCATGAGGGCCCTGTTTGCATCATCATGTTCGAGGAAGGGAATCAGTGAGGCAGCAATGGAAGCGATCTGGTTCGGAGCCACATCCATGAGGTCGACCTTTGTTACTTCCTCATAGGGGTAGTCGGCTTCGTAGCGGCATTTAGCCCTGGGGTTTTCAAAATTACCGTTATCAAGGATCGGGGCGTTGGCCTGGGCTATCATCTTCTGTTCTTCTTCCTCAGCGCTTAGCCATACAATACCTTCCTCGCTCAAATCTACCTTTGAATCATTTACTTTCCTGTAGGGGGTCTCAATGAAGCCAAGTTCATTTATCTTGGCAAACACGCATAAGGAGGAAATAAGTCCGATGTTAGGACCTTCGGGTGTTTCAATCGGGCAGAGGCGGCCGTAATGTGTGTAGTGAACGTCCCTGACCTCAAATCCTGCTCTTTCGCGTGACAAACCGCCGGGTCCGAGAGCCGACATACGGCGCTTGTTAGTCATCTCGGCAAGCGGGTTGGTCTGATCCATGAACTGCGAAAGCTGGTTGGTTCCGAAAAACGAGTTAATAACTGATGAAAGGGTTTTTGAATTAATAAGGTCGACTGGTGTGAAAACCTCATTATCCCTTACATTCATTCGTTCGCGGATTGTACGTGCCATACGGGCAAGGCCAACTCCGAACTGGGCAAAAAGCTGTTCGCCCACAGTACGGACTCTCCTGTTGCTCAGATGGTCGATATCATCAATATCGGTCTTGGAGTTTATGAGTTCAATAAGATAGCCTATGATCTTTATAATATCCTCGCGGGTCAGAATCTTGACACTCATGTCGGTTTCGAGGCCCAGTTTCTTATTTATCCTGTAGCGGCCCACCTCACCAAGGTCGTAGCGTTTATCAGAGAAGAAAAGTTTATCTATAACGTCGCGGGCTGTTGCTTCATCAGGTGGTTCGGCATTACGGAGCTGACGGTATATGTATATGACAGCTTCCTTTTCCGAGTTACATGGATCTTTCTGAAGAGTATTGTATATAATTGCGAAATCGGTAAGGGAAGAATCATCCTTATGCAGGAGGATGGCCTTGGCCCCTGAGTCGACAATGAGGTCGATATGTTCCTGTTCGATGACTGTTTCCCTGTCGAGGATCACTTCATTTCGTTCAATTGAAACCACCTCGCCTGTATCTTCATCCACAAAATCCTCGATCCATGTCTTAAGGACCCTGGCGGCCAGCTTCCGTCCGACAAGTTTCTTGATGTTTGTCTTAGATACTTTATGTTCTTCGGCAAGGTTGAAGATCTCGAGGATCTCCTTGTCACTTTCGAAACCTATTGCTCTTAGCAGAGTGGTTACCGGGAGTTTCTTTTTCCTGTCGATATAAGCATACATCACGTTGTTTATATCGGTGGCAAATTCTATCCAGGAGCCCTTGAAGGGTATGATCCTGGCTGAGTAGAGTTTTGTACCGTTCGCATGGACGCTCTGTCCGAAGAAAACTCCGGGAGATCTGTGCAACTGTGATACGACAACCCTTTCTGCGCCATTGATCACAAAGGTTGCCCTTTCAGTCATGTAAGGCACTGTTCCCAGGTACACGTCCTGGATAACAGTATCAAAATCCTCATGTTCCGGATCGGTACAGTAGAGTTTTAGTTTGGCTTTCAGCGGTACGCTGAAAGTAAGTCCGCGTTCAATACACTCGTCGATTGTGTAGCGGGGTGGGTCAATATAATAATCGAGAAACTCAAGAACAAAGTTGTTCCTTGTGTCTGTGATGGGGAAATTCTCGGTAAAGACCTTGAAGAGACCCTCTTTTTTCCTGTTTTCGGGAGTTGTTCCTAACTGAAAGAACTCACCGAACGATTTTAACTGAACCTCCAGGAAATCAGGATATTCGAGCTGATTCTTCCTGGATGCAAAACTTATTCTTTCGGTATTTTTTGACGACATTGAACTTAGGATTAAGTGAACTTATTAATAATATGCAAAAAGGCTTAGTCCCGAGTCACCGGGACTAAACCTGTCACCCAATACAGAGGTATAACTTATTTAAGTTCAACTTCGGCTCCTGCTTCTACTAATTGACCTTTAATAGCTTCTGCTTCATCTTTTGATACACCTTCTTTTACCGGACCGGGGGCAGCATCAACTACTGCTTTAGCTTCTTTCAGTCCGAGGCCAGTGATGTCTTTAACCAGTTTTACAATCTGTAATTTCTGTGCGCCAGCTGATTTAAGGATCACGTCGAAAGACGTTTTCTCTTCAGCAACTTTTGCATCGCCTGCTGCAGCGGGGGCTGCAACTGCTACTGCAGCTGCGGCTGGTTCAATACCGTATTCTTCTTTAAGTATTTTTGCCAGTTCGTTTACTTCTTTAACAGACAAGTTGACCAGTTCTTCTGCAAATTTCTTAAGATCTGCCATTTCTATTGGATTTTTAATTAATTATACTTTAAATACTTACTTCTTTGATAGTGTTTCAAGAACACCGTGTAGTTTATTGGCACCTGACTGGAGGGCAGACACGACGTTTTTGGCAGGAGACTGAAGCATGAGAATAATATCTCCTATCAGTTCGTCCCTGGTCTTAACCGTGACAAGTGCATCGAGCATATTGTCGCCGATATAGATTGATTCCTGAACGTATGCGCCTTTAAGCAGGGGCTTACTATGCTGTCTGCGGAACTCTTTGATGAGTTTGGCGGGACCGTTGCCCGTTTTTGCAAACATGATGGAGGTTGTACCCTGAAGGACCGGATATAGTTCTTCAAAGTCTCCATTGGTCTGTTCAAGTGCTCTTTTGAACAGTGTATTCTTAACAACGATAAGTTTGATATCGTTATCGAAACACTTTTTTCTAAGATCACTGGTGTCAGCTGCATTAAGCTGAGCAGTATCAGTCAGATAAAAGTGGCTGTACTCTTTTAGTTTCTCAGCAAGGCTGTCTATGATAGCATTTTTTTCTTCCCGTCTCATAATTGTTTCTCGAGTTTTACTTAACAAATTAATCATCAAGACCTTTAGGATCAATCTTCACACCAGGGCTCATTGTGCTTGAAAGGAAAAGGCTACGTATGTAGGTTCCCTTTGCAGCAGACGGTTTGAGTTTGTTTACCATATGGATAAACTCCCTTGCATTCTCGACGATCTTCTGTGGCTCGAATGAGACTTTTCCGATAGAGGCATGAATGATTCCGGTTTTATCAACTTTGAAATCAATCTTACCCTGCTTCACTTCTTTGACAGCCTTACCTATTTCCATGGTAACAGTTCCACTCTTGGGGTTCGGCATAAGTCCTCTAGGACCGAGTATTCTCCCTAACTGACCGACTTTACCCATTACTGAAGGCATGGTTATGATAACATCGACATCGGTCCAACCGCCTTTGATCTTCTCAATATAATCATCAAGGCCGATATAGTCAGCGCCGGATTCCTTTGCTTCACTTTCCTTGTCGGGAGTACAAAGGACCAGAACGCGTGTCACTTTACCCGTTCCATGGGGAAGAGACACAACGCCGCGGACCATCTGGTTGGATTTTCTGGGATCGATACCTAACCTTACATCCATGTCGATGGATGCATCAAACTTTGTGGTGGTTATTTCCTTTACCAAAGCAGATGCTTCTGTCAACGTATAAAGCTTTTCCTTGTCCATTTTTTCAAGGGAGAGCTTCTGGTTTTTGGTAAGTTTAGTCATTTTTTCTCCTAATTAATTATTTACCGGGAATTGTCCTTTTACGGAGATCCCCATACTTCTTGCGGTACCAGCTACCATTTTCATGGCTGACTCAACTGTAAAACAATTAAGGTCGCCCATTTTATCTGAAGCAATGTTTTTTACCTGGTCCCAGGTTATACTTGCCACTTTTTCCCTGTTGGGTTCTTTTGATCCCTTCTTGGCTTTGGCAATTTCAAGAAGCTGAACAGCCACCGGAGGTGTTTTTGTAACAAAATCAAATGATTTGTCAGTATAAACTGTTATAACAACCGGTATGACTTTTCCAGCCTTGTCCTGAGTCCTCGCATTAAATTGTTTGCAGAAATCCATTATATTAACACCCTTCGAACCCAGTGCAGGTCCTACAGGTGGTGATGGATTGGCAGCTCCGCCACGAATCTGTAACTTTATAATTCCAGCAACTTCTTTTGCCATAATTTAGTATTTGCGTGTTTATTGCGAGAGCTTGATAGTTATTCAGGAAGCATTATGAATATTACAACTATCAATATCTTCTGTTAATTTTCTTTTTCTACCTGCATAAAACTAAGCTCAAGTGGTGTTTTTCTTCCGAAAATCTTAACCATTACCTTAAGCTTTTTCTTTTCGTCGTTAACCTCCTCAATGATACCGGTAAAGCTGTTGAACGGACCATCGATGACCTTCACCGATTCGCCGACAAAGAAGGGTACATTAAGTTCCTCGTCGCTGGCATTCAGCTCATCAACCTTACCAAGAATCCTGTTGATCTCCGATTTTCTGAGAGGTACGGGTTCTCCGTCCTGGGAACCCAGGAATCCGATGACGTTAGGTATATTCCTCAGAAGGTGTGGTATCTCTCCCACGAGCACGGCCTCGACGAGAACATAACCCGGGAAGAAGGTCCTTTCCTTGCTTATCTTTTTGCCTGATCTGATCTGGTAAACCTTTTCAGTGGGGATAAGCACCTGTGAGACAAATTCTTCGAGTTTAAGGCGGGCGACTTCATTGTCAATGTACTCCTTTACTTTCTTCTCTTTCCCTCCAATAGCCCGAAGCACATACCACTTCTTTACATTTTCGCTCATCGGAACATATCTCCTGTTTAGTATAACAAACTGTATATAAATTCCATTATTCTGCTAAAGGAAAAATCCATTGCAGAAACAATGAGAGCTATTATCAACGTGGCAACGAGAACAAGAACTCCACTGTTCTGAAGTTCACTCCAGGCGGGCCAGGTCACTTTGTGAACGAGCTCGGTATAAGATTCCTTGAAATATCCTTTTATATCCATAGTACTATTTAAATTGCACGGGAGGAGAGACTCGAACTCCCGACACCTGGTTTTGGAGACCAGTGCTCTACCAACTGAGCTACACCCGTAAATTCATATGGATGTTGAAACACCTTCCGGTGTCTCAACCATCCATAGTTTATTATTTCCAAAACCGCTATTGCAAAATCTCTGTAACAGCACCGGCACCAACCGTACGTCCGCCTTCACGGATAGCGAAGCGGAGACCGACATTGATAGCCACAGGATAAATAAGTTCGACAGTCATATTGACATTATCACCGGGCATTACCATTTCTGTTCCTTCAGGGAGAGTTATCTCACCGGTAATGTCAAGGGTTCTGACATAGAACTGCGGACGATACTTGTTATGGAACGGAGTATGACGGCCACCCTCTTCCTTCTTGAGCACATAAACCTCAGTTTTGAACTTTGTATGAGGGGTTATAGAACCGGGCTTGGCAAGCACCATTCCTCTTTTAATCTCTTTTTTGTCGACACCGCGGAGAAGCAGACCAACGTTATCACCAGCTTCACCACGATCAAGTATCTTGCGGAACATCTCAACTCCCGTACAAACTGTTTTGCGTTTTTCGGCACCCAGTCCGATCATCTCAAGCTCATCACCAGTGTTGACAACTCCGGTTTCGATACGACCAGTGGCAACAGTACCACGGCCAGTAATTGAAAATACGTCCTCAACGGGCATCAGGAAAGGCTTCTGGTTGTCACGGGGAGGAATGGGAATAAATGAATCAACTGCATCCATCAGTTCCATTACCTTATCTTCCCATTTTGCTTCTCCGTTCATGGCACCAAGAGCTGAGCCACGGATAACAGGAGCATTGTCACCGTCAAACTCATAGAAGTTGAGAAGATCACGAACTTCCATTTCGACGAGATCGAGCAGTTCTTCATCATCAACTGCATCTACCTTGTTCATGAAAACAAGTACCTTGGGTACGTTAACCTGGTGAGCAAGAAGGATATGTTCACGAGTCTGAGGCATTGGACCGTCAGTAGCAGCAACAACAAGAATAGCACCGTCCATCTGGGCTGCACCTGTAACCATGTTCTTTATATAG
>CAZXSW010000096.1:0-6710 GCA_964642615.1 uncultured Rikenellaceae bacterium | reverse complement strand
CCACGTAATCCCCTTTCTTAACCATGGTGCCTTCGTTTACCATGTCCTGGATAGTAAATTCGGATATACGTATTCCGCCACCACGCATTCCGCCTCCGCCACCACGCATTCCGCCTCCACCGGGGCCCTGCTGGGTTGCCAGTGACGGACCCATTATATCCATCGAGTTCTCTGCAAGCAGTTCACCGGCCACTGAAATAGAGATCTCAAAAGTACCTTTTTCAGCTTTTACAAAATTTTCAGATTTGTCTTTTCTGGTTGTCAGTTTGTTAAATGCAAAAAGTACGGCCAATGCTGCCACTACAACAATTGCAGTTGTGATAAGAGTCTTTTTCATTATTCCTTTCTTTAAATCCTTGTAACTTATTTAAACAGTAAAAATAGGAAAAGAAGCTCATTAATATTAAAAAAAGTTAAAAAATGTTTTATCTTTTTCTGCTTCTTTCAGGGCTGATGAAGAGTATTTTGTAGTTCCAAAGTATTTATCACAAGGGATATGTCGATTACGGGTGTCAAAAAATGGCATATTTTTTGGTGAATTTTTTTATTTATAACAGAAACTAATTTTTTTTTCGGACAGAAAGGTTTTTAGGTATAAGTGGTGTCATGATTAAATTTTTTTGTTATGGCTCGGAAGTATCAGATTACCAGATATTGCAGGACCGTAAGGATCAGATCCCTGCTGCTAGTCCTGTCGGCCGCTTTGTTATTCAGCACCGCGGCGAATGCTCAGTATTTCGGGAGGAATAAACCCGGCTACAGGTCCTTCCGTTTTGATGTTGCACAAACCCCTAATTTCGATATCTATCATTACCTCAGGAATGATTCCCTGTTACTAAACCTCTCGCAATGGTCAGAGGATTGGTACAGGATGCACCAGGTAGTTTTCAGGGATACATTTAACGTCAGGAACCCGATAATCTTCTATAGTAACCATCCTGATTTTCAGCAGACCAATACCATATCGGGTATCATAGGTACAGGAACGGGGGGTGTCACCGAATCGCTTAAGAACAGGGTAATCATGCCCGTGGCCCTGTCGCTGGCCCAGACCGACCATACTCTTGGACATGAGCTCGTCCATGCTTTTCAGTATAAGTTATTTCTTAATGCCGATTCAGGAAGGAAGATGTCAATAAACAATATACCTCTCTGGATGATCGAAGGGATGGCTGAATATCTGTCGATCGGCAGCGTCGATCCCAATACTGCAATGTGGATGAGAGATGCCCTTCTTAACGATGATTTCCCCACACTTAAACAGATGTCGAACGAATCAAAGTATTTCCCTTACAGGTATGGCCACGCCTTCTGGTCGATGGCAGGCAAGACCTGGGGCGACAGTATTATGATTCCCCTTCTGACTGAGACGTCAAGGATAGGGTTCAGTAAAGCTGCAGATTCACTTATAGGGTTTGATGAAAAGACTCTTTCGGGGATGTGGAAATCGGCAATGGAAACTTATTACAGGCCTTTACTTAATGGCAAAGCCGATTCACTTGCAGGCAGGCTACTCGTATCTGAAAAGGTGGGCGGACGTATGAATGTCTCCCCTTCAGTGAGTCCCGACGGCCGCTACTTCGCTTTCTTTTCACAGAAGAACCTGTTCACCCTCGATCTTTTCCTTGCCGATGCAGGCACCGGGAAGGTATTAAAAAAGCTTTCGAGTGTTGTAAGAAACAACGACATTGATGATTTTAACTTTATTGAATCGTCGGGGACCTGGTCGCCCGATGGCAAAAAGTTTGCCTTTATTATCTTCAGCAAAGGGACCAATAAACTGGTTACCGTCGATGTCAGAAGGGGAAGGTCTGTCAGGGAGGCGGTGATTCCTGGTATCCCCTCATTCTCCAATCCTTCATGGTCGCCCGACGGGAAAAAAATAGTGGTCACCGGCATGAAGGAGGGTGTAAGCGACCTCTATCTGTACGACCTTGAGACCTTTGAAGTTGAACAGCTTACCCACGACCTTGAGTCAAATCTTCACCCTTCATGGTCGTCTGACGGCCGTTTTATTGTCTATTCACAGGAGAAGATGAACAGAACAGGCGGCACACGCAGATACAGCTTTGACATTGCAGTTCTTGACCTCAGGGACAGGAGTATACGTAAAGTGGATGTTTTTAATGGAGCCTATAACATGAACCCGTATTTTTCGGGAGATGACAGGTTTATCTATTTCCTCTCAGATGCCGACGGGTTCCGTAACCTTTACAAATTTGACAATGAAAGCGGAAGTGTATTCCGCCTTACAGATTACATGACAGGGATCAGCGGCATCACTCCCTATTCACCGGCAATCAGTGTAGCCAGGGACAGCAACCTGATCCTTTACAATCACTACTGGAAAAACAGCTACAGGATAGCGGCAGCATATGACAATCAGTTCAATCCGGTCGCTGTCGATGCCCATGCCGTTGATTTCACGGCTGCAACACTGCCCCCCGGAAGACATTTCTCAGCTAATATTGTCGACAGCAATCTGACTGGGAGGGATGACCTCTCTGTCCTTCCAGCCGATTCGATAAGTATGAGGCCTTACAGATCGAAGTTCCAGCTCGATTATATTTCAAACAATGCCAATATAGGTGTCTCAACTGGTATTTACCGCAATAACCTTGCAGGAAGCATTAGCATGATCTTTTCAGACATGGTAGGTAATAACCAGCTTTATTCATCCCTCTCACTCAATGGCGAGATCTACGATTTCGGCGGCCAGGCGGCTTATATCAACCAGAAAGGGAAAGTAAAATGGGGTGCTTCACTCTCCCATATACCTTACCGTGCAGGGAATATGTTCATTACCAGGGATACTGTACAAATCGACGATATGCTCGTTCCTGTTGATAACCTTGTAATCGATTACCTTAGGATGTTTGAGGATAATGTGTCGCTTTTTGCTTCATATCCGCTCAGCCAGACAAGGAGGTTCGAAGCAAATGCATCTCTGTCGTGGTACTACTACCGTCTCGACAGGTATAACAACTATTATCTTCTTAACGGAATTGGCCTGGCCAGTAAAAAGGAGAAGCTTGATCCTCCAGGGGGAAGTAATTATCAGCAGATCTCGGCAGCATATGTCGAGGACAATTCGTATTCGGGGATGACTTCACCCATGCAGGGGCACAGGGCAAGACTTCAGGTCGACAAGTATTTCGGGGCCGCAAATATATTTACCACCCTTATCGACTACAGGCAATATTTCTATGTCAGGCCTTTCACCCTTGCATTCAGGTTTTACAACCTGGCCATGCTGGGCCAGGATGCCGAAAACGGAATCCTGCCACCGATTTACATAGGATACCCATGGCTTATCAGGGGCTATAACAATATCTCCTATACAAATACGGCGCTCAGCGATGTCAATCGTTTCAATATTTCAGTACTCACAGGAAGCAGGGTGGCAGTTGCCAATGCAGAACTGAGGTTCCCGCTGTCGGGACCCGAAAGGCTGGCAGCCATCAAATCGAAATGGTTTCTTATTGACCTTAATCTTTTCTTCGACTCAGGCCTTGCCTGGAACAGCAGCAGCACGGTTGTTACAGACAGACATGCCATGGCCGATTCTGGAGAGGTAAGATATCCTGTCTTCAGCACGGGTGCTTCCCTGAGAGTAAACCTGCTTGGATATATGGTGATTGAACCATACTATGCCATACCTCTGCAGAACGGGGGACTTAAAAATGCTCAGTTCGGACTTAGCTTCACTCCCGGATGGTGATCTTTTTTTAAAATATCATCTTATCGGAATAAAGGTTTTCAGTTAATCCGGAAATTATGATCCTTCCCGGGATAAATCGGGGAAGAGGTCCATTTTCGGAAGCCTGATTACTGTCTTATATGGATAAAAATTGGTATATTTAAGGAAAAATCGGGAATGGAAATCCAGGCTCATTATCAGGAGGCTATAAAATTTGCGGCAGCCCGGCACCTTGAGAAGAGACAAAAGGTTAAGGGAACGAGGCTTCCCTATGTGGTACATCTAAGCAACGTGGCAATGGAGATCATGATAGCCGCTCCTCACTCAGGAGACGATTTTGATCTCGATTTTGCCCTCAGGGTTGCTCTCCTTCATGATCTTCTTGAAGATACCTCTGTGACTTTTGATGAACTCGTTGAGAGATTCGGCAGGGAGATCGCCCTCGCGGTTCTTGCACTATCGAAGGACGAAAAGCTACCTGTGGAGATACAGACCATCGACAGCCTTGGCAGGATCAAGGAACAGAGAGAAGAGGTCTGGGCCGTCAAACTGGCCGACAGGATAACAAACCTGCAGATTCCCCCTCATGCCTGGAGCCGGAGAAAAAAAGAAGACTACAGGGAGGAATCACGACTTATTCTGCATGCCCTTAAAAAGGGCAACAGTTTTCTGGCCTCACGACTCGAAGAAGAGATAAAAGCCTACGGAAAATATATCTGATTTCCCTGACTTATGCCTAACCGCTTTGTCCCTTAAGATCCCCGCTTCGTCCACTCATTTCGCCATTTGATCAAAATCAGTCGCCTCCCCTGAGGAATTCATCCGTGTTGTACGTATAATTGCATGGAAATCCGGGAAGGGGACCGGTTTTAAAATCTGGAGGAATGAAGACGGGGGGATTACATATTGCAGCAACAGGGGAAACACCAGGAATCACAATCGGCCAGGATGGCCAGATAACTATCAGCGGACGTTTCATGGGGAACGGTATCCCGGAACCGCCAGGTTATTTATTGGACTGGGTCGATGACTACATAAGTGCTCCAGCCGGAGTGACTACCCTCGACCTTCATATCGAATATCTTGAGGCAATCAAAAGTACGCTAATAATATCAGCAGTGAGAAAGCTAATGCAGGTCAGGTTAACAGACAACCGGCTTGTTGTAAACTGGTATTATGAAGAAGGTGATGATGACATGCTAGAACAGGGAGAGTATATATCATGGGCAGCAGGAGAGCCTTTCAACTTCATAATGATCCCTGCATAAAAAATTATCTCTTTCAGAACTGATTACCAGGTCTCCCTGTGATTTATTCATTCCCCTGTATCGTATTTAAGGAATCTTCTTATTTTTGAATGAGTTGAATCTGGTTACTGACCTGCTTTTTAAGGATAGGCAACCAAAGCAATGACTTTTTTTCATCCTATTGTTCACTACCATGAAGATAATAAAGGTTTTATTATACGTTACCGGCCTTGTGGCTGCTTTGTTTGCAGGATTGATATTGTATGCTCTTGCCAGTGATTACAGGCCTGAAGAAAAGACACTTCTATCGTCTTCATCAGAGGCCATTCCGGTTTCCGACACCCTGGAATTCAGTCTGCTGACGTGGAACATTGGTTATGCAGGCCTTGATGAAGCCATGGATTTCTTTTACGACGGAGGGGAAAAGGTGCTTACACCCAGAACAGATTGCATAAGCAACCTGAATTCAGTCATCAGCTTTCTCAGGCAAAACGATTATGCCGACTTCATTCTCCTTCAGGAGGTTGACAGAAGAAGCAGGAGGAGTTACAGGATTGACCAGTTTACCTCGGTCGGTGATTATCTGAAGGTTCATTCAGGCAATTTTGCAACCAACTATGATGTGTTTTTTGTGCCTTTGCCACCCCTGAACCCTATGGGCAGGGTCCTGTCAGGCTTAGCTACTTTAAGCAGGCATGAGCCTGTAAGGTCTGAAAGATTCTCATTCCCCGGAAGCTATGGTTTCCCGAAACAGCTGTTCATGCTCGACAGATGTTTCATGGTGAATCGTTACAGCCTGCAGAATGGTAAGGAGCTTGTAGTAATAAACACACATAATGAGGCTTTTGATCCGGGTGAAATAAGAAAGGCGCAGATGGAATATCTCAGACGTTTCGTTCTTGATGAATACTCGAAAGGCAATTATGTGATTGCTGGTGGTGACTGGAACCAGACACCTCCGGGCTTCATCCCCGCCTTCCCCGAGAACCAGGTAAACACCGGTCAGATGGCCATGGATGATGGCTTCCTTCCGGCTGGCTGGATATGGGCCCACGACAGCACAGTACCCTCGAACAGAAGCGTGGTTGCTGCCTATGACCCGGCGGTTACCCCGACAACGGTTATTGACTTTTTTCTGCTTTCACCAAACGTTGAAATGACCTTGATTATGTGTTATGACCTGAGTTTTAAAAACTCCGATCATAATCCGGTCCTGCTCAGGGCAAGACTTAAGCCATGATTGCAGATATAACCCGTGCCCTTTCATAGGTCTTGCCAGGACATAATACTGGTGTCAGATTACTGCCCCTGTCTCTTGTCTATCATATAGATTGAATCAAATCCCAGTCCGGCCAGTTCGGGGTAGTACATGTAGGTCTCTTCGCGTGTCTGGAAGCCCGGTATTACAACCCTGTAGTATTCCCACTGCATTATTATCTCAACAGGCAGGTCAAGATTTTTCATGATCTTTCTTCTGGCCCGCATTGCTCTGGCCCTGCTATGGTAAACGGCAACCTGTAGTGAGATTGGAGGTTCTTTTGCCACCGGACTTGTTCCTCCAAGGCTTTCACGGTCGGTTTCAGGAGCAAGCCTGAGCAGGGAGTCGGGCATGACCCTGACCGGTGCCGGCAGGCTGTCGTAGTGTGGTTCGACATATGGAGCAGTAATCGTTTCAGCAGGAGTGACAGGGACTACGGAAGCTTTGACAGGCGGAATCCATATATCCCTTATTCCCAGCATGCCAAGAACTGGCAGGTATCTCT
>CAZXSW010000095.1:0-6721 GCA_964642615.1 uncultured Rikenellaceae bacterium | reverse complement strand
AAAAGACAAAAGACAAAAGACAAAAGACAAAAGACAAAAGACAAAAGACAAAAGACAAAAGACAAAAGTAAAAACATTTATAGGGTTCCAGAGTTCCAGGGTTCCAGGGTTCCAGGGTAACCTTAATCTTATAGAATGGGTTTCCTTACCACTGACGCAGTTGCACTGGTCAGGGTCTTCGACACTCATACTCACACTTTCCTGAGCTCCATAGGAGCGGCCTGTTTGTAGAGATCAGATAGATTATGATAATTGAGCCCAGTCAGGGCGGACTGTTTGTTTCTCAAGCCATAAACCTTATTCTGAAAATCCTTATTGTAAGAATGCAACCTTAGATGATGCCAGATTGACACGGTTTGATTTTTGTTATTTATTTTGTTTTTGTTCATTTGGCTTCGCCGAGCTCCGCTTCGCTCCGGTTCATTTGCTTCTCCAAAAGAACCGAGGCAGGCCTGCCTGCCGAGCTCAACGCAGTTAAATGAACCAAAGAAAAGGAGCCCGGAAAAACCAACCGCACCCTTTTTTTTACGCTCGCTACACGCGGCTCCCCGCTACAAAAAAAGGGCGCGGTTCGCACTTTTTCCGGTTTTGCCGCCCGCACTGCATGAATATAAAGTCGAAAGGCCGGGATAGGACTTTGGATGATGCAAAGGTTTTAAAGCCCCTTCAGGGGTTTGGGGTGATAAAAAAGTATGAGGAAACCCGATAATTATTGCAGCGGCAATGATTAGAAAGTTGATTTTCTCACTTCCACACTCACCACTGACTCAGTTTCACTGGTCAGGGTCTCCGACACTCACACTATGAGTTCCTTTACGAAGTAAAACGTCATAAGAAAGGAAGCAGCAAGCTTCAGTCCGATGCCGGTAAGAAAGCCCAGGAGGCTGCCGAAGCCTGCCTTAAAGGCATAGCTGATGTCATCCTTGAATATCATCTCGCCCACGAAAGCTCCGACGAAAGGTCCGATAATAATGCCTGCAGGACCAAGGAAGAGGCCCACTATGAGTCCGACCGTGGCTCCTCTCATTCCGTATTTTGACCCTCCGAATTTTCTTGTTCCCCAGATAGGTACCACGTAGTCGAGAATGGTGACCACTACGGCGATGATACCCATCACGACAAGCAGCCGCGAGGGAAAGTCGCCGAATCTTGTGATCTGAAGCATTATCAGACCGACAAAACTAAGGGGAGGTCCGGGCAAAACCGGTACCAGACATCCGATAATCCCGATTATCATCAGGATGACCGAAAAGGCTAGCAGAATATAGTCAGGCATCAGACAGAAATCATTTTTTATCTCTTCCCGAGGTCGTCAAAATCGACATTGGTGAACTCCTGCGATATCATCTCCGTCTCATTGCCGTTGTTTGCAGTAACCGGCTCGCCGTAGGAGTCTTCGGCATCGATGAGGCCGTTTCCTATATAGTCTACTGCATCCCTCAGACCTTCAGTAAATTTCTCAAAGTCTTCTTTGTAAAGAAAGATCTTATGTTTTTCATAATAGACCTTTCCTTCTTTTCCAAGATGTTTCTTGCTTTCCGTAATTGTAAGATAATAATCTTCCTTACGTGTTGCTTTTACATCAAAAAAATAGGTTCTTTTTCCAGCTCTCACTACTTTGGTAAATACTTCTTCTTTAATTCCCTTCTCTTCATTACCGTGAACAACTTCTTTAATCCCGGTCTCCTGTTCCATTTTTTTAAGTTAGTTTATGTTAGGCTATGGTTTTGATTGTCAAATGTAACAATTTATTCTTTCCAATTCAATGCTGAAGAATAGGTTTGTCTTTAAAATTTTAAGATAAGTTTTGAAGCTAAGTTAAAAAGAGTATTTTTGCAGCTGAAAAATGAGGTTCTTTTTAAATGATAAGCAGAAGATTACTACGCATAAAAGCCCTGATGGCTTTCTATGCTTTTAACCGCAGGGAAGACAATAATCTGGTGCAGGCCGAGAAGGAGCTGATGTTCAGTATCGCCAAAACGTTTGATCTGTATCATTATCTGTTGTTGCTGGTTCTGGAGATAGCTGATGTGGCCGGGGAGAAGATGGACCTTGCGCTTCAGAAACATGTGCCGACTCCGGAAGACCTTAATCCAAACCGTCGTTTTATTGATAATCAGGTCATTGCACAGCTCAGATCGAACAAGACCTTCAACAGCCATATCAACACTTCAAAACTTTCGTGGGCACATTATAAGCATATTCCCAGGTCTCTTTACAACAACATGCTGAGCTGGCCTGTCTATATTGATTATATGACCCAGCCACAGTCAAGCTACACTGCTGACAGGAAATTTGTTTCGTCACTTATAACACGGTTTATTATCGAATCTGAGGAGCTTCAGGCCAGCCTTGAGGAGATGAGTATTTACTGGAACGATGACCTGGAATATGTCTCGGCCATGATAGAGAAGACCCTTAAGAAGTTCAGGGCCGGTTCTGACGGAGATGAAGAGATTATGCCACTGTTCAGAAATGATGAAGACAGGGAGTTTGTAAAAATTCTTTTCAGGAAGGCTGTGATTAACACACAGAAATGTTCTGAGCTTATAGATCACAACACAACCAACTGGGAGGTTGAAAGGATAGCACTGATGGATATACTGGTGATGCAGCTTGCAATAACCGAGATCCTTGAGTTTCCTGAGATTCCGGTCAAGGTGACCCTCAACGAATATATTGAGATTGCGAAATATTATTGTACTTCAAAAAGCAGTACATTTGTCAATGGCATCCTCGATAATATAGTCAAGGAGATGCGGCAGCAGGGGATGTTCAGCAAGAGTGGCCGCGGACTCGTGGGTGAGACCGTGACTGAAGAAGACGAAAACGAAAACTAACATATATTAATGAACAGAGTTTTAATATTTCTGGTTCTCGTGTTATCTGTAGCCGGATGCCGGGGTGGCAGCGGCGGAGATTCTGGTGCTGTGACGATAGTAAGCGCCAACACTGACATAGTGTTCAGTGAGTATGAGCACGATTTCGGTACAGTGGCCGCAGGAGAGAAGGTGTCGTATACCTTTAGCTTTGAAAACAAGGGCCCCGACAACCTTATAATAGCATCGGCCAATACAACATGCGGATGTACGGTTCCGAGGTTTGATTCGCGACCCGTGAAGGCCGGTGAAAAAGGAACACTGGAAGTTGTTTTTGATACTTCGGGGAGGCAGGGAAAACAGAGCAAGACTGTATCGGTGCATTCAAATGCAAAGGTGCCGGTTGTGCTTCTGAAGATTACTGCCGATGTGAGCGCTTCGAAATAATTAACCAAAATTCAAAATAATGATCAATTTAGCTTATTTACCACTCCTGGTACAGCCTGCAGCCGGTACAGCCGGACAGGGAAACCCCCTTGTGACCTTCCTTCCTCTCATCCTTGTTTTTGTTGTGTTCTATTTCTTTATGATAAGACCGCAGATGAAGAAACAGAAGGAGCTTTCGAACTACCGCAACTCGCTTAAAAGAGGCGACAAGGTCATCACCAATGGCGGTATCTACGGTAAGATCTACGAGGTTAAGGACAACTACGTTATGCTTGAGGTTGGAGGAGATGTGAAACTGAAGGTCGACAAGAGCGCCGTCATGAAGGATCCCACCGACATCGAACAGAAATAACGGCAAACACATTTTCTGTGTGAAATGGAAAGGGAGGATATGGCCCGTAAAAGATTCCGGAAAGGAACCGGGGAAAGACAAAAGGGATAGTTTTGTCTTTCTCCTTTTCCTGTTACTCTCATTTATCTTCTGGTATCTCAACTCCCTCTCGGAAGTGACCGTCACCGATATCAGGTATCCCGTCAGGTATATAAATATTCCGGGGGACAGGACCCTGGTCACGGAACTCCCACAGAAGCTAGATCTCTTTCTTAAAGGTCCGGGTTATTCAATCCTTAAGCTTAAGGTGGCCGGCGGACGCAGACCTGTGGTTATCGATATCTCATCGGTCAACTATATGAGGGTTGCCGGAAGCAGGAACCTTAGTTATTATGTTGTGACTTCGGGACTTATACCCAAGCTGGCCGGACAGCTGAGGGCCGAATGTGATATCACAGCCATAAAGCCCGATACACTGTTCTTCTCACTCGACAGGATGGTCAGCCGGAGAATAGAGGTAAAGCCTACACTTGAACTTGTCACCGACAGGCAATATTTCATAAAAGGTGAGATAATCATTGATCCCGACTCTGTTACTGTTACGGGTCCAGCCATGATGCTCGACACCATGAGCTTTGTTCCTACACGCTACAGGAAGTTCACCGGACTTAATGAACCTTTAAAAAAGACCATCCCACTGGTTCAGTCAGATAACTATACTCTTTCCGAAAGAAGGGTCTCAGTCACCGTTCCTGTGGAACAGTTCACTGAGGCTGAGGTGGCCGTGCCTGTGAGGCTGCTCAATGTCCCTGATTCAATTGATATAAAGATCTTTCCCGACGAGGTGACCATCAGGTGTTTTGTTGCCGTAAGCGACTACAAGATACTGGGTGACTATCCCTTCGATGCCGTGATTGATCTTGGAAAGACCGACCTGATGACTTCAGAGAAGCTGCCTGTTGAGGTGCTTAACACTCCTGAGTTTGTCACTTCCCTGAGATTTTTTCCGCCGAGTGTTGATTTTCTGATTGAAAGAAAGACAAGATGAGGGGCAGGAGTGACAGAAAGATGATGCTGGGAGTTACAGGTGGCATAGGCAGCGGAAAGACATCGGTTTGCAGAGTGTTCAGCGTTCTGGGTATTCCTGTGTTCTCTGCTGATCCGGAAGCTAAAGTGCTTATGGATTCGGACGGAAGGATAAGAGAAAAGATAAACAGTATCACCGGAAGAGATATGTATCCTGAAGGCGTCCTCGACCGGCCGGGTCTGGCTGCAATTATTTTCAACGACAGGGATCTTCTTCTCAGGGTCAACTCGGCCGTCCATCCTGTGGTGATGGAGCAGTTTATGGACTGGGCTGAAGGACAGAATTCTCCCTATGTAATAATAGAGGTGGCAATACTCTTCGAAAGCGGCGCAGCCGACCTTGTTGACAGGATACTTACTGTTACCGCACCTATGGAGGAAAGGATAGAAAGGGTTATGATGAGGAACAGGATGACCCGCGAACAGGTGCTCGAACGGATAAGGAACCAGCATGATGATGAATATCTTGTGAGCCGTTCGGACTATGTTATTGACAATTCAGAGAATGATATGATAATTCCTGCAGTTCTTGATATCCACAGGGATTTACTGTCGGAGTTAAATATAAGGTGATTTAAATGGCAAACTTCGGGAAATGGCTGGGCGGAGGACTTGGCTGGATGATGGGAGGTCCAATAGGAGCCGTTCTTGGCTTCCTTGTCGGATCGGTTGTCGATAATTCGGGTATACAGATGGCAGAGACATCCCCATCCGATACCCGTACAACACCGGGAGCCTTCGGGATGAGTCTTCTTGTGCTTATCGCTGCCATTATGAAGGCCGACGGAAAAGTTGTCAGGTCGGAACTTGACTATGTAAAAGCCTTTTTTGTAAGGCAGTTCGGAGAGCAGGCTGCCGGTGAGTCCCTTATCATGCTGAGGGATATCCTCAGGCAGAATATACCGGTACGTGACGTATGTACACAGATAAGGAGAAATATGGACCACTCCTCGCGCCTGCAGCTTCTTCACCTGCTTTTCAATATATCTCTGGCCGACAGCCTTATACATCCCTCCGAGATGGAGGCCATCGAAAAGATGTCGGAATACCTTGGGATATCTCGCTCCGATTTCATGTCAATTAAGAACATGTTCATTCCCGACACCGATTCTTACTACAGGATACTTGAAACAGATCCTTCGGCAAGTGATGAAGAGATTAAAAAGGCATACAGGAAGATGGCAATGAAATATCATCCCGACAAAGTCAGCCACCTTGGTGAGGAGGTGAAAAAGGAGGCAGGGGAGAAATTCAGAAAGGTCCACGAGGCATACGAGAAGATAAAAAAGGAAAGGAACATGGTATGATGCCTCTTTTAATCAAAAAGTGTTGGATGTCCGCATCATAATCGAAGACAAAAGTTAATTTTGCATCAAAAATTCCAAAAATGATACTAAAGGATATTATTTCAATCTCAGGTGAGTCTGGTCTGTTCAGGTTTCTGGCACAGGGCAAAAACTCGATCATAGTAGAGCATATAGGAACAGGCAGGCGAAGCAGCGCCTTCAGCTCCGCAAGGGTGAGCTCGCTTGAAGACATCTCGGTCTTTACGGATGACGAAGACCTTCCCCTGGGCAAGGTCTTTGACAGCATCCATGAAAAAGAGAACGGCGGCCATGCCATTGATCCCAAAAGCACTCCTGAAGCGCTTAAGGAATATTTTGCAGGCGTTGTTCCCGACTATGCAAAAGATAAGGTCTATGTAAGTGATATCAGGAAGATAATGCAATGGTACAATATACTTCTTGATAATGATATGCTTAAGAAGGAAGAGGAAGCTGAAGCTGTGAAGGAAGAGGAAGCTGTATCTGAAGCTGAAGCTGTGACGGAAAATGAAGCTGAAGCTGTTACGGATGAGAAAGAAGAAGAGAAGAAAGAAGAGGACAAAGGACAGAAGAAGAAAGTAAAAAGTAAGAAGAAGGCGTGAGACAACAAAAGATAAAAGAAACAAGACAAAAGTAAAAAGTAAGAAGAAGGCGTGAGGCAACAAAAGATAAAAGAAACAAGACAAAAGTAAAAAGTAAGAAGAAGGCGTGAG
>CAZXSW010000094.1:0-6911 GCA_964642615.1 uncultured Rikenellaceae bacterium | reverse complement strand
TTTCATTTCACTCAGGACGTGGGTGGTTACCTTTTTGACAGATTTTTGTACCGACATAACATGAGGTTTAAATAAAGAGATGACAAAGCTACGAAATTGGTTCAAATTACAGACATATTAATTCATTTTGTCATGATTCCTGACTATTTCGCACTGTCGTTTTGTCACCTTAAAGGCAACGCGATCAAAAACGAGTGCCATATTTTCCTGAAATATAAAAAATGACTCAGTGGCACAATCATTGCTGACTGTAATGTCATTAAACGAAATCTCTAAAACATCATAAAATGGGAAAAATAATTGGAATTGATCTGGGAACGACAAACTCGTGCGTTGCCGTGATGGAAGGCAGTGAGCCGGTAGTAATACCCAACAGCGAAGGGAAGAGGACCACTCCGTCGATTGTTGCTTTTATAGACAACGGCGAACGCAAGATTGGCGACCCTGCCAAACGTCAGGCCATTACAAACGCAAAAAAGACTGTTTACTCAATCAAAAGGTTTATGGGTGAGACCTATGACAAGGTAAATACCGAGATCAAAAGAGTCACCTATGACGTAGTAAAAGGAGACAACAACACACCAAGGGTTAAGATAGACAACAGGCTGTATTCACCGCAGGAGATCTCGGCTATGGTACTCCAGAAGATGAAGAAGACTGCCGAGGATTACCTGGGACAGGAGGTTACGGATGCCGTAATCACCGTGCCTGCATATTTCAGCGACTCACAGCGTCAGGCGACCAAAGAAGCCGGGGAGATTGCAGGACTCAACGTCAAAAGGATAATAAATGAGCCCACTGCTGCTTCTCTTGCATACGGCCTCGACAAAAAATCACAGGACCTGAAGATCGCTGTCTTCGACCTTGGAGGAGGAACTTTCGATATTTCAATACTTGAACTCGGTGATGGTGTTTTTGAAGTTAAGTCAACTAACGGCGACACCCATCTTGGAGGCGATGACTTTGACCACCTGATCGTTGACTGGCTTGCCGAAGAGTTCCTTAAAGAGGAAGGTATCGACCTGAGAAAAGACCCCATGGCCATGCAGCGTCTTAAAGAAGCTGCCGAAAAAGCCAAGATCGAACTTTCGAGCACAACATCAACAGAGATAAACCTGCCTTATATAATGCCTGTTGACGGTATTCCGAAGCATCTTGTGAAGACTCTCACCAGGGCCAACTTTGAAAAGATATGCGACAGACTTATACAGGCATGTATAGAACCATGTCAGAAGGCACTCAACGACTCGGGTCTTAAGACTTCAGAGATCGATGAGGTATTGCTGGTTGGTGGTTCAACAAGGATTCCGGCAATACAGCAGCTTGTTGAAAAATTCTTTGGAAGAGTTCCTTCCAAAGGTGTGAACCCGGATGAGGTAGTTGCAGTTGGTGCAGCCATCCAGGGTGGAGTACTCACCGGAGAGGTTAAGGATGTCCTGCTTCTTGATGTCACTCCCCTTTCACTTGGTATCGAGACCATGGGCGGTGTTATGACAAAACTTATAGAGTCGAACACTACCATCCCGACCAAAAAGACTGAAGTGTTTACAACAGCAGCTGACAGTCAGCCCTCAGTTGAGATCCATGTTTTACAGGGCGAAAGACCTATGGCGACAGGGAACAAGACCATCGGACGTTTCCACCTCGACGGCCTTCCTCCTGCCCCAAGGGGAGTGCCCCAGATCGAAGTCACCTTTGACATCGATGCAAACGGCATACTTCATGTGGCTGCCAAGGACAGAGGCACAGGAAGAGAACAGAGGATCAGGATCGAAGCTTCATCGGGTCTCAGCGATGATGAGATAAAGAGGATGAGGGATGAAGCAAAGGCAAATGCCGAAGCCGACCTGGCAGCAAAAGAAAAGATCGACAAGATCAATGCTGCCGACAGCATGATATTCACAACAGAAAAACAGCTGAAGGAATTCGGCGACAAGCTTCCTGCTGACAAAAAGCCGGCTATTGAACAGGCACTTTCAAAACTGAAAGAAGCCCATAAATCGCAGGATGTTTCAGCAATCGACTCTGCCCTTGCCGAACTTAACACAGTATGGCAGTCTGCCTCTGAGGAAATGTACAAAACGGCCCAGAACGCCGGACCGTCATCTGCCCAGGAACCCGGACCCGGTCCTGATGCCGGAAGCAAAAAAGACTCCGGCAGCGACGAGGTGACTGACGTGGATTTTGAAGAAGTGAAGTAGTAAAATAATAAAGGGAATAAAAAAGAGGCTTACCGCAGGGTGAGCCTCTTTTTCATTTAGGAAATAAGCTTGTTGCTGCTTAGCTTTTTTGTATTTTTATCACAGTTATTAAAGGAACGTTATGGATCTGAAATCAGTGTGCACATTTCTTCTGATGTTATTTTTCTTCTCATCGCCCCTGATTGCCGATCAGGCTCTCAACCAGACCGACAGTGAGGGAAGAAAACAGGGCCGATGGGTCACCCGCTATCCCGGTGGCTCAGTTATGTACGAGGGATATTTCAGGGACGACAGACCGGAGGGTGAGTTTAAGAGATTCTACGAAAATGGCACCATGAAGTCAGTTATGTTATTCAGCAATAACGGGATGGACGCCATTGCCACGCTTTACTACGAAAACGGATTTGTCGCTTCTAAAGGGAAATATATAAACCAGCTTAAGGAGGGAAAGTGGCAGTTCTTCTCCATGCTTACCGAAGGAATACTGGTGAGTGAGGAGGAATTCAGGCTTAACCTTCGGAACGGGACCACGGTTAAATACTATCCCGACGGTACTGTTGCAGAAAAGATCAGTTACAGCAATGATATAAAGAACGGTGAATGGCTGAAGTTCTATCCCGACGGGTCTCCAGGCCTGAAGGCATGGTATCAGATGGGAAGAATAAACGGGAAGTTCGAATCCTACTTTGAGAACGGGAAGCTACAGTTTTCAGGATACTACCTGTCTGACCTCAAGGACGGTGAATGGAAGATCTTCAACGAAAACGGGACTCTGAAATATTCTATAGTATATAAGCTGGGAATGACAGACAGCAAGGTTATCGACATTCAGCAGACCAACTATATAGACTCACTGGAAAAGAACAGTATAAATGTTCAGGATCCCGAGAAAAATCCAGATCTCTGGCAATAGTCCGGGAATTCTGCCTGCTGGTCAGGTTTTACGACCGGAACCTCCGTGCTTTACCCGGAAACCAATGGATTAAGTTAAGGGATTGTGCAACGGCTATAAGGAAGACCAACACCGCAACTGACATGAATGAAAAGATGACACTTACCGAGCTTCAGCTCCTGGTCAAAGACGCGCTTTACATGACCTTCCCCGGAATGTACTGGGTAACTGCCGAAATTGCCGAGTTAAAGGAGAACTACGCCGGACACTGTTATCTTGAACTTATTGAGAAGCTGCCCGACGGAAGAAACCCTAAGGCAAGGGCCCGTGCCATCATATGGAACAACCGATGGTCCTTCATCAGCTCATATTTTTCAAACATGACCCGGCAGACACTGAGGGAAGGGATGAAGGTGATGCTTAAGGTAAAAATAGAATACCATGAGTTATACGGACTGAGCCTTGTCGTTTCAGATATTGATCCTGCATTCACCATTGGAGAAATGGCTGTCAGGAGACAGATGATAATTAAAAGGCTCGAAGAGGAAGGTATCTTTGATATGAACAAGGAAATGGAATTCCCTCTGCTTCCCCGCCGGATAGCGGTTATCTCCTCGAGAAATGCGGCCGGCCTGAGCGACTTCCTTGATCACCTCAGAAACAACAGTTATGGATATGTTTTTCATACTGAACTTTTTGAAGCTTCGATGCAGGGAGCCGAAACCGAAAAGGATGTTATCGATGCCCTTTATAAGATAGGATCACAGGCAGAGATGTTCGACGTTGTGACAATCATACGCGGAGGAGGCTCACAAAGTGATCTGAGCTGGTTTGACAATTACAATATAGCCTATAACGTGACCCAGTTTCCTCTTCCAGTACTTACAGGCATAGGCCATGAAAAAGACCAGTCAGTAACCGATATGGTGGCATTCAGCTCGCTTAAGACACCCACTGCCGTTGCCGATTTCCTTATAAGCGCTATGGCGGAGACTGAAGATCATCTTCTGATGATGAGTAACGATATCGCTGAACGATCAAGGACAATTTTAGAATCGTACAGAAACATCCTCGACAGAAGCAAGATGAAACTCATTCCTGTTGCAAAAATGATGGTAGCTGACTTCAGGGAGTTGCTTTCTCAAACCACCATAGGACTAATCAACACGGGAAAGGGAATGATATCAAGGGCCGAACGTATACCGTCGAACCTGGAAGCAAGGCTCGTTTCTGCATCCAGAACAGTGCTCATTAACCGCTCTTCAGCCCTTGCCCTCAAAAAACAATATCTTCAGAATTACCCTGCTGTCTTACTTAAGAACAAGACAACAAAGGTTGAGAGCCTGGAGAACTCATTATCTATCCTTAGTCCCGAAAACGTCCTCAGACGCGGATATACGATAACTTCAATGAAAGGTGTAATCATCAAGGAAGCAGCCCTCCTCAGGGAAGGGGATATGATAGATACAGTCTTCAGGGACGGGAAGATAAGCAGCACGGTAACAGGGAAAAAGGCCGGAAATGAATAACAAAAAAGACAATCAGAAAACATAAGAGATATGGCAAAAAAAGAGCTTTCATTCAATGAATCCGTAAAGGAGATTGAAAAGATCCTTGCAAATATTGAAAGCGGAGAACTCGATGTCGACAGGTTGTCGGCTGAGGTAAAACGTGCATCCGAGCTTATACGCCTTTGTCAGAAAAAACTCAGGACTACTGAAGAAGAGATTAACGGGATTTTTAAGGAAATGACCTGACATGCCGGAGGCGTTAAAGGGATAAAAAAAACCGTCTCAGTCAAACTGAGACGGCCAAACTACTTTACTACCCTAAACCTAAATCTGTGAAAAAACTCACGTAGCAGATTGCTACACCTTCTTGTATTAAAACGTATAAGTTATGCAAATTGTTTCAGAAAAAGGTAACTTTTTTTGAAAAAATTATCTTTTTTTTTATTGTTTCTCAACCCCAAGAACATCCTTGAATGCTTTTATAAAAGTATCCTTAGGAAGGGCTCCCATTGCCATCTGAGGCTGACCTTCGGCCGGTACAAAAAGGAAGGATGGGATACTCCTTATTCCGAAAGCCGCTGCCAGTTCCTGCTCTTCCTCAGTATTCACCTTATAAACATCAAGCTTGCCATCAAAATCCTTTGAAAGCTCCTCGAGAACAGGAGCAACCATCTTACATGGCCCGCACCAGTCAGCGTAAAAATCAATTACACAGGGTTTGCTACCTTCAAATTTCCATTCCTTGTTGACTTCGTAGTTAAATACTTTGGTCAGGAAGGTCTCTTTTGTCAAATGCTCTATCATTTCAGTCTTTTTTGTTGTTTAACATCCGGTTATACCTTTTGTTCATTTATAAGTCAATGATCGTGCCATCTCATTGATACGATCATAATTTACGAAAAAACTAAGTATTAATTGTAACTTTGTCATGATTTCATAACAATTTGTCATATTTATATATGCAGATATGTCTTAATGACAAAATTTTCAGTATCCTGTCGGGTGTGGTGACTGAGGAGAATCTGGAGGCCTGGGTTATCGGAGGATATGTCAGGGATTTATTGCTTGAAAGGGATCACCCCGGCAAGGACATAGATATTCTTGTGCTGGGTAACGGTATCGATCTTGCCAGAAAGGTGGCAAAAAAGCTAGGACCGGGGATAAAGGTAAGTGTCTTCAAAAATTTCGGGACTGCCATGCTAAGGCACGGGGAATATGAGCTTGAGTTTGTCGGGGCCAGGAAAGAATCGTACGACAGGGCATCGAGGAAACCAACAGTTGAAAGCGGCACCCTTGAAGATGATCAGCGGAGACGGGATTTCACCATTAACACTCTGGCTGTAAGCCTGAACCATAATAATTACGGAGAGTTTCTCGATCCTTTCAACGGGTTTGAGGATCTTAAAAACGGCTTGATAAAGACTCCGCTCGATCCGGACCAGACCTTCTCCGATGATCCTTTAAGGATGATGAGAGCTATCAGGTTTGCCTCCCAGCTGAACTTTTCAATCGATGAAACCACTCTTGATTCCATTAAAGAAAATGCCGGTAGGATAAGTATAGTTTCGATGGAGAGGATCATCACGGAGTTTAACAAGATCCTTATGTCGGAACGTCCTTCGGAAGGTCTGATGCTGCTTGACCATACCGGTCTGCTTGCTCTTGTCTTCCCTGAAATCGAAAGGCTGAAGGGAGTTGAAAAGAAGAAGGGGAAGGCTCATAAGGATAATTTCCTGCATTCGCTTAAAGTTCTCGACAACATATCCCTTAATACGGACAATCTGTGGCTTCGATGGGCTGCCCTGCTGCACGATATTGCCAAACCTCTGACAAAGAAATATTCACAGGAAACAGGCTGGTCGTTTCACGGCCATGAATACCTGGGCAGCAAAATGATTCCCGGGATCTTCAGGCGCCTTAAGCTTCCGATGAATGAAAAGATGAAGTATGTCCAGAAACTTGTGGATCTTCACCTCAGACCCATTGTTCTATCCCAGGAAGTAGTTACTGATTCAGCTGTCCGCCGGCTTTTATTCGAAGCCGGTGATGACATTGATGATCTTATGCTTCTTTGTGAAGCTGACATTACATCAGGTAATGAGGTAAGAAAAGCTGGTTATCTTGAAAACTTCAGTCTTGTCAGGAAGAAACTTAAAGAGATTGAGGAGAAGGATGCAGTCAGGAACTTCCAGCCGCCCGTTGACGGGGAAGAGATAATAAAAACCTTCGGGATAAAACCAGGCAGGGAAGTTGGTATAATAAAGAATGCCATAAGGGAAGCCATCCTCGACGGCATCATTCCCAATG
>CAZXSW010000093.1:1901-7059 GCA_964642615.1 uncultured Rikenellaceae bacterium | reverse complement strand
ACACGGCATACGCCAGCGACGGGACTACCAGTTCAGATCCTGACAGTGAGACTGTCACCCTAAACAACCTGCCTCCGTCAGTGACCTGCCCCGAAATGCCGGTTATCACTCCCTGCTCTCAGACTGTAAGCGGACTTGCTGCTCAATTCAGCGATCCGAATAACAACATCGTGTCTCTGACATGGACTATGACAGGTGCAACAATCGCCTCTTCGCCGGCAACAGGTATCAATAACCTCGATACCTATACCTTCGGATGGGGTACCACTACCGTTACATATACGGTTACCGACGCCCTCGGGCTGACAGACTTCTGTAGCTTCACAGTTACTATTACTCCTTGTGAGACAAACGGAAACTTCTGCACCTATACCCAGGGATTCTATGGTAATACCGGCGGACTGACATGCGACGGCCAGACTGCACTCGACCTTATGAACAACGCGTTCTGGAACGGAATAACCTATGAGGAATTCGTCGACTTCGGTGCTGGCGCAAAAGTATTCCGCCTTAAACGTACCGACGTGATCAACGGCTCAGTCTTCAATATGCTGCCCGGCGGCGGAAAACCCGCTCCTCTGAAAGGATTCGCTACATACTCCCAGGTAAATACATGGTCTAATGTGCCTCTCTCAACAAAGAAATCAACCTATGGCACTATAGGTAACGGACTCCTTTCCCAGACAATGGTTCTCTGGTTCAATATGAGGAACGATCCCGCCCTGACTACCGTTACTATCGACAACATCTACATTATCACTGCCGATAGTGAATGCAAGTCAGACGAACCTTTGCCAGGTACTGAACTATATACCAAATTCCCGTCAGCAATACTTGATTACTTCGGTGGTGAAGTTACTGTAGGAGAACTCTTCGAACTGGCCAACAAAATGCTTGGAGGTCAGATTTCCACGAAGATCATATCCCCCTCAGCCATCGAACAGGCCGTTGATGCAATCAACAATGCTTTCGACGAGTGCAGGGTGTACATCGGTACAAGCGACTACGACCCGACAATGCTTTACACAGATCCCGCCATCGATTCGCAGATCATTAGCGATATCAAGGCAGGGGAATTCAGTGAGGTAGACCTTACTGTATACCCGAACCCGTTCGTCGATATAGTGAAATTCCAGGTTAAAGGTCTGCTGGATACACATGTGAGGATAGAGATCTACAGCCAGTCAGGTAAGCTTCTTACGGTCATCTATGATGCTGACCTGAAACAGTACGACCAGATAACAGCTGAGTTCGATGCTTCGGGATATCCTCGTACCACTTTTATCTACAGACTTACAACCAATGTAGGAATGAAGAGCGGTGTCTTATTGAGGACCCGGTAGTAAGTGAAGTAATTTAACAGGAAGGCCGCCACTGTTCTCAGTGACGGCCTTCTGCTTATTAATCCATGATGAATAAATGATTACGACCTGTCTTCAAAGGGATACCTGAACCGATTACCTGAAGACCCGCAAATGCATTATCTGTATCAACGGGGTTAGAAAAAAAGAGGGTGCCCGAAAGGACACCCTCTTACTGACTTCGTTGTACGAAGCCTTGTATTTCAGCTATTTTGTCTCAGGCTCAAAAACCATTGCTGCGAGCCTCTGATATGACTTATACCTCCATTTTGCATTTTCCTCTGCAGCCTTGAAGAGTATCTCGGCTTCACCAGGGAACGACTTTATAAGAGACGTATACCTTACTTCCGACTTGAGGAAATCCTGGAATTTGCTCCAATCAGGCTCTTTCGAGTCGAGTGTGAACGGATTCTTGCCTTCCTTTTCAAGAAGAGGATTATACCTGAACATGTGCCAGTAACCGGCCTCAACTGCAAATTTCTCCTGAGCCTGTGTTCTTCCCATACCTTCTCTCAGACCATGGTTGATACATGGAGAATAAGCAATTATAAGTGAGGGTCCGGGATAGGCTTCAGCTTCCTTGATGGCTTTGATGTACTGAGCATTGCTGGCCCCCATCGCAACCTGGGCAACATATACATAACCATAGGTCATAGCCATCTGGCCAAGATCCTTCTTCCTTATCTTCTTGCCTGAAGCGGCAAACTTGGCAACAGCACCAGCGGGTGTTGACTTGGAAGCCTGTCCTCCTGTATTCGAGTAAACCTCGGTGTCAAGGACAAGAATGTTTATGTCTTCTCCGGATGCCAGAACATGGTCAAGACCTCCGTAACCGATATCATAAGCCCAACCGTCACCACCAATAACCCAGTGAGATTTCTTAACAAGATACTTTTTGAGGTCGAGAATCTCTTTGGCAACTGCTGATCCGTCTTTTTCACATGCTTCAATAACCTTTGCGGAGGCAAGCCTTGAAGGCTCGGCATTGTCTTTTTCCCTTAGCCATTCCTCAAAGGCGGCTTTGGTTTCCGGATTAATACCGTTTCCAAGCGATTCATTCATCAGACGGATAATCCTGTCCCTTAGCATGTTAGCGCCAATTGAAAGACCAAATCCGAATTCGGCATTATCCTCAAAGAGCGAGTTTGCCCATGACGGGCCGTGACCCTTACTGTTGTGGGTATACGGGGTTGAGGGAGCAGATCCGCTGTATATCGAAGAACAACCTGTAGCATTCGAAGCGATCATCCTGTCGCCAAACAGCTGTGTTATAGCCTTTATATAAGGAGTCTCACCGCAGCCTGCACAGGCTCCCGAGAACTCGAACAGAGGCTGGGAGAACTGGCTGTTCTTCACGTTGACGAATTTATCAACAACAGTATCCTTGTAACCGACTGTCTCATGCATGTAGGTCCAGCGGTCAACCTCTTCAAGCTGTGTCTCAAGCGGCTTCATGATGAGAGCCTTGTTTTTGGCAGGACATACATCCGCACAGTTACCGCAACCGGTACAGTCGAGAACGCTTACCTGAATCTTGAATTTATATGCCTTGAGCGCTCCGGGGATACCCTGAATTGATTTGGTGCCTTCAGGGGCATTTGCCAGCTCTTCCTCAGTCATAAGGAAGGGTCTGATGGCTGCATGAGGACATACATATGAACACTGGTTACACTGGATGCACTCATTGGGTTGCCACTCGGGAACCGTAACTGCAATACCGCGTTTTTCATAGGCAGCAGTTCCTGAAGGGAAGGTGCCATCTTCTCTTCCCACAAAGGCACTTACAGGGAGGTCATCTCCTTTCATGGCATTCATGGGTTCCATGATGTTCTTTACAAACTCAGGAATTTCACGTGTGTCGGCCTGTTTTGTGACTTTAATTTTAGCCCATTCGGCAGGAATCTCAATTTTGGTTACATCACTTCCCATGTCAACGGCGGAATAGTTCATTTTTACAATATTCTCGCCCTTTTTGCCGTAGCTTTTGTAGATGGCTTTTTTCATCTCCTCTTCGGCTTTTGCATAGGGGATAACATCAGCAACCTTGAAGAAGGCAGCCTGCATGATAGTGTTGGTACGTGTTCCAAGACCGATCTCGTCAGCTATTTTGGTTGCATTGATTATATAGAAGTTTATGCTGTTCTCTGCCATGTATTTCTTCATATGGTCGGGCAGACGATTTTTAGTCTCCTCAGCATCCCATATTGAGTTAAGCAGGAAGGTGCCGTTTTTCTTAAGACCCTTAAGCATGTCGTATTTCTCCAGATAGGAGGTGACATGGCATGCAACAAAGTCAGGGGTGTTGACCAGATAAGGTGAACGTATCGGTTTGTTGCCGAAACGAAGGTGAGAAGTTGTTATACCACCTGATTTTTTGGAGTCATATGCAAAGTAAGCCTGGCAATATTTCTCAGTAGTATCGCCAATGATCTTAATAGAGTTCTTGTTTGCACCTACAGTGCCATCTGAACCAAGACCGTAGAATTTTGCCGAGAAAGTACCCGGCGTAGCAACATTGATCTCGGGAAGCACAGGAAGTGATGTAAACGTAACGTCATCAACTATACCGACAGTAAACTGATTTTTAGGCTTGCTGAGTTTCATGTTCTCAAATACTGAGAGTATCTGGGAGGGTGTGGTATCCTTCGAGCTGAGTCCGTAACGGCCACCAACGATGACGGGCTTATCGGCCTTGTCGTAGAAAAGATCCTTAATATCAAGATAAAGAGGTTCTCCGGGTGCTCCAGGCTCTTTTGTCCTGTCAAGAACAGTTATCTTTTTAACCGACTTTGGAAATACATTGAAGAAATATTTTGCAGAGAAAGGTCTGTAAAGATGAACCGTCAGAAGTCCAACTTTCTCACCTTTTTCTATAAGATAATCAATAACCTCTTTTGTGGTTTCGGTAACCGAACCCATAGCTACAATAATGTTCTCAGCATCGGGAGCTCCATAGTAACAGAAAGGTTTGTATTCCCTTCCCGTGAGCTTTGAGATCTCGGCCATGTAATCATTTACCATGTCGGGAATAGGCTCGTAGAACCTGTTTATGGCTTCTTTTGCCTGGAAGAAGATATCAGGATTCTGGGCAGTTCCCCTTGTAACTGGATGCTCAGGGTTCATTGCACTCTTTCTGAATCTGTCGAGAGCTTCTGTGTCTATAAGCTTTTTCAGATCTTCCATCTGAAGGGCTTCTATCTTCTGAACCTCATGTGAGGAACGGAAGCCATCAAAGAAGTGAAGGAAAGGAATTCTCGACTTAATGGCTGTAAGGTGTGCTACACCGGCAAGGTCCATTATCTCCTGAACGCTTCCGCTTGCAAGAAGTGCAAAACCTGTCTGCCTTGTCGAATAGATGTCGCTGTGATCTCCAAAGATGGAGAGAGCATGAGCTGCTATGGTACGGGCACTTACATGAAATACACCCGGAAGGAGTTCGGCAGCTATCTTGTACATGTTGGGGATCATGAGAAGTAATCCCTGTGATGCAGTGAAGGTAGTACAGAGTGCTCCGGTCTGAAGTGTTCCATGAACTGCTCCTGCTGCACCGGCTTCCGATTGCATCTCAACAACCTTAACCTGTTCCCCGAAGATATTCTTCAACCCGTTTGCCGACCACTCATCTACATACTCCGCCATTGTTGAGGATGGTGTAATAGGATATATGCAAGCTACCTCGCTAAACATATATGCAATGTGCGATGCAGCCTGATTGCCATCGCATGTTATAAATTTCTTTGTTCCCATTGTAAAAAAAATATATATGATTGATTAATAAGTATTTTCCCAAAAGAAAG
>CAZXSW010000093.1:0-1801 GCA_964642615.1 uncultured Rikenellaceae bacterium | reverse complement strand
AAGGCTCTGGCGAGCCTTGTTATTGAATCAAGGAGAATTACTACATCATGTCCGCATTCAACAAGGCGTTTTGCCTTTTCAAGAACAATATTTGCAACCCTGCAGTGTCTCTCTGCGGGTTCGTCAAATGTTGAAGCTATTACTTCAGCCTTCACGTTCCTGGCCATATCGGTCACCTCCTCAGGTCTTTCATCAATAAGGAGTATCATCAGGTATACTTCGGGATGATGCTTGGCTATGGCATTGGCAATTTCCTGAAGGAGGATAGTCTTACCTGTCTTGGGCTGGGCCACAATCAGTCCACGCTGTCCTTTCCCGATGGGACAGAACATATCAATAACCCTTACAGAGAGAGAACCTTCTCCCGGCTGGCAGAGAGTGAATTTCTCATTAGGGAAGAGAGGGGTGAGGAAGTCAAAAGGAACACGGTCTCTTATGAAATCGGGACTTCTTCCGTTTATTTCTTCAACTTTTATAAGAGGGAAATATTTCTCACCCTCTTTCGGGGGCCTGATACTACCCTTAATGGTATCACCGGTCTTAAGACCAAAAAGTTTTATCTGCGACTGGGATACATAAATGTCGTCGGGTGAGTTCAGATAGTTATAGTCGGGCGAACGCAGGAACCCGTATCCGTCAGGCATTATCTCAAGGACACCTGTATTATATACAATACCATCAAATTCGTAAGGTTTTTCCTTTCTTTCCTCTTTTACAGGCTGTACTTCAGGAAGCTCCTGCGAAACCTTGGGTTCAGTGATCATCTCTGCCGGGGGCAGGGTGACATCTGATACCACCGGCGGGTCGGCCGGAACGGTTTCTGCTACAGGTAGTTTATTTTCAGTTACAGCATCTTCCCTTTTAAAATTGCCGGATTTAACAGGTTCTTCACCCTTAAACCGGGGCCCCCTGTTGTAATCATGTTTTCTGTTATCCGGTCTCCAACCGCCTGATCTCTTGTTTTCTGAGGGAGTTTCGTTACTTTTGAAAAGATCGGCCTGCTCTTCCCTTTTTTCATTCTTCCTGGTGTTTTCAGATATCTCTTCAGATCTGGGTTCGTTTCTGACAACAGACTCCGGCGAGACAGTCATAACAGACTCAACCGGTTTCTTGGCTTCGTTCTTAATTGTCCTGGGGCGCTTTCCCCTTCTGAACGCGGCATCCCTTTCCCTGTTTCCATGGTTGATCTTGTTCTCAGCCGGTTTTGCCTCAGGTTTCGGGGAATTCCTTTTTTCAGTGGCCTCAATAGCCTGCTGATCAAGGATTTTGTAAATAAGGTCCTGCTTTTTAAGAGATTCAGTCCTTTTGATTTTAAGTTCTTTTGCTATATCCTTTAATTCAGGCAGCAATTTCTTACTTAACTCAAGAATGTCGTACATGCTTTAATGATAATAAATGAAAGAGAGAAATTTTTTAATGGAAACCAGGAACAAGGTATGAGATGAACCCGGGGAATATGCAACTATAGTTTACATATCTGAAAACCGCTGCAATATTAATAAAATTAACAAATAAATTCTTTTTTTGCTTTAAAATTTTGCTTCACGATAAATCAGCGATTTATCCGCGGTGATCAGATAGCAAGATTTTGTGCAAGATATTAAAAAGACTTCATACTGCAAAAAAAATCAACTAAACTTTTGATATTGAACTTTTTTTTATTACCATTGTAATCTTTGTCCGGAAACCCTGTCAACCCTAAACGACCTGTCAATGCGTCAATTAAAGATTACCAAACAGGTTACCAACCGTGATACCCCTTCTCTTGATAAATATCTTCAGGAGATAGGCCGGGTCGATC
>CAZXSW010000092.1:0-7085 GCA_964642615.1 uncultured Rikenellaceae bacterium | reverse complement strand
TAAACGACATGGTGTATGTTGAAAAAGGAGGAGAGATAATTCCCAAGATTGTCGGCGTAGATGAGAAGTCAAGATCGGAAAACATCACCCGCATAGAGTTTCCTGTCAACTGTCCCGAATGCAACACCCCTCTGGTAAGGAATCCGGGAGAGGCCAGTCATTTCTGCCCCGACTACCTGCATTGCCCTCCCCAGATAAAAGGCAGGATAGAGCATTTCATAGGCAGAAAAGCCATGGACATCGACGGACTTGGTGAAGAGACAGTTGATCTACTCTTTTCAAATAACCTGGTAAGGAACATTGCAGACATATATGATCTCACGCCTTCTCAGCTGATCCCGCTTGAAAGGCTCGGTGAGAAATCAGCAGCAAGGATCATTAACAGCATTGCTGAATCCAGGAAGGTGCCATATCACAGGGTTATCTTTGCCCTGGGGATCAGGCATGTAGGTGAAACAGTGGCCAGGACGATAGCCGGGGTATTCAGTTCCGTGGATGAGCTGATGGAAGCTGAAGCCGGGACCCTTACTGAAATAAATGAGATAGGTCCGAAAATAGCACAGAGTATCATCACCTACTTTGCCGACGAAGGAAACAGGGATATAATAAGACGGCTCAGGGAAAAAGGTCTGAAGCTTGACGCACCCAGAGTTCAGGAGGTTAAAGGAGGAGCCCTTACGGGTAAGACCATTGTCATATCAGGCTCTTTCACAAAGCATTCGCGCGAAGATTACAAGACCATTATTGAGCAAAACGGGGGTAAGAACGGTTCTTCTGTCTCCGGCTCAACCTCTTTCATCCTTGCCGGCGAAAACATAGGTCCTTCAAAGAGGGAGAAAGCTGAGAAGCTTAAAGTTCCGCTTATTAGTGAAGATGAATTCCTTAAGATTATCGGCAAAGAATAATTTCTGTACCTCTTCTATTTTGACAAAAAACTGTTACGTTTGCAACATGGAATTTTTAAAAGGCCTGAGATTAAGAATAGGCAGGAATATACTGCAGCGCAAGTCTTTAAAGCTTAAAAAAAAGACCCGTTATTCATCCTTTTCATCAGTGAAGAGTATAGGTATTGTATGGGATGCGTCTGATCCGGCTGAGTTCAGGGTGTTATCAGAATTCCACAGGAATATGGAAGAAAGGAAAATCAGTGTATCGGTTCTCGGATATTTTCCCGGCAGGGAGCTGCCCGGCACATATACTGCGATCAGTTATCTGACATGTCTGAAAACAGATGATCTGGGTTTCACTTATCTTCCCGGTTCCGTAGATGCTGTCTCATTTATTAAAAAAGGTCATGACGTTCTTATCGACCTTAACTTTAAAAACATTCTCCCCCTTAGGTATATATCGTCACTTTCACTTGCACATTTCAAGGTAGGTATCAAGGATGATGAATCTGATCCTGTAAGTTTGCCTTTCGACCTTATGCTTGAAATGAAACAGCAGGACATAAAAAGCTTCCTTATTGAGGCGGTAAGATATCTTGAGATGATAGATTCAGGAGATGGAAAAGCAGTTTAATAACTAACCAGTAGATGAAAAAATTCAGAGGAACAGGTGTGGCAATAGTTACACCCTTTAAAAATGATTCAAGTATTGATTTTGCAGCCGTAGGAAGAATTGTAAACCATGTTATCGAGGGTGGTGTCAATTATATTGTGGTAATGGGTACAACCGGTGAATCGGTCACTCTCACCGCTGATGAGAAAAAGGCAATGATTTCCTGGGTTGTGGAGGTTGTAGACAAAAGGGTTCCGGTAGTTGCCGGTATTGGCGGCTATAATACCCAGGAGGTGGTAAGCTGCATAAGGAACACGGATCTTACGGGTGTTGATGGCATTCTCTCCGTTGCTCCTTATTACAATAAACCAAATCAACGCGGTCTTTTTGAGCATTTCAAGGAAATTGCCACCTGCAGTCCTCTGCCTGTTATTATATACAATGTGCCGGGAAGGACCTGTAGCAATATTCTTCCCGAGACCTGTCTTAAACTTGCCGGTGAATGCCAGAACATAATCGGGATAAAGGAAGCTTCGGGAGATATGAACCAGATAATGAAGATTCTGAGAGATAAACCCGAAAATTTCCTGGTTATCTCAGGTGATGACATGATCACTCTTCCTGTAATTGCTGCCGGGGGCTCAGGCGTAATATCCGTTCTGGCCAACGCCTTCCCATCGCAGTGGTGCGAAATGGTTAGTCATGCCATGCGTACAAACCTCAAAGCTGCACGTGAGATTCACTACAGGTATATGGAGATGATAGAGATGCTGTTTATTGAAGGCAATCCAGCCGGAATAAAAGCCATAATGAACATTCTTGGTATTAGCCAGAATATTCTGAGGCTGCCCCTGGTACCTGTAACAAAAGCTACTTACCAGAAGATCCAGAAAGCAGTTGAAGATATAAGGAAATACTGATCAGGTATTTATCCTTGCTGCGGGATCGCTATCACCCATGCTTGCTCCATGACAGTGCTTGAATTTCTTGCCGCTGCCGCATGGACATGGGTCATTTCTGCCTACTTTCTTTTCTACCCTTACAGGTTCCACTTTCTGGTTCTTTTCAGCCTGGCTGCCACCACCTCCGCTACCACCTGCTGTGGAACTGTATTGTGTGAAGTCGCTCTTTGATGCCTTTACCCGGCTCATGTCGGCTGCCTGCCTGCGTCTCTGGGCCTCCTTCACCTGCTCGGGATCCTGAACGGGAATCTGTCCCTTCATCAGGGTACTTACCACATCTTTGTTCACTTTATTGAGCATGGTTTTGAAAAGCTCAAAAGACTCGAATTTATATATAAGCAAGGGGTCTTTCTGTTCATATGTAGCATTCTGAACCGACTGTTTCAGTTCATCCATTTCTCTCAGATGATCTTTCCATGCTTCATCAATAGTGGCCAGAACCACAGTCTTTTCGTAGGCTTTCGATAGTTCCCTGCCTTCCGATTCAGCCGTTGCCTTCAGGTTGGTTATAACCTGAAAGACCCTGATTCCGTCAGAGACGGGAACAACAACATTCTCATAAGCATGCGCCATCCTGTCATATACATCCTTAAGCACGGGATAGGCTTGTTTTGAGATCGTATCTACCTTTCTCCTGTAAGTGTCGAGAACCTTCGAGTATATTTTCTCTGTTATTTCTTCAGTTGGTATCTTGCCGAATTCGTCAGATCTGACTGGAGAATCCATTGAGAATGAACGTATCAGGTCGAAATCAAATCCTTCAAAATCGCCCTCGTTATGGTATGATTCAACAAGTGAGCCGGTTACATCGTACATCATGTTGGCAATATCAACAGATAGTCTTTCGCCGAGCAGGGCATGCTTTCTCTTTTTGTAAATCACTTCCCTCTGGGAGTTCATTACATCGTCATACTCGAGCAATCTCTTACGTATCCCGAAGTTGTTTTCCTCAACTTTCTTCTGAGCGCGTTCTATTGATTTGGTGATCATCGGATGCTGAATCATTTCCCCGTCCTTAAGACCAAGCTTATCCATGATTCCCGAGATCCTTTCAGAACCAAAAAGACGCATGAGCTCATCTTCGAGAGAAACGAAGAACTGGGAGGAACCAGGGTCACCCTGGCGGCCCGAACGGCCTCTCAGCTGCCGGTCGACCCTTCTTGACTCGTGCCGCTCGGTACCGATAATTGCCAGACCACCAGCCGCTTTTACCTCAGGGGTCAGTTTTATGTCGGTTCCCCTACCTGCCATGTTGGTTGCAATGGTAACTGTTCCTGTCTTTCCGGCCTCAGCAACAATATCGGCCTCACGCTGGTGCAGTTTTGCATTGAGCACGTTATGCTTAAGACCTTTCATCTTAAGCATCCTGCTCAGAAGCTCAGATATCTCAACCGAAGTGGTACCAACCAGAACCGGCCTTCCCTTTCCGTTCAGATCCATTATCTCATCGATAACGGCATTATATTTTTCCCTTTTGGTCTTATATACAACATCCTCCCTGTCGTTACGGACAACAGGCTTATTGGTTGGTATAACAACAACATCGAGCTTATAGATGTTCCAGAACTCCCCAGCTTCAGTCTCAGCCGTCCCTGTCATACCGGCCAGCTTGTGATACATCCTGAAGTAGTTCTGAAGAGTAATGGTTGCATAGGTCTGGGTCGATTCCTCAACCTTGACATTCTCCTTTGCCTCAATAGCCTGATGCAGTCCGTCTGAATATCTTCTTCCTTCAAGAATTCGTCCTGTCTGTTCATCTACTATCTTAACCTTGTTGTCGATTACCACATATTCAGTATCTCTGTCAAAGAGGGTCCAGGCTTTAAGCAACTGCGACATGGTATGAACGCTTTCGGATTTCACAGAGTAATCCTGCAGAAGCTCGTCCTTTTTCTGAAGCCGCTCCTGGTCAGTAAGGTCCATCTTTTCAAGATCAGCAATCTTCGAACCCACATCGGGAAGTATAAAGAAGCTGGCGTCTTCAACCGAGGTTGAGATAAGATCAAGTCCCTTATCCGAAAGTTCAATGGAATTGGCCTTTTCGTCGATAACAAAATACAGCTCATCGGTAACCTTATGCATATCCTTGCTGTTGTTCTGCATGTAGAAGTTTTCTGTTTTAAGCATAAGGGACCTGTTTCCTTCTTCACTAAGGAATTTAATAAGAGCGCTGTTCTTGGGCAAGCCCTTGAAGGCTCTGTAGAGCAGAAGTCCGCCATCCTCCGTATTCCCCTCAGCAATCAGTTTTTTTGCATCTGCCAGAATCTGGGTAACAAGTCTTTTCTGGGCGCTTACCAGCTTTTCAACCTTGGGTTTAAGTTCGTCAAACTGTTTTGTATCGCTTTTTGCCGTGGGTCCTGAAATGATTAGAGGTGTCCTGGCATCATCAATAAGCACCGAGTCGACCTCATCAACAATGGCATAGTGGTGTTTCCTCTGAACCAGGTCCTCAGGGTTGATAGCCATATTATCCCTGAGGTAATCAAAACCGAATTCATTGTTGGTCCCGAAGGTGATATCTGCATTATAAGCCTTTCGCCGGTCAGCGGAGTTGGGCTGGTGCTTGTCTATACAGTCGACCCTGAGGCCGTGAAACTCATATATCGGACCCATCCACTCTGAGTCACGTTTTGACAGATAATCATTTACAGTCACTATGTGAACACCTCTTCCTGCCAGTGCATTAAGAAATACAGGCAGGGTAGCCACAACCGTTTTTCCTTCTCCGGTAGCCATCTCGGCTATCTTACCCTTATGGAGAGCAACACCACCGATAAGCTGAACATCGTAGTGTACCATGTCCCAGAGTATCTCGTTTCCACCTGCAATCCACCTGTTCTTCCAGATAGCCCTGCTGCCCTCAATGGTAATACTCTCCCTGGTTGCTGCAAGATCCTTGTCGTACTGAAGGGCAGTAACCTCAAGCTGGCTGTTTTCCTTGAACCTCCTTGCTGTTTCCCTGACTATGGCAAAACCCTTGGGAACCGACTTGTCAAGTATCTCCTCGAGCTTATCGTTTATCTGCTTCTCAAGTTTGTCTGCCTGGTTGTAAAGCTCTTCTTTTCTATCAACATCTTCCTCTGAATCAGCTTTCCCCTTAAGAGCCTTTATCTCTTTTTCCTCAGGTTCAACATAAGCCATGATCTCCCTGCGCAGCCCGAAGGTGCATTCCCTGAGCTGATCGTTTGTAAGAGTCTTAAGCTTTTCGTATTCCTCTTGTATTTTGTCAACATAGGGAGAGATCTCCTTAATGTCCTTCTCATATTTGTTGCCCAGGAACATGCCCAGGACCTTTGTAACAAAGCTCATCTTTTCTGAATTACTGGCAATCTTAAAATATGTGCAAAATTAGGTATTTTTTACAACTTATGTTTCCTGTCGGGTGAATATGTATAAACAGACCCCGGCCTGCATCTCTCATACACTGAAATGATGTTTGCAAACAGGAGGTAATAATGGCTGTAAATACAAAAACACAGCAGACATCATCACTTTATAAGGGTGTATTTTAAGACGGCCATTCTTTTTCCGGCCATAATCCTTATAAAATAAACACCCTGAGGCAGTAGTGAGATATCAACGACAGGCTCCGCCGGATCTGCTTTCCTGTTAATTGCCACCATTGTCCCGGAAGTATTATAGATACTGTAAGTAACTTCATCTGTTTCCCACGACTGAGGTATTACAAGGTTTATTATTCCGTTGCCGGGGTTAGGATAATATGAAAGACTTTCTTCATACAGTTCTTCAGCAGTCTCAAAAAGCGGGTTTATAACCAGGTTGTCGAGCATCCAGCCCCAGCCATTGGCATAGGGATCGGAATGCAGCCTGAAACGGATCAGAAGCGGTGTGCCTGGTTCAACGAGCCCGGTCAGATCAGCCGATATTATATGATCCTTAATATCTGTAACCGAAGGCATATACAGTGAATTGCCAGCATCATCAATATTGCTCATATAGGAGTTAAGCCATGTGCTCCTGTACCTCGAATCATATCCGTCAGCCACAGCAAACCAAGTCTTTCCGTAATCGGCAGAAGCTTCTATAACCACATAGTCATAGAAATCGTCAGTTCCGAATAATGCTCCCTCCTCTCCGGGTTCAACCATAACGATCTCATCAAAGGCTATTATAAGTCCTGAAGGATCATAGATAACCGGGACCCGCAGTACAGCGTAGAAATCGAATTCCCTTTCATCTTCTTCAGGGCTCTTATATGGGTGTTCAGAATGAAGGGCTTTATCTGTAAAGCCATTTACATCACCGGTACTGAAACCTTCGAGGTAGAAATCTTCCGATGCATCTGAGAAGTTTGTTGAATACCTTTCGGCAGGATCGGTGGCAGTTTCAATACTGACTGCATAATAACCTTCGGCCGGTGATATCCTTATGTTTGGATTGCCGGCTTTGTCAGTGGCAATGATCCTGTATCTCAAGGAGTCTGTTTCTCTGAAATCTTCCCTGTCAACACTCAGAACTGTCATGTAAACATCTTCATCGTGAGGCACAAGCCCGATGCTTATCCATTCCCCTTCCCTGATACTGTATTCGGCATAGACCGTATCAACACCTATATTATCAGTAACCGATGCACTGAAAGAAACAGAGTCGATCATACTGAAA
>CAZXSW010000091.1:0-7093 GCA_964642615.1 uncultured Rikenellaceae bacterium | reverse complement strand
AAAAAAATCATGCATAACTATCCTGTTATGTTTTCAGTATCAGGCTAAAGATAACAAAATACCGGCTGTATAAAACAATTCCGGCCTGTCAGTGACGGGCCGGAACCGGCTTACTATCTTTCTGTGGGTTGTACTGGATTCGAACCAGTGACCCCTACCCTGTCAAGGTAATGCTCTAAACCAACTGAGCTAACAACCCCTATGGCTGCAAAAATAATAAAAAAAAACACACACGGAATTCCTGTAAAACAGAATCACGAAAAATCAAAACCCGAGATAAAGGCCGGAGCATCGTAGAAGAGGTCCTTCTCCTCATCACTAAAATTTATAAAACGCGTATACACCAGTCCGGGCTTGGCATTAAGTATCCTGTTGAGCGCTCCCATCCTGCCACTTGTCCGCAGTTTTTCGTACAAATCACTTCTGTCGTCGAGCCAGGTGAGACCGGTATTGAATCCTTCGCTGGCACAGACACTTTCAAGGAGCACGGTAAGCAGGTCCTCCTTACCTTTCTCGCAATATATTGCATCAAACACTATGTGTCTGAAGATTCCCGGCTGAAACAGTCTTTTGAAGTAAGGGGCCTTCGGCAGTATCTTCATCATAACCCAGCCCCATACACCCGGTACATCGTGAACCTTATACGACGATGGTATGGCGCTTACCCCCGCCACGATCCTTCCTCCTTCGCGAAGAACATAATAGCGGTCGCCGTGAAAGACATGTTCCGTGCTGAAGAGCGAATAATCCCTGTAATAATCAAGAAGTAGTGACTCCATCCCTGGATATTCCTCCGGGGCCAGCCTGGCAACCCTGCTATCGGCCTGCGGTGAGAACCTGCTGAAAGCAACTGTAAGGAACGACCTTATATATTCATATCCGGCCTGGGTAACAAGGTTTTTCGATCGTTCATTCATACTCTCGATAAAAGCATACATAATATGTTTATCGCCCTCATAAACACCTTCAAGATCGAGCAGATGAGGCTTGCTGAAGATCTCAAGGGTCTTCTGCTTGAATGAAAGGTCCCTGTCTGTTTTTAATATCTCCTTTGTCCTCTGCCTCCAGCCTATATCCGACTGGTAGGTAGTAAGAAAAGCAAGGTATCTTATGTATGAAGAAGGATAGCTCAGTCTCCCCTGGCCTGTGATCCTGAAACAGGCTCCGACGCTGCCCATTATCCTGTTCTTCTTGTAGAGCGAAACAAATCTTATGTTCCTGCCGTAGGCAGCTATGCGCGATGGTATATTCTGAAGCTGGAATCTTAGTCCGCCCTCCGATCCCTGTACTGCATGATCAAGGATGTCTATTATTCCTTCATCGGCATGGTCGGTCACCCGAACCTCCAGTCCCTTGTAAATATTAAGTACCTTCTCCGACATCTCCTGCTATAGGTTTAAAGGATTGTCAAGTGTTCCGAATACTCTTTTAAGCAAAGGAGTCACCCTGGCCGACACGTCTCTCCTTATCTTAAGCTCCTCCTCTGCTGTCTTCAAAAAGATACCGTCAAGGGCTTTTCTTGTAAGAAAATCATCCAGGTCGGTGTTGACTGTTTTAAAGCCAGCAAGCCTTCCCGGGACTGAGGCCGCAAAGGTGTTCCATTTGCCTGTCAGTGCCAGCCATGAATCCCTGGTTGAGATATCGCCGATGATATCCTTTTCGGTCGAGTTTCTGATCTTAGGCATGTAAAGATCATAAAGCTGGTTGTATGTAGTATTCCTCAGATACATAGTAGCCTCGTTGTCGGCTCCCTTCAGTATGCCGAAGGCATCCTTAAGGGTCATCTGTGTGATGCTGCTTACAAAGATGGGAGCAACTTCCCTGGCTGCATCCTCGGCAGCCCTGTTTATCCTCAGTATCACATCTCCTATAAGTTCCTCCCCTCCCGGGATCCTCGATATATTGTCAACAATAACCTTTGCCTCATCGGGAAGAGGGATCCTTACAGCCAGGTCGCTGTAATAGCCGTTCTCACGGGCCAGTTTTTCGGCTGAGTTCCTTGCCCCGGTTACCAGGGCTTCCTTTAGCCCGGCTACCACTTCTTCCTCGGTAAGGGGAATAGCGGTTGTATTCTGCATAACTGTAAGAAGTTCGGCACATCCGGCAAAAAGCAGTGATGCGGCAATAAGTGATAAAATACGAATCTTCATGATCTTTCCCTTTTTTTTCTGCAATATACAAAATCCCGGCAAGGTCAGGAAGTCGCTTTAAGCAGTGTTTCGCCTATAAGAAGATCCCCGGGCGTGGTTATCTTTATGTTTTCCCGGTTCCCCTCAACAAGGTTAATGTTCTCTCCTGTCCTTTCAAGGACTGTGGCATCATCAGTAAAGGCCTCATTGTATTCCTGGCCATAGGCGTTCTTAATAAGGTCGGAGAGGAATACCTGCGGTGTCTGCACCTGTTTGATATGTTCCCTGTTTACCGGCACACTTCCCATGCCTGTAACCATCCGCAGCGAGTCGGCCGGTGAAATGACCGGTATGGCATTACCAAGCTTCAGGGCTGTAGAAAAACAACGGTTAATAGTTTCCATTGTAACAAAAGGCCTTACGCCATCGTGAATGGCAGCAACAGAACCGCCGCTCACCAGTTCAAGACCGTTGCGTACCGAAAAGAACCTGTTTGTTCCTCCCATGGCAACAATATGTGGAATGTTGAATGAGTATCTCTCCTTCAACTCATCCCAGTAACCTGTATGCTCAGGCGGGAGAACAATGATGATCTTCATACTGCCGTCGAAGTCATGAAACTTTTCAACGGTATGCATAAGAACAGGCTTCCCTGCAAGGAGAAGAAACTGTTTGGGTATTTCTGATCCCATCCTCTTACCGCTTCCCCCTGCAACGATAATAACAAAACGGTCGATATGATCAGTTACCGTCATCAGCTTCTGTTCAGTCGGTGAAAACAGTCATCACTTATTGTACAGGAAACGCTTGATACTTCTTTTAGGTGTCTTTACAAACTCTTCGGGATGTACCCTGAACCTTGAAACCGACATGAAATCGGGAAGCCTTTCATTGACTTCTTTCTTTGTCTGTTCAAAGATCTCAACAAGCTTTTCCTCAGTAATACTGTCCCTTTTCATCATCTCATAATCGGGATAGATAAGTGCCACCAGCTTGTTGTCCTCCGATATCACAAGCGACTCTGTGACATAGGGCTTGTTGTTTATCATTGACTCAATCTCTTCAGGGTAGATGTTCTTGCCCGACGGGCCAAGAATCATATCCTTGCTGCGTCCCTTGATAAAGATGTTTCCTTCAGTGTCGATTATGCCAAGGTCGCCTGTATGCATCCATCCTTTTTCGTCGATCATCTCTCTTGTGGCCTTCTCATTCTTGTAATATCCTAGCATCACATTCTCTCCCCTGAGGATTATCTCCCCTACCTGTTTATGTGGATCGGGTGAATCAATGGTAACCTCAAGTGTGTCAACGGGACGGCCTGAAGCCCCCAGCTTTGTCGTTTTCCACGAGGCGTAGCTTATAAGAGGACCGCACTCGGTCATTCCGTAACCGACAGTGAATTTAAACCCTATCTTTCTGAAGAACTTCTCGGCATCGGGGTTGAAGGCAGCACCACCGATGACCAGTTCATGGAATCTTCCTCCGAAGGTATCCACAAGCTTATCCCTTATCTTATTGCGAATAATGCTGTTAAGTCCGGGTATGGCAAGCATTAGCTTCATATGAGGCTTGCTTATAACTGGTATAATCTGTTTCTTGAAGATCTTTTCTATAACAAGCGGGACTGACAGAATGAGCCGCGGTTTTATCTCTTTGAAAGCCTGTATTATGATCTGAGGTGAAGGGGTTTTTGAAAGAATGGTAATGTGACATCCAATAGTAAAGGGGAAAAGGAATTCAAAGGCGCAGCCATAGGTATGTGCAAGAGGCAGGAACGAGACAATGGGATCGCCGGATTTCAGAGGCATATTGTTCTGGGCGAACCTCACATTGGCGGACAGGCTGTTATGTGTTATCATCACTCCCTTTGAGAAGCCCGTTGTGCCTGAAGTGTAACTTATCACGGCCAGCTTGTCGTTACTCACATCCGAGAAGCTGATGTCTTCCTTCTTAAGGACGGGATACTGCTTTTCGTAGATCGAAACGGCAGCATCAAAGGCGTTCCTGAACGCCGGAGAGCTTCCTGTAAGCTGACGGAAGTTGTCGAGCGATATCGCTCCTCCAATCTCGGGCATCTTTGAAGGATCAAGGAGTTCAAACAGTTTATCGTCAGCATAGAGGATCTTCGAATCGGAATGATTTATAATGTTCATAGTATCCTCCGGCTTGAAGTCAGGAAGAATCGGCACTATAACAGCGCCATATGTCACGGTGGCCAGATAAACAACGCACCAGTTGGCAGAATTCCTTCCTACAAGGGCTACCTTGTCTCCTTCCCTGATTCCGGTTTCCCTGAACAGGATATGTATCTTAAGGATCTTCTCAGCAATCTCTTTGTAAGTATATCCTTTTTCAGTATAGTTTGACAAAGCCTCAATTTCCCAGTTTTGTCTTATACTCTCTTCAATGTAACCAACCAAACGTTCCTTAATCATAGAGTAATTGTTTTAATGATTCGACAAATTTAAGCCAGATTATATACAATTATTCCGCCTTCGCGGTGCTAAATGTAGTACATCATCAGTATTGCCACCAGAGAGACAACATTAATAAGTGTAAAGAAATAGTTGTAACTCTCTCTTATCTTGCTGAATTGCCCCAGCTTCCTGGCAAAAATGCCGATTGTCGGCAAAAACAGCACTACAAGAAAGATAAAAAATTCCAATCCCGGAAATACCTGTTCAAGTCCGCCTTTAACCAGGGCCGACAGATAAACAATGATGAGCAGGACAAGAAGGTAAAAAAGGTAGCTTCCTTTAAGGAGCAGTGTAGAGATAAGTCTTCTCTTGTGAAGCTGGTGAGGCTTCAGGTAAGCATAGGCAATTGAGAATATCATCACCATAAAGACTATCCCGAGGATATGATTCAGTATTTCATTAAAATTAGCCACGTTTAAAAGTATTGGTTTCTGAGTTAAACATCTTTTAACGACCATATAAGTGAACTGGCTCCCAGCACGGCAGCATTATGTGTGCTGAGCTCCGAAGGCAGAAGCTTTACTTTGCCCCTGTAGATCTCCAGAAGATTCTCTTCCATATACTCCCTTGCAGGTTCAAAGATAAGATCTTTGGCAAGTGCCAGTCCACCGAAAAGAAAAATCGCCTCGGGATTGGTGTGAGCCACCACATCGGCAAGTTTGAAACCGAGCATCCTTCCTGTATGTTCAAAGGCCTTCCTTGCTATGGGATCTCCCGCGAGGGCAGCAGTATGAATCATCTCTGCATCAAGCTCATCAAAGCTTTTTTTCCTTAAATCGCTTGGGGCTACTGAATCAGCCATTATCTTGAAGAGGGTTCTCTTCAGACCATTTGCCGACACATAGGTCTCCAGGCATCCTTTCCTGCCACAGCCACATTCACGGTTCGAAGGACCGGGGCGTATGGCAGTATGTCCGATCTCCCCTGCAAAACCATCATGGCCGTAAACAAGCCTGCCATCTATTACAAACCCACTGCCCAGTCCGGTCCCCAGCGTTATAACAACAAAATCCTTCATCCCCCTGGCGCCGCCGTATATCATCTCACCTACGGCAGCAGCATTGGCATCATTGGTTACCACCACAGGCAGTGCTGTATGCTTTCTGAAGAGATCGGCCAGCGGCACTATCCCCTTCCAGGGCAGTCCGGCAGCATGCTCAATGGTCCCCTTGTTTATATTGCCCATAGGAGCCCCGATACCGAAACCGGCAAGCTCCGTACCTCCGTCAATTTTCCGGACGGTAAGCATTATCTTCTCATACAGGGCGGCAACAAAGACCTCCGGATCATCATAATGCGATGTCCTCAGCCTTTCCTCTGCCATAACAAGTCCTTCACGGTCAACGAGACCGAAAACAGTGTTCGTACCTCCGATATCGATGCCGGCTGCAATCTTCTTTCCTGCCATAATCCGGATCAAAATGTTAAGATATCATAAAGATCTTAAATAACCACATTCCCGATCGATAAACTAACAGTAATCAGTTGACGGAAACTATTCTCCGGTATATTCATTGCCCACCTTCCTGGCTCTTACAGGATGGTCAAGGTCAATACCAAGCGAAACGCCGGTCTCGACAAGTATGTTCCATCCCGCTGCAAGCTGTATGTATTCTGAATACTCCTTATCCTCAGGTATGATGATAGTCGGGAATATGGTGTTCTTATCCGATACTGCAATAACTGTTATGCCGGCAACCTTTACAAGGCATTCCATGAATTTGTCCTGGTCAACATCAAAGGGATCCATCCATATCAGAACCTCATTCCTGTCCATAACCTCCTCAATGCCGTGAAGGGCAAAGGTCCCCTCGAGAAATGCCGATTTCTTCCTTGTTATCTCGTTGGTCTTCAGGGCAAGCTCTCCTGCAACGCCATTATCACGCCCTGCAAAATAGATCACATCAGCTTTATTTAATTTTGCAACAATAGCCGGGTCAATCGGGGCAGTAAGTACCTGTTCGGTCTTCTCAGCAAGCTCCTTCAGTCCCTCCATCTTTTCCCCTCTCAGGTTCCTGAGCAGGGCATCATAGAACAAGGCCTGTTCAACAACTGATTTTGTTGCTGCAACGGCATCTTCCTTGCCACACGAAAGGACATGGGTGTCGCCGGCAAATTCTTCAAGCTTGGTACCCTTGTTGGCTGTCAGCGCGAAGATCATGTCGTGCCCCTTCTGTTTCAGCACATTGACAAGCCGGATGACCTCTTTTGTCTGGCCCGAGTTGGAAGCAGCAAAAACGGCATAGTCTGAGAGGTTATATTCCCTGGCCTGCGTGCATCCTTCAGTTATAACGGGCATTAGGAAGTCCTTGCGTAGTGAGGCGGAAATGGCCCTTTTTGCCGGAAAGAGCCTGCTGCTGCCTTCTCCTGTCATGAACAATCCTTTTTTCGAACGTATCCTTTCTGAAAAACGTCCGGTGACACTCTGGTCAAATGATCTGATAATTCCGGGAGTTTCCATCATCTCCCTTACAAGGGCAAATTTGC
>CAZXSW010000090.1:0-7140 GCA_964642615.1 uncultured Rikenellaceae bacterium | reverse complement strand
TTTCATCAGTATATAATTTTGTTCTTAATGGTCTGATAGAACCCACATGTAAATATTTTATATACATGTGTGTTTATGTATGCAATACATGGGGGTTTCATACCTTTAAAATTTTATCTTAAGTATCACATAGCCTGTCGCCTAAGACAGCAAACAACCTATGAGTTTAATACAGTGTCGTTCCCATTAATGGTTTCCGGTTCTAAAGCTTTCATCTTATTGCGGTTGACTTTAAAGAAAACCTGATCATCCGGAATGATAAAAGTATGATTATTTTAATATTTTGAGAATAAAATAAATGAATTCTTGTCTGATTGCTTTAATTTGGAGCCCTGATCAGGTATTCTGAGTGAATAATTGAAATGGCCATGGATCTGGTACCGGAAGTAAGAATATCAGTAATCACAGTCTGCCGTAACAGTGCCGCTACTGTGGAGAGGACCATAAAAAGTGTTCTGGAACAGACCTATGGGAATATCCAGTATATTATTATCGACGGTAATTCCAATGATAGCAGTGCTGAGATCTTTGCGCGTTACCGAAACAGGATTGACGTGCTTGTAAGCGAATCGGACAGGGGTATCTATGATGCGATGAACAAGGGCGTCGGGTATGCCACAGGCGACTGGGTCTGCTTCATGAATTCCAACGACAGGTTTCATGATGAGAGGGTGCTGGAGGATATCTTCAGTGACGGGCCCGGCGATGACATCATTTACGGATACTGTATTGATCCGGCTGACGGAAAGAGCATTAAACCACTACCTCTTGAGAAATTCTGGAAAAGGATCCCTATGAACCATCAGTCGGCGTTTGTCAGGACTGAATACCACAGGCAGTATCCTTTCGACCTGAGGTACAGGATAAGTTCGGTGTATGATTTTTTCTACCACTGGTATTGCCAGGGACTCAGATTCAGATATGTCGACAGGCCTGTGGCCGTGTATGATATGACAGGGCTGTCGTTCTATGCCTTTGAATGGCTTTGGGATTATATCCGGATAGCCATGAAATACTCGCGCGGAAAAAGGATAAGGGTGGTTTTCCGTTTCTTTTACATGGTGATGGTCAGGATCTGGATAAATCTTTTTAAAAGATGATCACAGACCGTAAATCTTCATTATAAGATCAGTCTTTTCTTTACCTGCACCGGAGCCTGAGGTTTTTATGAAGACACAGTCGTTCTGGGAGTCGAACGATCCGTGGGGAGGGTATTTCAGAACCATAGTAAAACCCATCTTCTCAAGCAGGCCGGTGACTTCGGGAAGCAGTTTTATCCCTTTGTAAAGAGGTAAAGTGAACAACTCAAGGTGAAGTCCGCAGCATGCTTCGGTCAGGAACTTTTCAGCCCCGATGAGTATCTCGTATTCAGCACCCTGAGCATCAATCTTCATGAAGTCGAAAGTAAAAGGCAGGTCAAGTTGCCTGAGTGTCGCATCAAGGGTGGTGCATTCTATCTGTTCTGTTTTTACCAGGGCCGAACGTTCGTGCCATGTTGAGGCAAGATGTTCAGGGCCCGTCTTTCTGAGACTATCAAAGTTACTGTTTACAAAGTCAAAGTTCTGTTCAAAAAGTGAAGATCCTGTTGATCTGAATCCTTTGTATACATGGAAGGGACGTACAGTGGTGCAACTCCAGAGGGCATTTGGTGAGACAATAATATTGTCGTTTGCTTTTCCGGTACCCAGCGGTTCAAAGGAAAGAAGCTTCCGGATATGACAGGCATTGGACAGCCATGGCTCGGGAAGGTGACCGGAGGAGCCGACATCAATAAAGTTGATGCTGCCCCTGTCCCTGTAGTTTATAATACCCCTTCCGCTGACCCTGTTTGAGACCCTTTTTGCCAGTTTTCTGAAGGGTCTGGTTATGCTTATCCTGCTCATCGAAAAATTGCTATGCCATAATTCTATACTTCCGGATCGTGAAGCAGTTTGCTTATGCCTCCGTCATACTCTATGAATGCTCCTGTGAGGAAAATGTTTCTCTCACAAAGGGTATAGACAAGCTTCGACAGTTCGACAGGACTGCCAATACGATCAACGGGATGGAACTTTTTGAGCTGCAGATATTCTTCACGGGTCAGTCCGGCCTTAAGCATAGGAGTGTCAATTGCAGCGGGAGCAATGCAGTTTACCATGATATCGGGTGCCAGCTCGAGCGACAGGTTCTGGGTCATGGTTTTTATTGCCCCCTTTGTGGTTGCATAGATAAGGAAGCCCTTCTTGCTGTGCGAAGAGTGTATGCTGCCGATATTGACAATACTTCCTCCCATAAGGTGTTTCCGCAGTTTTTTGCAGAGCATGTAACCGGCAATGACATTAACGTTGAAACTCTCGGCCCAGTCATCATAGTTGAATTCATCGAATTTCTTTTTAATCTGAACTGCTGCGTTGTTAATCAGGGCATCAATGTGCGTGATGTTATTTCTTTCAATGGTTTCAAGGATCTGATCGGTTGATTCTTCAACCATATTAAGGTCGGTTGTAATTTTTATGTCGGCATTTGAAAATGCCTCACGTTTGTCGGTGCCGATAACGAACCATCCTTTTTCTCTGAAGAAGTCGACCATCACACTGCCGATACCTCCGAGGCATCCTGTTATTAAAATAGTTTTTTTCATCGTATATAATTTATTTTTAAAGGTTGGATAGAACCACACATGATTGATAATGAATAATATTCATCCGTGTTTGTGATTTGCTACAATCATGTGGGTTTCATCTCAGGTATTAGTTAGTTTAGTTTCATACGCCAAGGTTTTCCTTAAGCATTTTTATCGAGTTAAGATGAACCCTTGTCCAGTAACGCGGGCTCGAGTTTGTATTATGGCTCAGGATAATTGCCCTGTCTGAGCTTCTGAACGGAGAGCTTGCCGGGAGAGGCTCGTTTTCGAAGACATCGAGTCCTGCAAAGCCTATCTTTCCGCTTAAGAGATTCTCTTCGACATCAGCCTCCTTAAGCACAGGGCCCCTTGCCGTATTGATAAGTATAACCCCATCCTTCATCTTTGCTATTGTGGCTGATGAAATAAGGTGAAAGCTGGTTGGATTAAGGTCGCAGTGAGTTGTTATAATATCGGACGAAGCCAGTAGTTCTTCAAGGCTGACTCTTCTCCCAAATGATTTTTTACCTGTACTCAGTTCTTCGTCACTCTTAAGATCGTGCCAGATTATGTTATCAGTAAATACCGAAAGCTTTTCTGCAACGGCACTGCCAATACGGCCGTAGCCTATTATGCCTGTTGTCAGTTCATTCAGTGTGAGTGCCGGAATCTTCTCCCATGCCCCGGCATGCATCTTCCTGTTGTTCTCGTCTATCTTTCTTACTATTGATAACATTAGTCCAATAGTGCTTTCCGACACCGGAACGATGAAGGCGTCGGGGGTGTTGAGCACTTTTATTCCTTTCTGGCCGGCATATTGCCTGTCGATCGAATCAATGCCGGTTCCCCATTTCACAATGGTAGTCAGGGCCGGTGCCGAATCGATTACCTTTGGGGTGATCCTGTCGTCGCCGCATATAATCCCTTCAACACCGTTACTTAGTATCCTTATCATCTCTTCCTCTTCAAACCGTTCAACAACAGGAGGTACATAGACCTCAAAACAGTCAAGGAGATGTTTGTACTGTGACCATTCAAGCTGAAGGTAGGGAGCAGTGACTGCTATTTTTTTCTTCATCATCATTGATAATTTAAGTAAGCTTTTTCTTTCTGGCCGAAAGCAATGCTTCTTCAAAACTTATTTTAGGGAACACGGTGAGCTTACCCCCTGCAGTGGCATCGAGTATCGTTCTGTTATCTGCTTCAAAACTCTTACGGGCAAGCCTGTATGCTTTTTCTGACCCTTCAAGATCGGGGAGCTGCCACTTCAACCCTTTGAAGTAGGAGGGGTCGAAGTGGCTTAAGTCATCGCCTTTCAAAACCTCTACTTTGTGTGGGGTACCTTTAGCATCGAAGTTATGGTCGACACCTATAAGGAAAACCCTTTCAAATCCCATGAAGTAGGCTATCTGCATGGCAACGTATGTTACTGTACTTCCCTGGCTTATTCCTGAGGTAATATCCTCAAAAAAGGTCCATTTTGAATGGATATCACCGAGGTAGAAGAACTTTTCATTGTCTCCGAAGATCTTCCTGCCGTGTTTGTATGAGACGAAGGACGGACAATCCAATTCAGAAAATTCGTTCCGGCATTGTTCCAGGACAAAGCGGTTGACGCATACATGATAGTCGGTCCGGAGGCCTGTCCTTTCAAAGAGAAGGAAGATCTTGTTAAGGCCGAAGGTGAAATAGCCGTTAAGGAGGTTAAGTTGCATGCTGTTGAGTGAGGGCCCGTTGCCTATTATAAAGCAGTCTTCCCCCCGGTGCCTGTCCCTGAACACCTCAAGCCTGGAAGCTTCGGTATCGAGCCACCTTCTGTGCCCGACTACTCTCGGAACATAGCTTGCCAGGTCTTTTATAAATTTATTTATCGGGTTCATTACAGCATTACAAGGCTTAAAAATACATAGACTATCATTATAATTAAGGGGAAAAAGCTTGTCCGGTACTCAAAATCCCTGAAGCGCAGGTCAAAATATCTGTACGACTTCCCTGCAGAGTACCAGTCGAAGAATGCCAGGCTGCTGACTATCAGTGCAAGAGGGAAGGAGATTATACCCCACCTGAAGACCAGGATAAAGAGGAAGCTGAGTCCGATAAAAATTAATCCGGAAACCCCGTTGGCGATGTGCCATACTATATTGTTCGAAATACTGTAAAGCTGGAGGTGCAATGCCCCGTAACGTTCGAAGAAGTATGCGGTGACCATGGCAATCCATATACCTGTTGGCACCAGGGTGACATTGCTTCCTATAAAGTCGAGCAGTGGTTGTCCGGCAAGCCCGACAATAACCGCAGTTACTACAAAAGTCATAAGAGAGAATCTCATTCCAAAGGTGACCCTTGCCATAAGTCCCTTTCTGTTGCCTTCAATGAAGAGCCTGTTATACAGAGGTATCTTGCTGTAGAAAGGGGCATTGCTGAAATTCTTGAGTATGTCGAGTATCTTGAGCGAGAACAGGTATGCCGTCACAGAAGGGCTGTTACCCATCTGTGCCACAGCCAGTCCGCTAGCCTGAACAACTCCGTACGACATAAGCACTCCAACCCAGCTCTTCCAGGCTGCCGGGAAGATGGCGTTGAACAGCTCCCTGTCGAATCCGGCAGGTCTGAACTTACGGAACCTGCCGTCGAGGATGATACGGCAAAGGTATCGGTTGAAGAGAAGCTGTATTATAGCCCATACCTGCTGGTTTACAATGAGCCAGAGAAGAGAACGGGTGGTTATGGCAACGAAAAATCCCGAGATAATCGACAGTACAGAGATGATGGCTTCCCAGCGCCTGAGCATAGCCACCTTGTTTACACCCTGCAGGAAGATCATGTAGCGATTGCCGTTAAACCTTATAAAGGTGGTAATAAGTATAAGGATAAAGGAGATCCAGGCTTCCCCGGGGTCAAGGGTGAAGCTTATGGGTTTGCGGAGGGTGAAATATCCGGCTGCTGATATAATAATGATGAAAGCCAGACCTGTATAAAAAAGGACAAGACGTGTTGAGTTGTCGGCTCTTTCGAGAAGTTCCCAGTTTACGCCATCTTTTCTCCTTATGTTGTCTTTTTTGTCGAAATCGGAGATATTGGTCGCTCCTCCCATGGCGTACGACATCACCCGGATGAAGGTAACCCCGAAACCAAGGTCGCCTATGTTCTGAAGGCCAATGAATATATTGAAAAGCAGCCACACTGTAATCTCTTCCCTCGAAAGGACAGTAGTGATTACAGGCAGAAGCAATAAGGCATAGAGACTCTTGCTGAGGAAACTGCTCCAGGTGGCAAAGACGGGAGAGTCCCATACCTTCAATATAAACTTTCTCAATGTCATTATTGTGGCTTATGCCTCTATCTGGTCAAAATACAAAATTCTGCCTTTTTACCTGTTTGCTGTCCGGTTAATGTCTGTCAAAAAATGACGGATTGTAGTTTTCCTTTTCAAGTCCGTCGCTAAATGTATTCAATGATCTGTATTTTCCGGTAAGTTCTTTGTTAAATCTCTTCCCTGTCAGGCCTGCAAGCCTTACTAGGAGAGGAGCGTATTTCTTAAGAGCCTCTGGGAGTTGTACAGTATGCAGGAAATGGTCGTTCTCAAAAAGTGTCCTTTTGCGAAGTGTGGGGGGGAATATGCGATTGAACACCCCTTCCCTGTCCTTTATAATCACATTGACGCCGTTCCACCAGCCCATCCTTGCTTCTTCCTTTTCAGAGCCGCTAAGGTTAGTGGGGTGGGCTTTTGTATAGGCTTCGAAGATAAGCCTGAATTCAGGATTGGTAGTCAGGAAATCGCTGTTTGCCTGGCGGACATGCCTGTAGTTTGAATCGTCGACAACGATAACTGCCTCCTCCGCAAGATATTTCCTTGTAAGCAGCAGGCACATGAGCTGGCTGCGGTAGTCGTGGGGACCGTCAATAAAACACAAGCCTATCTTCCTGTGTCCGGTCCGACTGTCAAGGTCCTCAAGGGCATCTTCGTAGTCCTCGTTGATGATGGAAGCATTTTTGATCCCCAGCCTGTGCATCCTGTCATTTACTATTCCCAGGTTCTTCCCGTCGGGGTCGAAGAAGGCGAAGTTGTCGATACCGAAGGCTTTTATCCCTGGGCAGGCTTTAGCAACTGAAAGAAGAGAAAGTCCCTGGTAAACCCCGATCTCAAGGTAGGCGTTTTCCTCATCACAGAACCTTGATGCCAGGTTTCCAAGCAGAGTGATCAGCCTGGCACCGGAGAATCCGGATAGTACATCGTTACCCGGGATTACCGGGCCGGCATCAGCCTTTTTTATACAGTCGAGAATTATTTTCTTATCCATCTTTGAGGTTTTCCGCCTGACATGAGTCGTCGGGCAACAATCATTCATTTAAGTTTTCTTCAGATATTCAGCCAGAAAGAGTGCCATATGGAAATCGGACATGGTGTCGATGTCGAGAGACTCAAAGCGGGGGATCTCAAACATAAATGGTTTATTCCCAATCCTTTTTTCTCCGGCATTGAAAAACGACTCCCTGCTGAAGATATAAATATTGGAGTTCTCTTCATAAACCGGTTC
>CAZXSW010000089.1:0-7439 GCA_964642615.1 uncultured Rikenellaceae bacterium | reverse complement strand
AACTTAAGCCTCATGCTCTCGTCGGAAATTACTCCCGCAAGGTGATTAACATTTTTATTGTTGTCGGGGATGGTCTTGTCGGCGAGCATCTGTGAGGCCAGTGAGATGGTCGAGATGGGGGTCTTCAGCTCGTGTGTCATGTTGTTTATAAAGTCGCTCCTTATCTCCGACATTTTCTTCTGGCGGAATATAACTATGAAGGTCCCGGTCGAAAGGATGAGAAGCAGAATGGCAAAAAGGAGGGACAGGAAGCCCAGGTTCCCTATCTTTTCAAACTTATACTGGTTTTCCTGCAGGCAGTAAAGTGTCAACTGGTTCTGGCTCGGTACAGGATCGTTGGGGAAGAGCTGGATTATGAACTTGTTTGTGCCTGGTCCTTCAGTATAACCCGGGGTCTTCCATATCACACCCTGAACTCCGGTTATTGCATATTCAAAATCTAGGTCGATGCCCACTGTAAGCAGTGCATCCCTGATCTGAAGTGTAAGAGAATCGGGGATTATCCTTTCAGCTATGTCGGGGGTTGAATAAAGGATCTTCTCCATTATGTTTTCGATGAAAACTATCTTTGTGCTTACCCGGCCGGAGAGGTCGGCACTTATTGACTGTGCCGATGGTTCATTGTCTTCCTGGAAAAGATCGGGATCCTGGGGGGAGATGTAAATCCTCTGGCCCGAGCTGGTAACAACAATAGGTTTTTCGGGATTGTTCAGGCCATAGGCTTCAAGAAGTTCGAGATTGGCCTGGTAGCCCCGCAGCTTTCTTGCAAGAGGCGAATTAGCCGGAATAACAACGGAATCAGTGGGCAGAGGATTTACCTCCTTAACAATATTGCTTATAAGTTCCTGCTCCTCAAGTTCAAGTACCACAGCTTCCAGAGCTTTGTTGGCTGAATATCTGAACTGTTGGTCGGTAAGAGCAACAGCATTCTTAATCCAGTAAAGCTGAATAAGAATCAGCCCTGAGATTGCCAGGAAAAAAAACACTGCCAGCAGGACTATTGTCTTCCTTTTCATGCAGATACAAAAATACTTGTATAATAATTACCAAACCATTCTTTAACGTTCTTTAACAACATATGCTCATATCCTCATATAAAGGGACAATGGTCTTTAAAAGCCTTCATAAAATTTTAACAAAACATTAAAAAAATGTTAATTCTCAATTCTTTATAGTAAAAACATTTTTTTATTTCAGATCCATGGTTTATCTTTGTATTGTATTTGGCACGGAATTTGATTCAAGATAAAATAGAGGTTTTTTTCATAGGTTAGGTTAGTTTTAGGGTTATTAGAAAAGTGAGCCGCCTCCCAGGCGGCTCTTCTTATTTGTCTAAGTGGAGAGGCCGGAATGATTGTACAAATTAAACGGCCTCTTTTTTTTATTCATTGATCATTCGCAATTTATTCAGTTAAGGATCTGATCGATCAGGTCGGCCGGGATGGCAATACTGTTTATGTTGAAGACAGCCGTAACGCCATCAATTTCTCGAAGGCTCGCAGCAAGGTCATCGCAATCGGGTCCTTCATCAGGGACCTGAATTAGCAGAAGATAGTCTATATTGACAAGTTTTCTTGCAAGATGGCTTTTACCGTTTCTGTTCGATACGAGGGTGTACAAAAGACCATGGGGGTCGGAATTATCGTGGAACCTGCTGTACGACTCAGGGATTGTCTTTATGCCAGGGGCTTCGACGGGAGAGATGTTCCTGAGAGATATTCCGAGTTTTCTGTTTATCGACAGGGACAGCTTATAATCCGGATCATGCGACACCAGTCCCATAATAATTATATTATCTGTATCATCAACCACCAGTGCTATTCTGGTAATTTTTTTCGGCTGCTTCATGTCTTACGGATGGTAAAACATAAAGATATCAATTTTAAGCTTATCTGACAAGTCGGGCTGATTCATCCCTTAGTTTCATCCAGGCGATTGCCGAGGCCTCCTGTTCGGCCTCTTTTTTGGAGTTCCCGTGCCCTCTGCCCAGCTCTTCCCTGTTGATAACAAGAGTTGTTGAGAAAACTGATTTCTTAAGGTTTGAATCAAATTCCTCCCTGTAGTTGAATGTCAGGTTGGTTTTGTGTTTCTGAACCCATTCAAACACCAGGCTTTTGTAGTCGGTGTCGGTACTGACAATGGAGTTAAGGTCAAGAAATTTATTAAAAACCCTGTCTATAAAGAGTTTCTTTGTTTTTTCAAATCCTTTATCAATGAAGATGGCACCGATCAGGGCTTCCAGGGCATCGCCGTAGAGGTTTTTTGTAGGGTGTGACGAGTTAACGTTGCTTACGAGGATCCGGTCAATCCCCATCGATATTGCAAGCTGGTTAAGTACTTCCCTGTTAACTATACGTGAGCGTACCTTTGTCATGAAGCCTTCGCTGGCATCAGGGAACTTCTCAAAGAGATAATCGGACAGGATGGCATCGAGCACCGAATCGCCAAGATATTCGAGTCGTTCGTTGTTTATCTTCTTGCCGTCGGGCATGGTGAAAGATGCCGAACGGTGGATAAAGGCAATTTCATAGAGACTGAGGTTACCGGGACTGAAGCCAAGTAAGCTCTTAAGACAGGATCCGAATTCCCGTTTATCAAGAATATATGTCCCGTTTTTGCTCTTACGGAATAAAAACACTAAGCCTCAGCTTTTTTGATAATTATCGAAGCATTGTGACCGCCAAAACCAAAGGTGTTACTCAGCCCGTAGCGGACGGTTCTTTTCTGGGCCTTGTTGACAGTCAGGTTAAGCTCAGGGTCTATAGCCGGATCAGGCACCCTGAAGTTAATAGTAGGAGGAACGATATCTGTCGTTATTGCCATTATGGTCGCTATGGCCTCAATGGCTCCTGTAGCACCAAGCAGATGACCAGTCATGGATTTCGTCGAGCTTATATTAAGTTTCCGGGAATGTTCGCCGAAGACATCAACAATTGCTTTGATCTCGGAGATATCACCAAGGGGAGTGGCAGTTCCATGCACATTGATATAGTCGATATCTGCCGGAGATAACCCGGCATCTTCCAGAGCGTTCTTCATGACGAGACGGGCTCCAAGTCCTTCAGGATGCGGAGCAGTGAGATGCCAGGCATCGGCAGACATGCCGGCGCCGACGATCTCGGCGTATATTTTGGCTCCGCGTGCCCTGGCATGTTCAAGATCCTCAAGGATCAATGCCCCAGCACCTTCACCCATTACGAAACCGTCGCGTGTATGATCAAAAGGCCTCGAGGCGGTTTCGTATTCGTCGTTGTTTGTTGAAAGGGCCTGCATGGAATTGAAGCCCCCGATTCCCGGTTCGTTGATTGCAGCTTCCGATCCTCCGGTAACAAATATGTCAGCCTTGCCTAATTTGATATAATAGTAGGCGTCAATCAATGCATTGGTGGAAGAAGCACATGCAGAAACCGTTGAAAAGTTGGGCCCCCTGAATCCGTGTTTTATTGATATGGAACCGGCAGCTATGTCGCCGATCATCTTGGGGATAAAAAAGGGACTGAAACGGGGAATCCCTCCGCCTTCAACAAAACTCTTTATAGTCTGGTAAAATGTTTCAATTCCTCCAATACCCGATGTCCATATAACACCTATCCTTTCCTTGTCGGCATTTTCGGTGTCAATACCCGAGTCCTTAATGGCCTCATCGGAGGCAATAAGTGCATACTGGGCGAAAAGGTCAAGCTTGTTAGCTTCTTTCCTGTCAAAATAATTCGAAGCATCGTAGCCCTTGATCTCACATGCAAATCTGGTCTTGAATTTTTCGGTGTTGAAACGGGTTATCATGTTTGAACCACTTACCCCGTTCTTCAGACCTTCCCAATAGTCATGAAGATTATTGCCAATAGGAGTCAGTGCTCCCAGGCCGGTAACTACAACTCTTCTCATATAGGAAAATTATTTTAATGCAAACCTATTTTGCATTCTCCTCGATGTACTTGATAGCATCACCAACGGTGCTTATGCTCTCAGCCTGATCGTCCGGAATACCGATATTGAATTCCTTCTCGAACTCCATTATAAGTTCTACTGTATCGAGAGAGTCAGCTCCCAGGTCGTTGGTAAAACTTGCTTCGGGAGTTACTTCTGATTCATCAACTCCAAGTTTATCTACTATAATCTCTTTTACTCTGGTGGCAATGTCGGACATAATAACAAATATTAATTAATATTAAATTTAAAACCATGCAAAGAAATATATTTGTACTTATTTTTCAAATGATTTAATGAATATTTATTTACCATTAGGGTTAAAAGACTGAAAAACAGATTAATAAACTTCCCGGGCACCTCAACTTAAGATTTCATCCCGAAAATATCAATAGACTAATAATGAGAAATATAGCTATATTTGCATCGGGCTCAGGCACCAATGCTGAAAACATAATTAAATACTTTTCGACCAGTAATTCGGCAAGAGTTACCCTTGTTTTGTCAAACAGGAGGGAAGCAATTGTTTTAAAGAGAGCTGCAGCTTTAAATGTAAAAACATTTTTTTTCGACCGGCCCGATTTTTACAATACCGGGAAAGTACTTGCCTTCCTCAGAAAAGAAGATACGGATTTCGTTGTGCTGGCAGGTTTTCTCTGGCTTGTTCCTGACGATATACTTAGTGAGTATGAGGGCCGGATAGTAAATATTCATCCCGCCCTGCTGCCTTCCTACGGAGGCCGGGGCATGTACGGTGACAGGGTACACAGGGCTGTTATAGAAAATGGTGAAAAGGAATCGGGAATAAGTATTCATTATGTAAACAACAGATATGACTCAGGGGATATAATCTTCCAGGCAAGATGCAAAGTCGAACATGATGATACTCCGGAGAGCCTTGCAGCCAGGGTCCATGCTCTTGAATATGCCCATTTCCCCCGGGTCATAGATGAGCTGGTATCAGCTCTCCCCGGTTAGAAGGAGTCGAGCAGACTGCCGGCAACCATTCTGAGTTTTTCAAACCGTTCCCTGTTAACCTCCAGTACCGGTTCAACTGGTGGTGCTTCCACCTTAAGAGGGTCGACCGGACTTCCGTTCTTATAGAATCTGAAATCGAGATGGGGGCCGGTGGCAAGTCCTGTACTGCCAACATAACCAATCACCTGCCCCTGTTTTACCATGGAGCCCGACCTTATACCTGACCCGAAACGGCTAAGGTGGAGATAGGCTGTCGAGTAGATACTGTTGTGAACAATTCTTACCATATTACCCGATTCTCCGCTGTATGCTGCTGAGGTTACCCTTCCGTCGCCAACAGCTCTTACCGGGGTTCCTGAAGGTGCTGCATAGTCGACACCCAGATGGGGTCTTCGTATTCTCAGAACGGGATGAAGCCTGCTGCCTGAATAGCGGGAGCTTATCCGTGAGAACTCCAGGGGAGCCTTAAGAAAAGCTTTCCTCAGACTGTTGCCTGATGTATCATAATAACTTTCGGTGCTGTCCTGAATGAAAGGAATGGCATCTATGGTCGTTCCCGACCATGTGAACCTTGCCCCGTAAATTCTTCCCGGCCCCAGCGACCTCCCGTCAATAAAGAGCTCCTCGTGAACAACCCTGAAGCTGTCACCTTTCTGCAGACTGAAAAAATCAATAGTCCAGGCATAGATCTCAGATAGCTGACTTGCCAGTACGGGGTGAAGATCGTTAGTGACCATGGCATCCCAGAGTGAGGTCTCTATTGTACCTTTCGAAAAGCGGATGACAGAGGTAATTTCCTTATTGAACATCGTAATATTAAGCGAATCGCTGAAGGAGAAGACATAGACTGTCACGGGGTCATGTTCATAAAGAAGGTATTTAGCCCTGGGTACTGAGTCTCTTGTGCAGAAAAGTGTGTAGTTATTACCCGATCTTATCTTTCGCACATCAAAAACGGCGGCTGAATTTCTTATTACCTGATCTATCTCATTCATGCCTACCCCATGGTCGAGAAGTATTTCTGAAAGAAAACTGTTCCTTCTGAACTGGCCAGGAATCAGATCAAAGTTGTCAGCAGGTATTCCGTACACATACAGACCTGTATCAGCTTCAGCCACAGCGGTGCCGGTTATGACAGGAGTATCTGCAATCATGGACTTATGCTTCCCGCACGAATGAAAAACCACCGGCACCAGCATAAGTGTGGTCAGGATAAATAGAAGCCGGATCCGCATCTGTCAGTTTTGCTTGATTACAATATTCACTATCCTGTCGGGAACAACAATTATATTCGAAGGACTGGTCCCTCCGGTCCATTTTTCAGTTCTGGAGTCAGCCATGACCATTGATGAAACCTCCTCTTTTGAAAGTCCTGTTGGCAGGACTATCTTAAACCTCATCTTACCATTAAAGGAAACAGGGTATTCATACATGTCTTCCCTGAGGTATTCCTCAATAACTTCAGGCCAGGGTTCGTATGCAATGGTATTACTGTTGCCAAGAATCTGCCACAACTCCTCTGCCATGTGAGGTGCAAAGGGTGACAGAATTTTTGTGAAGGAAGAAGCTGTTCCCACTGTCACGCTTCCTTTTTTAGATGCCGTGTTAAGGAAGATCATCATTGCTGAGATGGCAGTATTAAAATCAAGGGTCTCAATATCGCTTCCCACCTTTCTGATTGTCTTGTGAAGAGCCTTGAGTATCTCAGGGTCCTCCCCGCCTGTTGCTATGTTTCCCTTATCGGAGAAGAATCTGAAGGCTCTGCCAAGAAAACCTGATACTCCTTTTACTCCCTTTTCGTCCCAGGGTTTTGTGACGTCGAGCGGACCCATGAACATCTCGTAAAGTCTCAACGAATCGGCACCATACTTTGATACAATATCGTCGGGGTTTACTACATTCTTAAGCGACTTTGACATCTTGGCCACTATCTGTTTAAGCTCTGCGTCATTTTCCCTGTGAAAGAATCTGCCTTCCCTTTCAACAACCAAATCGGCAGGGATTTTGGCCCCAGTCTCATTTTCATAGGCAAAGGCCAGTATCATGCCCTGGTTGAAGAGCTTCTTATAAGGTTCGTCAGTTGATACTATGCCGAGGTCGTAAAGCACCTTATGCCAGAAGCGGCTGTAAAGAAGGTGGAGTACTGCATGTTCGGCTCCTCCTATATACAGGTCGACCGGCATCCAGTATTTTTCCTTTTCAGCGTCGAAGATTATTTCATCATTTCCGGGATCTATAAAGCGAAGATAGTACCAGCACGATCCTGCCCACTGGGGCATAGTGTTGGTTTCACGTCTTCCCCTGCGGCCACTGTGGTCGGTTACGTTGAGCCAGTCGTCAGAATTGGCAAGAGGTGATTCGCCCGATTCTCCCGGGAGGTATTTGTCGAGTTCAGGCAAGGTAAGCGGCAGTTCGTTTTCGTCAAGCACTGTTATCTCACCGTCTTCCCAGTGGATAATGGGGAAGGGTTCTCCCCAGTACCTCTGCCTGCTGAAGAGCCAGTCGCGGAGCTTGTAGTTGACCTTCTCTTTTCC
>CAZXSW010000088.1:6069-7503 GCA_964642615.1 uncultured Rikenellaceae bacterium | reverse complement strand
ATAGTATGGTCTCTTTCATATATCACAATAGCGCTTATGACGGTTCCTAACCTCATAGGCTTGTGGGTACTAAGGAAAGAGATAAAGGGGACAATAGCCGATTACTGGGTGGTATTCGCTGAAAAATATCCCGACGACAGGATGAGTAAGAGATTTAAAGCCAGGGGAAGGCTTTAAGCATAGGCTTGCCTGTATCCAGGGGAGTAAATCAGAAAAAGTGATTCAAATGGAAATCAATATAATAACAGAATGTTACAGGGAGCTTTCGGGAGAATCCGACTTCAGAGTCATTCCAATGCCGCAATCAGGCTCCGACAGAAAATATTTCAGGATACTAAAGGCTCAACAGAGTGTTATAGGCGTATATAACGCCAACAGAGAGGAAAATGATGCCTTTACAGGGTTCTCGGCTCATTTCAGACAGGCAGGACTTCCTGTTCCTGAGGTATATCGGTATTTCCCCGGGAAACATGTGTATTTCCTTGAGGATCTTGGTGACATTAATCTGTTTTCATGGATGTCTTCAAAAAACTCTCCGGAGGGATTTGATGAAGAGACCACTACTGTCTTAAGAAAGTGCCTTGATTTTCTGATTCTCTTTCAGGTGAGGGGTATCCGTGGTCTCGACCTCGGGCTCTGTTATCCCTACAGGAGCTTTGACAGGCAGTCTATGATGTGGGACATGAACTATTTCAAATATATGTTCCTCAAGCTTATGGCAGTACCCTTCAATGAGAGCAGGCTTGAAAAAGATTTCGACAGGCTGGCTGCTCATCTGCTCAGGGCTGGTCAGGACTATTTCCTGTACAGGGATTTCCAGTCGGCCAACATAATGATAAGAGAAGGTGCTCCGTGGTTTATTGACTACCAGGGCGGACGTTTGGGAGCCCCTCAGTATGATGCGGCCTCACTGCTTTTTGACGCCAAAATCGCTATGAATGAGGATGACAGAACCGCTTTTCTGGAATATTATACTGAGAACTTTACCCATGAATCGGGGATGGATGAAAAGGTCTTCAGGTTATATTTCCCCGGTTTCAGCATGATAAGGCTGATGCAGGCCCTGGGTGCCTTCGGATTCAGGGGCCTGTATGAGCAGAAACCTACTTTCACCGAAAGTATAGTACCTGCTGTAAAGCTCCTTGAAGACCTGACAGAAAGGTATGATTGCGGAATTGAGCTTCCTGAGCTTTTCAGTACTGTAAGGGCTATAAGGGAGACCAGAAAGTATAATAACCTGTCTGTAAGGAGTCATCTGTAAAGTGATTACTTATTGACCGGGGTTCAGATTACCAAAATCAAAGGCAGATAGATGAAGGCAATGATATTTGCGGCCGGACTGGGAACCAGGTTGAAGGAGATAACGGCATCGATCCCCAAGGCGCTTGTCACGGTTGACGGTATGAGCGTCCTTGCAAGAGCTGTCGATTATTG
>CAZXSW010000088.1:0-5969 GCA_964642615.1 uncultured Rikenellaceae bacterium | reverse complement strand
ACTGTATCTTAAGCTGATTGAGAAACATGATATCATGACTTTCAGGCATGACGATGGGTATTGGTTTGATATAGGAACTCCGGACAATCTCGAAACAGCAAGAAGCTATTTTGATAAGAGAAAAGACAGGAGTGAATAAAATGCTCTTGCCGCATTCAGAGAGGCGGAGTCGACTTCTTTATGTTGCAGGCCTTCCTTTTCTAATCCCCTGGATGACCCAGGAAGGGATTCAGAGTCTCCAGAAAGAACGTGCAAACAAAACAAAAACCGTATAGATCTCCAGACGTCCTATAATCATAAGAAGACTAAGAAAGATCTTGTTAAAGCCTGAGAAATGAGCGAAGTTACTCATGGGGCCTGCTGTGCCGAAGGCAGGACCAACATTGCCTATTGATGCTGCAACGGCGCTTACTCCTGTAACCAGATCAACACCCGAGATCACAATGACAAATGACCCTGCAATGAAGATTGCCAGGTAAAGGATTATAAATGAGAGGATTGATACATTTGTCTGCTCGCTGACAGGTTTGTTGAAAATTCTTGTATGTGAGACTGTTTTTGGATGCACCAGTTTTACATAGGCACTTCGTATATTCTTAACCACAACCAGATGCCGGAGCATTTTGATTCCTCCAGTTGTTGATCCGGTGCTGGCACCTGCAAACAAAAGTATGAACATAAGGAACTGACCAGCCACGGGCCACATCAGATAATCAGCCGTTGAAAACCCTGTGGTTGTAATAAAAGAAATGACCTGGAAAAATCCTTCCCTGAAGGCCGGTTCAAAGGATTTTGTTGTATTGACCATAAGGACAGCGGTTGCCAGTGCTCCGGCCAGAAGAGTTGTAATAGCATAAAAACGCAACTCTTCGTTTCCCGTAATTTTCCTGAAGTTGAGTTTAATAAAATGATAATAAACCACAAAGCTTACACCCGAGAGGAACATGAACAACCCAATGATATACTGTATATAAGAAGAATAGGCGGTAACCCCCGAGTTTTTTATTGCAAAGCCGCCGGTAGCTACCGTTCCGAAGGTGAGGCACAGACTGTCAAAAAATCCCAGATCTCCGGCCATAAGCAACAAGACTTCTGAAAGGGTCAAGCCCAGGTATATATAGAGAAGTCTTAGCCCAACTGCCTTTGTTTTGGGATGCGTTTTTTCCTTCAGTGATGACTCCCTGTAGAGAAGGTTCTGTGCTGTTATTTTCAGTGAAGGAAGGATGAGGATCACCAGGACAACAATGCCAAGACCTCCTATCCAGTGCGTAAAGCTCCTCCAGAAGAGGACCGAATGCGGTAGTATTTCGACATTGCCTATTACTGAAGCTCCTGTAGTGGAGAAGCCTGATGCCGATTCAAAAAAAGCATCAGCAAAAGATGGCAGAGCGCCACTGAAGATGAAGGGGAGGGTGCCAAGACAAGTAAAAGCGAGCCATCCTGCGGTAACCGAAAGAAAGCCTTCCCTGTTTGAGATATTTTCAATCCGTACTTTCCACGATACAATGAATAAAAATACAGAAAGGCTTAGGGTTGAGAGTGCTGACCATATAAAGGGAAAGACATCTTCTCTGTATGCCAGAGCTACAGGGAGACAAAGAAGAAAGCAAAGCGTCTCCAGAAAAAGTATAGTGCTTAATATCCTTAAAATAACCAGAGGGTTGATAAGCTTCATACAACAGGGTCTATAGAAGAAGCAACAAAGATAAACAGAATTATTCCAGGTTCGGTAATCCTGTTCTTTAGTTCAAAAGGTAAGCAGGACTGACAAAATACCATGGAATGATCATTTTTAAATTATATATTTGGACAGAGTAAAAACCTAAAATAATTAAGACATGGGAAAAGTTCTGGTGATTGGCGCCGGAGGAGTCGGGACCGTTGTTGTGCATAAGATGGCAGCTCTTCCTGAAGTTTTTTCTGAGATATTGCTTGCAAGCCGCACAAAATCAAAATGCGATGCCATTGCGGCCAAAATAGGGGGCGACAGGATCAAAACCGCTCAGGTAGATGCAGATAATGTTCCTGAGCTAAGGAAGCTTATCAAATCGTTCAGGCCCGACCTTGTTGTAAATGTAGCCCTCCCTTACCAGGATCTTCATATAATGGACGCCTGTCTGGCAGAGGGTGTTTCCTACCTGGATACGGCAAACTACGAGCCTCTTGATGAGGCTAAGTATGAATACGGCTGGCAGTGGGCCTATCAGGACAGGTACAGGCAAGCAGGCATTACTGCAATTCTGGGATGTGGATTTGACCCCGGAGTCACATCTGTGTTCACAGCCTATGCTGCAAAACATCACTTCGATGAGATCCATTACCTCGATATTGTCGACTGCAACGCCGGTGATCATGGGAAGCCTTTTGCAACTAACTTCAATCCCGAAATAAATATAAGGGAGGTAACCCAGAAAGGTAAATACTATGAGAACGGTAAATGGATCTATACAAAACCCCATGAGATACATAAAGCTCTCAATTATCCGGATATAGGCCCAAAGGAGTCTTATCTCATATATCATGAGGAGCTTGAGTCGCTTGTCAAAAACTTTCCGTCACTTAAAAGAGCAAGATTCTGGATGACCTTCGGTCAGGAATACCTGACCCATCTCAGGGTAATTCAGAATATAGGAATGGCCGGCATTGAACCTGTGTTGTTCGACGGAAGGGAGATTATCCCTATCCGTTTCCTAAAAGCCGTTCTTCCCGATCCCGGAGAGCTGGGTGAGAACTATACGGGCTGGACCTCAATAGGTTGCCGTATCAAGGGTGTCAAAGACGGAAAGGAAAAGACCTACTATATATATAATAACTGCAGCCACGAGCAGGCATTTAAGGAAACAGGTGCCCAGGCAGTGAGTTATACAACAGGCGTTCCGGCTGCCATAGGGGCCATGATGTACCTGAAGGGATTATGGAAGGCGCCGGGTGTCTTTAATGTTGAGGAATTTAACCCTGATCCTTTTATGGAGCAGCTTAACCTTCTTGGACTTCCATGGGTTGAACTTCATGATGTTGATCTGGAACTCTGACAAGCCATATGAGTATTGACTATGGTAAAGTTCCCTCTCCCTGTTATGTGATTGAGGAAGAGAGACTAAGAAAGAATCTGAGCCTTATCAGGCATGTGTCGCAGGAATCGGGAGCCAGGATTATACTTGCCTTCAAAGGCTTTGCCATGTGGGGAGTGTTCCCTGTGGTAAGGGAATACATATCGGGTGCTGCAGCCAGTTCCCTTAGCGAAGCCAGGCTTTGTTTTGAAGAGATGGGTTCAAAGGCCCATACCTATTCTCCTGTATATAAGGAGGATGAATTCAGGGAAATCGCTTCAATCAGCTCCCATATTACTTTCAATTCCCTCGGCCAGTATGCCAGGTTCATAGATAATCCTGCCCTAAAGGAATACGGTATCTCTCCGGGTTTGAGGATAAACCCTGAGTTTTCGGAGGTAAGTCACGGGATCTATAACCCCTGTTCTCCCGGCTCAAGGCTGGGCATAACAGCCGGCAGCCTTGCAGGAGGCCTTCCTGAAGGCATCGAGGGTCTGCATTTCCATGTCTTGTTCGAATCTGACTCTTATGCCCTCGAAAAGGTTCTTAAGGTTGTTGAATCGCGCTTCGGTTCTTTATTCCCCCGGTTGAAATGGATCAATATGGGAGGGGGACATCTGATGACCAGGGAGGGTTACGACACGGATCATCTTATAAGGCTTATAAAAGATTTCAGGGAAAGAACCGGACTGCACGTTATACTGGAGCCCGGAAGCGCCTTTGCCTGGGAAACGGGAGAGTTGGTTTCTACTGTTGAGGATGTTGTTGAGAATCAGGGAATAAGAACTGCAATACTGGATGTTTCGTTTACAGCCCATATGCCCGATTGCCTTGAGATGCCCTATAAACCAAGCATACTGGGGGCGGAAGAGCCACCGGCTGAAGGGATACTATACAGGATGGGTGGTAACTCATGCCTTTCAGGTGATTTTATGGGTGACTGGAGTTTCAGGGATGTCCTTAAGAGGGGAGACAGGGTAGTATTTCTGGATATGATCCACTATACCATGGTAAAAACAAGCACCTTCAACGGAGTTCAGCATCCGTCGATAGGTATCTGGACCACCGGAGGTGAATTCAGGCTTCTTAAACGTTTTGGTTACAATGATTACCGTGAGCGGTTATCATAGTGCTTATAAGGGTTGACCCGTTTAGCTGTCAATGACCCCTGAACCGAGAAGTTCATCACCATCATACCAGGCAGCAAACTGCCCCGGTGCTATTCCCCTCTGCAACTGATCGAAAACAATGAAGAGTCCTCCTGACCTTCTGAAAAGAACTGCTTTCTGGAGAGGCTGACGGTATCTTATCCTTACCATATATTCCCTTCTCTCTCCCTCAGCCATCTTAAGGTCGGTTCTGATCCAGTGTATCTCATCCTCTCTGACCCGGAGCCCTTTTCTGTACAGGCCCGGATGAGAGTCCCCCTCTCCGACATAAAGTATGTTGTTCGCCACATCTGAGGCAAGAACATAAAGAGGCTCGGTATAACCTCCTATATTGATACCCTTCCTCTGTCCGGTAGTAAAGAAATGAGCACCATGGTGCCTTCCGATCTTTTTACCGGATGAAGGGTCGCTTTCATGTGGCCGGGTATACGATGAGAGCTGAGAGTCGGTTGCATCCGCGCCGGGCAGACCAGCAGGATGGCTATGACTGAAGAAAGCAGCCGGCATCTCTATGATATCTCCTTCACGTGCAGCCAGTTGCTGCTGAAGGAAGGAGGGCAGGTGAACCTTGCCGACAAAGCAGATGCCCTGTGAGTCTTTTCTTGCTGCTGTGGCAAGTCCCTGTTCTTCGGCAATGCGCCTGACTTCGGGTTTGGTGAGTCCGCCAACCGGAAAAAGCGAGAACCGCAGCTGTTCCTGGCTTACCTGGCACAGGAAATAACTCTGATCCTTGTTCCTGTCAACCCCTGAAAGCAGGCGGAAGACTTGATCATTACCCGTATCAGTGATTTCTTTCCTGCAGTAATGTCCGGTGGCGACATAATCGGCGCCAAGTTTCTGTGCTTCAACGGCAAAGGAGTCGAATTTGATTTCCCTGTTACAGAGAACATCCGGATTCGGGGTGCGACCTTTTCCGTATTCGGCAAACATATAGTCAACAACACGTTCGCGGTAGGGTTCACTGAGATCGACCATATGCAGGGGGATTTCGAGTTTCCTGGCAACCATCTCTGCAAACATAAGGTCATCTTCCCAGTGACATTCACTCTGGATAAGTCCGGTGGTGTCGTTCCAGTTCCTCATGAACAGAGCCGTAACATCATAACCCTGACTCTTGAGTATAAACCCTGCCACACTCGAGTCAACGCCTCCTGATAACCCTATCACAACCCTCTTTTTCACGCTTCAAAGTTAATTAAATTGGCTAACTTTAAACCACCATGGGTATCGGAACACTCACTATCTACAACGCCTCCGCCGGTTCGGGTAAGACATTCAGCCTGACAGGTATTTATCTTCTTAAGCTCTTTGCTTCAAGGTATAACTACAGGAAGATCCTTGCCGTCACTTTCACCAATAAGGCAACAGCCGGGATGAAATCGGGAATACTCGATCAGCTCTTTTCCCTGTCGACGGGCTTGCCTTCTGACTATCTTGAAAGGATTATGGATGAAACCGGAAAGGATGAAAAATGGGTGAGGAAAGAGGCGGGAGCGATTCTTGATGCCATCCTTCAAGATTTTTCGAGGTTCTCTGTAAGTACCATCGACAGCTTTTTTCAAAAGATACTGAGGGCCTTTACGCGTGAAACGGGTCTTAACCCGGGTTTCAGCATTGAGCTTGACCACAGCCTTATACTTGATGCGGCTGTCAGGGAGACCATTGCATCGGCTTCAGAGAACAGCATGCTGAGAAAATGGCTGACTGATTTTGCCAGGTCAAATATTGAAGATGAAAAAGGATGGAACCT
>CAZXSW010000087.1:0-7664 GCA_964642615.1 uncultured Rikenellaceae bacterium | reverse complement strand
AGGTACTTGTTCTCACTTCCGGGTACTCCCTGGTTATACTGCGTTCTCCTGCGTATTTCCTCTTATTCCTGCCTATTTCCGGTTACTTCCCCCCGCCTGATTAAAATCCATCTGCCTGAGCGAAAACCCTGCTGTTGAGATGGAGTGTTTTATCCCTTTACTTACCTCCTTTGTTTCCGACTTCATCTCAAGCTCTCCCTTGCTGTTGTATGATTCGGTTGCCATAACGACACCGTTGTCGAGTGCAGAGTGGCCGTAGTAGGCAGGCATACCCGCTTTAGCCCAGGTCCTTCTGTCAGCCTGGAGCCGCAGGTCACGTGTTACCCAAACCTTGCCGTTATCTCCCGTCTCAGTTTCTTTATACTGGTATTCGTCGCATGAATAGCCTGCAATGACCTTTTTGTTGCCTGTCTTTGTGAATGTTCCCATATCAGGATTCTCAGCTGTGGTGGTGCCGGACTGGTCATCCTCCGGAACGGCTGTGATGATTCCCATCTTCATGGCACCCATATCAGTCATTATAAGAATACATTTGTTCACCCCATCAAACACTGTGGATGTAAGGATTTCCTGTTCCTGGCCTTCATCCTCGACAAGCATTTTTGCCTCTATGCCAAAATACGGAGCATCCTCCCTGTAGTACATATAATAGTCCATTCTGGCGACTTCCTTCTTATCATATATCTCGGCCTGCATAAATATTCTGTTGCTGAAAGAATAAGACTCATCATATTTAAGCGTGACCTTACCGCCCAGAAGACCCCCGATGTTTATTCCCCTCCTCTCCTGATCGCCGGCAGCCTGTTTTTCCTCAGTTGCTGGTTCTGAAGCCTTTTTTTCTGCAGCCTGTTTTTCAACAGCCGAATCGATCTTGTTCTCTATACCCTTGTTAATTGCATTATTGAGCTTGTTCCTGAGGGCGCCTCCGAGCTGGGCCATTGATACAGAGGGGATCATTAATCCGGTAACTAAAAGAAAGATAAGAGCTTTTGTTTTCATGTTCATAGTAGTTAGATAGTTAGTATAAGAATAATTCCGGTTAGCCGGAACAGACTATAAAATTAAAACAATTATTACTAACCTGTTGTAAGGATAAAAAAAAAGAAGTCAGCGACTTCTCTTTTTTTATGATCATAATTTTTAAGCTATTGCTGTGTTTCTGCAACTGCCGGAACAGGTTCTTTCTCATTAAGTACTGATTCGTAAAGAGTAGCAAATGAACTTTTTATCCAGATCACTGCGGGGAACACTCCAATAAACATGAGTATGAGACCAAAAATGAATATAAAGAAGGAAGCTATACCCATAAGAAAGATCCTCCAGCCGTGCCCCCTGGTCAGCTTCCAGCTCTTTTCAACAGCTTCTATAGGATCGAGCTTTTTATCCATCACCAGGTATGAAGTGAAAGCCAGCCTGCAGCCTATTACAATTCCCGGGATAATCAGGGCAAATAATCCTATTATGACAAGGGAAAATACAAGGAGGTTCGCCAGTATAATATGAAGGTAGTTCTCCCAGAATCCTTTTATGAGAAGCTCAAAATCGGGTTTTATGTTCCTTACTGCCCTTACAAAAATCAGTTTGGCACCGTATTCGATGACCGGAGCTGCAAGGAAAGAATAAAGCAACACCAGAAGCCCGAAAAAGATGGCTAAAGCTCCAAGGGAGGCTACTCCGAAGATGGCACCCCAGCTTCCGGTCCAGTTTTCCCATGGCATATCACTGAGATTTTTGAGATTGATGTGATCATCCATATTATAATTGCATTTCATAGGTGCCGTAAGGATTGCAAGTACAAATACAACAAGCAGCAATCTCAGGAAGTTGTCAGTCATCACCTGCCAGCCCCTGCCGAAGCTGTTGCCGAATGAAGGTCTGGGAATATTTACAGTTTGAGTTTCCATTGTCTTAATTATTAAATGTTGGTTAAAGTTTTCAGTGACAAATTTAAATCATGAAAACAACCTGTATTTAATACTATAGTAGTGATTTCAGACACCACTACCGAAGTTGCAAAAACACTACCAAAGTAGTGTATGGTCTGTAATGGACTGTGAAATATAATTTTATACCTTTACGTATGATTTATGCCGCTACATATCTTGTGTTCATCCTTTCAATAGCCTTTGCGACCTTCGGGATCATACTCACTTCACGGCTGAAGGAAAAATACAGTCAGGACCTTGTTTCCACCCTGCTTTACTTTGAAGTGTTCATTTATGCTTTCGGATTCTACGTGATATGGGGGCAGATACTTGTCAGGGAACTTTTCAGGGAGTCCTTCAGTGAAGATATAATATTAAGGATTTCAGAAACAGCAATGATACTGGGTCTTCCCTTTCTTATTTTTGCCTGGTTCATGCTTATAAGATTTGCCACAGCTCTGTCGGGAAGAAGATACCGGAGCCTTATGATATATATTTTCCTTCCGGTTAACTTCATTGTTGTTGCTGTAGCAGGCATTCTTCTTGCCCGTCAGGCAGCACTCAAACCATCTGTCCTTGTAAGGGATTATTTCCTTATAGCCAACCTTGTCTACGGCTTCCTCGCCTCCTATCTTATCCACCTTCCAATGAGAGGCAAGCTGACTGCACCCGGTATTAAGAAAAACATTACAGCTCCTGTGCTGTTCTCATTCATGGTCCTTCAGACCGTCCTGCTGTTCTTTCAGCCCAATGGCAAAATGATTTACCTCTTCTTCATTATCGCATTCTTCGCCGGCCATACCTTCCTTCCTGTTTATTTCTACATGCAGATGAGAATCGCAGGCTCCCCCGACCCTGCCTCTTCAGGAACTGCCTTTGACGGTTTCTGTTCACGACATGAGATAAGCCCGAGGGAATGTGAAATAATAAAGGAAATATGTAACGGATTAAGCAATAAAGAGATAGCTGGAAAACTTTTTATTACCGAGCAGACAGTCAAAGATCATACTCACCGGATCTACATTAAGACCAATGTAAGAAGCAGGGCTCAGCTGATGGCCATGATAAAAGAAGCTGACAGATAAAGAGTATTTTCAGAGACCTGGCGGGAAAGCCTGGTAGACTATAAGCGTAGCTCCCTCAAACTCAAGAGAGAAATTTTTACCCAATGCCTCGTTAAGGGTCGCCATCCACCAGTTGGTTAGTTTCCTTCTTACAAGGGGGTATTTCAAACCACGGGAAGTAATCTCAATATCAGGGTTGATTGAGAAAACAGACACCTGCTGACCTCTGAAGCTGTCAAAGGATGAACTCTCAGGAACTGGCCTGAAGACACCCGTATCAGTCACCATAACAACATCTGCCTCAGCGGCGTACTCAACAAGCAGAGAGATATTTCCGAGGGTATGGTCTTCCCTCTTGCCTGTGGCACCCAGAATCACAAGGTTTTTAAATCCCCTGTTCAGGCACCACCTGACCGCCTTTGTAAGGTCGTTTGTTTCCTGGTTGCTGTCGCTGAACAGACGGTCGCTGTATTTTTCCCTTATAACAGGCTCCAGCGAATCAAGATCACCAACTATTGCAGAAGGAAGCATTCCTGAACCGATAAGCTTTGAAGCACTTCCGTCGCAGCAGATAATCCGTTCAGCAGTTTTAAGATATCCAAGAGGTATCGTATGTACCGGAAAGTCCCCGTCAGCAAGTATAACAGTCAATGTTTGCATCGGAACAAAATTAGTCATTTGAATATTTCTCAGGCTTGTGTTTCACTTTTTCATTATGAAGAGGGCAATCAGCAAGGGGTTCACTCCTGCTTCAGTGACCGGGCCCATGTCTTCAGACCCGCGAACGACATAATAAAGTAAACAATATACAGACCAGCTGTCGGATACAGTCCCCGCGATATAAAAAGAGCAACAGCCACCGCGTTTACAATGACCCACAGGTACCAATGCTCATAAATCTTACGGGCAAGCATCCATGTTGCCACAACCGATACTGAGGTTATAAATGAGTCCCAGACCGGCACCGGAGAATCTGTCATCGTGTCGAGAACCATCCATATTACAACAAACAATACTGTAAGTATTCCTGCCAGCAGCATGCCGGTTTTAAGCTGAAGCCGCGACACCTCAAGTTTCCCCCTGCCTTCCCCTGAACCTTTGCTGCCAGATTCAGCCTGGTCTCCTCCCTCTGCTGAAGTATGATCTTTTCCCTTACCCCTGACCCACCAGTAGAGGCCTGCAAAACTTATAACAAGATAATATCCCTGTAAAGTCATGTCAGCATAAAGTCTACCTGTGAAAAACACCAGGATATAAACGGCCGATGTTACAATACCCACAGGCCACAGCCACAGGTTTTGCCTGATCTCGAGGAAGACATAAACAACTCCTGTAAGTGCGCCAAAGATCTCAAGCCAGTTTTGTGATATCCAGTACATCATTATGCATATCAGGTGTCAGAATCTCAGGTTAAGCCTTACCATAAAATTCGTTCCGGCCTGGGGGAAGTAGTAGGCCCAGGTCTTTTCAACTCCATCCTCATACCAGTTGCCTCCGTAGGCATTGCTTTCATACTTTGTATTGAAAATATTATTAACAAAGATCTGAAGATCTGAATTTTTTATCTTACCTGTCAGCCTGCTTATATCAACCCTGATGTTGTTTAAGAAATAGGGGTCGAGCTTCCTTTCATTGTTCATGGTGTTGTCAAAGTACTGTTTACCAACATATTTGCTTATCAGATGCAATGAAACAGCATCCCACATCTTAACCCACAGGTCGCTGCCGGCGATTACAGATGGTGAATAGGCAATATCGACAGTTCCCAGATCCCTGTTCCCGTATGATTCCGACCAGTCGGTGGTATTGTAATCGGTAAAATACTCGGTAAATCCCGGTATCCTGTTCCTGCTGAGTGTAAAGCTGGCATCCCAGCCCGCCTTTTCAGCAAAGATAAGGCCTGCTATAAGCTCAATGCCTGTTCTGTAGCTCTTACTTACATTGGTCTGAATGGGATAACCGACATTGCTCAGTTCACCTGTTGGCACCAGCTGGTTGTCATAGAGCATGGCAAAGAGGTTGGCTGAAAGCAGGGCTCTTGAACCTTTGATGCTGTAGCCTGCTTCGAAGTCGTAAAGCGTTTCAGATTCTGGAGTTGCCTCCGGATCACCGGCAGCTTCCTTGAAATCAGTGCGGGTTGGCTCCCTGTTGGCAACTGAGATTGAAAAATAAGCATCCTGGCCTGAAGTAATATTATAGAAAACACCTGCCTTTGGGTTTATAAATCCGAATCTGTGCCTTCCGGTCAGGTCCTTCAGATCATCATCCCTCCCCGACATGTCGTAATCGATATACCTGTACTGAAGGTCTCCGTAAAGTGACAGCCTGTCTGTGACTGAATAGTTAGCCTTGGAGTAAATATTTACTTCTCCCTTTGTTCCGTTGTTGAGATACCACTGGTGATCTTTGGAGATACTCCCCGGATGCTGCATCCAGATTATAGTGCCGTAATGGTCGCCGTCGAACAGGTTCAGTCCCCCTCCCACTGTAAGCTGCAGCCGTGTCCCAGACGAGCGTACCGACCATACCAGTCCATAAAAGTCATTTTCCATATACTTCCTTCTTATAAGATCACTCTCTGTTATTGCCGCACCGTCGGGGTCAATGACCGGAAGGCTATATTCTTCAAGGCTTCTGTCTTCCTTATATTCTTCATAGTAACCCTTCCCCCTGGTGTAGTGGAAGGCGCTGTTTATAATAAGGTTTTTTGCTGGCTGGAAGGTATAGAAGAGCTGGTAATGTGACTGGACATAGTTATCGCTTTCATTATCGTAGTGGCGGGTAATACCGTTGCTGTCGGTATATTCGCCAGCCGGATTATATCTCCGGTTCTGGCCAAGCACCTCAGCGGGAACCCCCCACCAGCCTATGCCGGTATGTTCCTCGCCAAGCATTATGTTGGCCTTTACCATCGACCTGGCTGTACGGTAAATACCGCTAAGAAATGCAGACCTGTGATCAGAGCCGGTGCGATAGATATATCCGTCGCTGCGGAGATCTGAAAAACGCATCTGGAAAGCATATTTATCCTTAAGCAGGCCAGTACCTGCTGAGATGGTGTTTTTAAAAGTTGAATAGGAGCCCGCTGAAGAACTGATCTCAGCGAAGGGTTCCTGTTCAATTCCTTTTGTCTGGATGTTTATCGAAGCGCCGAAGGCTCCCGATCCATTTGATGAGGTACCGGCTCCCCTCTGCACCTGGATGTTATCGACTGATGAGGCAAGGTCGGGCAGATCAACCCAGAAGACCTGCTGTGACTCAGGGTCGTTAAGCGGTATCCCGTCGATGGTAACATTGATCCTGCTGCCATCCGTTCCACGGATTCTGAGGCTCGTATATCCTATCCCATTACCCGACTCTGAAGTCTCGACAAGCGACGGGGTTTGGGAGAGCAAATAAGGAAGGTCGGGACCCGCGTTCATACTGCTTATCACGTTCCTGTCGAGGTTACTATAGGTTACCGGAACTCTTTCCCCAGCCCTGGTGGCACTTACTATCACCTCCCCCGGTATTATCTGATCCATGTCCATGATGACATCCACAAAACTTTCCTCAGGAAGCTTAACCTCAACGGTAGCCTGCCTGTAACCTATAAAGGAGATGTCGAGCAGATACCTGCCTTCCTTCATGTTTTCTATAAAAAAATGACCATCGGCACCTGAAATAACTCCCCTGAAAGTACCCCTGACAGTTATTCCTGCACCTGCCATAGGCTCTCCTTCCCTGTCGGAAACCCTTCCCCTGATAGTCAGCCCCCTGTCTTCAACGGCCGTGACCGGAAACAGACTGACAGTCATAAACAGCAAAAAAATACAAATGCTTGTTCTCATTTCAAAAACCTATTAAGTTAAATCTGAAATGAGGCTCTGCGGATGGCTTGAATAACGGTAACTCTTTTTCCCTCCGCCGGCATTATCCGGATCAGGTATAAGGGTATGATCTCAGCCCGTAATATTAAGGCACCCCATTAACAGATGCTACAAAGGTAAAACAATTTTTCCGTATCACCATATTTTTTATAAATTAGCAACAGCAATTGAATTCCTGATATGAAAGAACTTCTTAGAAAGCTTAATTATAAAGGACAGACCAGAATTGCAGTGCTTAATTCAGCTGAAGCCTTTCTGACCAACCTGCATGAAGCACTTGATGATGTCATTATTGACACTGAAATAGACCAGCGGTGTCCCTATGAATTCATAATTATTTTTGTAAAAAACAAGACTGAAGTTAAACACACGGCCCCGGTTGCACTTCATAATCTCACAGCCGATGGGATCCTTTGGTTCTGTTACCGTAAAAAGAGCTCTCTTAAATCTAGGCCCGACCTCGAACGTGACAATGGATGGGAAGTACTTCATGAAGCCGGATTCTATGGTATAAGAATGGTTTCAGTTGATGATGAATGGTCGGCTATGCGATTCAGAAACAGGAAATACATCAAGTCTAAATCAGGAAGGATCCCAACTTAGATCTTTTCAGAAAGCTTCCGGAAATTATGGTGAAAGCAGTTAAAATCAGTACCCCTGCCGGAGAAATGGTTGCAGCAGCTTCGAGCGAAGGGGTTTGCCTTCTTGAATTCCATGAAGGAGATCTCTCTGCTGAAGAATGCAGAAGATCGGCCGGACTGCCGGAAGATGAAAAAATAAAGGAAGGAACTAACCGGAACCTGAGG
>CAZXSW010000086.1:5877-7718 GCA_964642615.1 uncultured Rikenellaceae bacterium | reverse complement strand
CCTGCCGACTGGTTTATCCTCAGGAGAAAGTTCTTATACTTATCCTTGTCGAAGAGGTAGCCTTCACCGGCTTCTCCGATACCGCTGCCATTGACTATCTCACCAACAATATCGGTGCCTGTAGAGAATCCTTTTTCAAAAATCACTCCGCGGTCATATTTAAGGTCGGCAGAAGAATTCCCCGGCGCTGCACTGTAAATCTGGTACGGTTCCAGGGTCATCCTCAATTCACCCTTAAAGAGCGGATCGGATACCTGAAACTGGCCCAGGTAAAGGTTGATTCCCGTGCTGAGGAAGTCGTGATACATCACGAAGGCATCTTCCACGCCGGCCACCGAACCTCTTTCGTTGAAGAAGAAGTAGAAATAATACGACAGTTTATCTGATATCTCTCCTCCTGAAAGTATCTTCAGGACAAAAGGAGCTGCAAAATCAATACTTCTCTTATCGGCAAAGTTGAAAGATGCAAAACCGTCGAGGCGGATTGCAAGTGGTAGCTCACGGAACAGAGAAAGATCCTGGTCACCTGTCTCGATAAAATACCTTGGCGATTCATAGTCAGTCATTCTGAAGCCATTGCCGGCAAATTCATCTCCGAAGGCTTTAAGTCCGGGCATAGCCGGAGAATGGCATACCTGGCAACTTATCTGGTATTTTCGGGCAAAGGCTGGAATGGCATCGGCTCTGTTCCCCGGAAAGAAGAGGATCAGAAAGAGAGTCACGCTTATAAGAGGGTATACTTTTTTCATGTTTTCAGTTTTGTCCGGTTACAAAAGAAAAGATTCAGGGTAATATGTTTACTGTTGTGGAATGGTCGTTCACGGCAATAATCTCCGATTCTTCTGCCGGCACCTTAAGCAGGTCGGCCACGGGTTTAACCAGAAGCTGGTAGTTAAGCACGGCTTTGATTGTCATCTTTCCCGGGGCAGCTTCATATGGTATCCTGAAAGTGAATTTCTCGGTCTTTGTCTCCCTGGGGCCTATCCTGTAGTCGGTACCCAGCGATTTGGTGTTCCATTGCATCATGGTCATTCTGCCTTCTGGATCAAAATAGGGCATCCTGAAAATGCGGTTGCCATAAGGTATGCCATCGCGCTGCACACCCTTGAAATCAGGCAGCCCAAGCGGAACGGCAAGGTCCTGATAGGCAAGGTAATCACCCGAAATAGTATATTCCTCTCCTTCAAAGCCTTTCTCATCAACTTTAAGGTGGTAGGTATTTCCCTTTGAATCGGTAGCTTCGACATGGAGCCATGCAATACGGTCCTCGACCGAACCCGACGGGAATTTGTGACCTGTTTTCTGATTGAAAAGAGCGACAGTGAAAACTATTTTCTCACCCGGCTCAGCTTCCCTGATATCAGGTTCTATCCTCAGTTCAATAGTACCTTTCACCTTACCCGGATCATGGGCCCCGTGGAACAGGTGAAGCCTGGCATCATCGTAAGGTTTCGTCATCAGGGCATTCAGGTATGGCCCTCCTTTGGGCATATGGCAATCCTGACACCTGACACCTTCCTTTGCATAGGGCCCTTCCATCCACTCAAGCTGGGTGCTTTTAACCCAAACACCATAAGGGCTCTGCTCGTTATGACAGTTACCACAAAACTCAGTTGTTTTATAGAAATCGCTGGTAACGATCTTATGTGCCGGAGATTCTACTGCCGGTTCACGAACCGCATATTTTGTCGTACCTGGCTCAGCCACATAACTGAAGTTAAAGGGCGGATCTATAGATGCCGACGTTATAAGATGACAGGCTTCGCATGATACCGACTCGTTGGCAATACTCTTTTCCGAAGGTCGCGGCGGGGGAAACTCCCTGCCACCCATAAAAGCCA
>CAZXSW010000086.1:0-5777 GCA_964642615.1 uncultured Rikenellaceae bacterium | reverse complement strand
CACATATGCACTTGGTTTAGGTGATCTAAATTAATCATTTTGCAATTAACCAGCAACTAATATTTTCCACTAAACTGCTTAAAAAACTTAACCATGACCGGTTTTATCCCTTCCTGCCCGCCTGACAATAAATACTCTGTATAATGAAAAACTGTACATAAGAATAAATTAAGCTATCTTGTTATGAACATTCGTAAATAAAATTATATTTGTAAAAAACCATCCCCCCCGGAGGATTGTTTTAGTCCCAAACCTGTCATACTCTATGGCCCAACTCTTTACTGAAATATCGTTCAGAACTGGGAGACTGGTAACAAGGACCTACAGTACTTCATTCTCAACTGCAGTTCTTCTCCTCGACAGTGAGATCCGCAGGGGGATTTACAGTATCTATGGTTTCGTAAGGCTTGCCGATGAGATAGTCGATAGTTTTCACGACTTCGACAAGGCTCATTTGCTCGCTAAATTTGAAGACGACTATTATGATGCAGCTGAGAGGGGGATAAGCCTTAATCCGGTATTGAATGCCTTTCTGATTACAGTAAGGAAATACAATATACCCGATGATCTTATCAGATCGTTCCTGCTTAGTATGAAGATCGACCTGGTTAAAAATAACCACAACTCCAAGCAGGAGACCGATGATTATATCTACGGATCGGCTGAAGTAGTGGGACTGATGTGTCTTAAGGTTTTCCTTAACGGTGATGAGGAAAAATACCAGGAGCTGAAGAAGCCGGCTGCAAGACTTGGTGCAGCTTTTCAGAAAGTCAACTTCCTCAGGGATATAAAGAGTGATACCCTGGAACTTAACAGAAATTATTTCCATAATCTTTCCGGTAAGGTATTCGATGAAAAGACAAAAAAGGAGATAACAGATGAAATTGAAGCTGATTTCTCGTCAGCTTACAAAGGTATTGGTAAACTGCCGGTAGATGCAAGAACGGGCGTGCTGCTTGCCTATTACTACTACAGGAGATTGCTAAGGAAAATATCCTCGACTCCCCCTGAAACACTTATGGAAACAAGGATTAGAGTGAATGATTTCCAGAAGGCCCTTCTTTTTATAAAAGCCGCAGCAGCATCAAAGTTAAACCTTATTTGAAAAGCCATGATCCCGGGCGAGGACCATATAAAAGAAACTCAGGTGATCCTGGTCGACAGGAATGATACCCCTGTTGGAAAAGCCGGTAAGATGGAAGCCCACCGGAAGGCTCTTTTACATAGAGCCGTATCAGTCTTTTTAATAACTCCAGGAGGGGAATGGATACTTCAGAGGCGTGCTTTAGACAAATACCACTCAAAAGGATTATGGACCAACACCTGCTGCACCCACCCTTTGCCCGAAGAACCTTCATCTGACTCCGCCCGCCGCCGTCTCAGGGAAGAAATGGGCATCGATTGCGAACTCAGGGAGATCTTCTCCTTTGTTTACAGGGAAAAACTTGAAAATGACCTTGTTGAACATGAATTCGACCATGTCTTCATCGGAGTCTCGGATAGCAAGCCCGAACCCGACAAATCGGAAGTGGAAGAATGGAAAGCCATAACCTATGACATGCTTGAAAAGGACATCCGGGAGAATCCCGGAGATTATACAGTATGGTTCAAAAAGATTTACAGGAGGGTCAACGACTTTATTGCAGAAATCAAAACCCTTGAATTATGATAATACTTCTGATTGCAGTATCGTTCCTGTTCATGGAATTTGTTGCCTGGTCAAATCACAAGTATGTGATGCACGGGTTCCTGTGGTCACTTCACAGGGATCATCACCTTACTGACATAGCAGGTAAGCCTGTCTTTCAGAAAAATGATCTCTTTTTTATCATCTATGCCCTGCCCGCTATTGTTCTTATTATAGCCGGCCTTTCATCCGGGAACCATTATCTGACAGCTGCCGGCGGAGGAATTACCCTGTACGGATTTACATATTTCATGCTTCACGATGTTGTCATCCACAAGCGTCTTCCCATACTCAGAAACTTCAGCAATTCCTACATCAGGGCCCTTGTAAGGGCTCACGAGGGTCATCACAAGCCCGGAAACCTAAATGATTTCAGATGCTACGGACTTTTAGTATTTCCCCTGCGCTACTTTAAATAGTCATTCATGTCCTTGTACCTGACACTTCTGGTTGCTTCTTTTTCCATGCCTCTTCTTCTCAGCTTCGACAGGAAGGTAGCCTTCTACAGGCATTGGAGATATCTCCTCCCGGCAATAGCAGTGACTGCATTATTCTTTATCCCGGCCGACATTCTGTTCACGAGCCACGGAGTATGGGGATTCAACCCAAGGTATCACATGCATCCTCCCATTGCAGGCCTTCCCCCTGAAGAGTGGCTTTTCTTCCTCGTAATCCCCTATGCCAGTATCTTTATCCATTATGTTTTCATAAGCTATTGCCGCTCATGGTTTCTCTCTGACAGACTTACAAGGATGCTGACTCTCTTCCTGATTTTTGCCCTGATCTTAACTGCTATAGTCTTTATGGACAGGATTTATACCCTTCTGTATTCCCTGCTTGCCATTGTACTGCTGGTTGCCGCATTAAAACCGGAGGGAAAACTGTTGAATTATTTCTATCTTTCCTTCCTGATCATTCTAATTCCCTTTTTTATTGTCAACGGAGTGCTGACCGGAAGTTTCATTGAAGATGAAGTAGTATGGTATAACAGTTCTGAAATAACAGGTTTGAGACTGATGACAGTACCTGTTGAGGATATTATTTACGCGTTTTGCATGATCCTTTTACCCCTTCTGCTTATGAATGAACTCGGGAAAAGGTTCCCCCCAAAGAAAGCTTCTGATGAATAAGTCTTTATCACCGAAAAAAATCATTCAGAGAAATGACAGGCTTGTCAGGCTTTCGCTGCTTGTCTTTTTTATTGTCGGACTTGCCGGTTTCACTATACCGGAAACAAAGGACTTTTTTACCGGACTCACTCCTGTCGCTCTCCTTCTCTGTTTCATTACCCTGTTTGCCTTTCATCATTCAACAGGCGGTGTAAAAAATCCGGCCATGTTTGCTGTAATTCTTCTGGCGGGCTTTTTCGTCGAAGTGGCAGGGATAAGTACCGGTATCATCTTCGGTGAGTACTCATACGGCAAGGGACTTGGCCCCCAACTCTTTAATGTACCGGCATTTATTGGATTTAACTGGCTGATGATGGTTTATTCGACTCGTATCATTGCTGCCGGGATCTTTGCTTCTCCTTCATTAAGAATCGTATCGGCCTCCCTGCTTATGTTAATGTACGACATCGTTCTTGAACAGGTCGCCCCTGCACTCGATATGTGGCAGTTTTCAGGAGCTAACCCTCCTGTGAGGAATTATGTTTCCTGGTTCGCCCTTTCTATTCTTTTTCATGCACTGCTTACACTTTCCGGCACAAGATATTATAACCGTATTGCCCCTTTCATCTTCTTCATCCAGTTTCTCTTCTTCGTTTCGCTGTTTCTAATCCTTAACCTGGTGAAATGAAGACGGGAGCTACACATAACCCGTTCATCTATCAGTTCCTCAGGCTTTATACCCTCTGGAAGATAAAAAGGAATTTTACCAGGGTCGAGATCCTGGGTGATGTCACCGGCAACGATCTGCCCGTACTCATGATCTGCAACCACATAAGCTGGTGGGATGGCTTCTGGGTAAATTATATAAACATGAAGATCTTTCACCGCCGTTTCTGGTTCATGATGTCAGAAGAACAGCTTGAGAAGAACAGATTCTTCAATAAAACAGGAGGCTTCCCTGTCAGAAAAGGATCGAGAAATATTATTGCTTCCCTCGGTTATGGCTCAGAGGTGCTTAAGGATAAAGGGAACCTCCTCCTAATTTTCCCACAAGGAATGATCAGGTCACTGTACGACAGGGAGATCAGATTTAAAAAAGGAATTGAATACATCATAAAGCACACTCCGGATGAGATAAGAATTGTTTTCCTTGTGTGCCTGCCCGATTATCTTTCCAACCCCAGGCCGGTTCTTTATGCTTACCTGAAGGAATACCGTGACGGTGGTTACTCCCTGGCAGAAATAGAAAAAGAGTACAGGGATTTCTACGACCGCTCACTGTCGGCAAACATCAACAGAAAGGAGGAATGATGAGTGCGGTGGCAGTTATAGTAATCGTCTTCACCCTTATTCAGATGCTTGTCTCATTAGCCAACCTCCTGACGGGAGGAATACGACAACGGGATGATAAGACCCGGGATGATCATGTATCCGTACTTATTCCTGCACGCAACGAAGAAATCAATATAAGGAATATCCTTGACGATCTGAGACAGCAGGACTACCGGAACATCGAGATCCTTGTTTATGACGACCAGTCCGAAGATGCTACTGCCGAGGCTGTCCTGGAGATGCAGAAAAACGATCGGCGGATAAGCCTTATCACTTCTGAAGGATTGCCCCAGGGATGGCTGGGAAAGAACCATGCCTGCCATATACTTGCAGGCAGAGCTGCCGGCAGATATCTTCTTTTTCTGGATGCTGACGTGAGGATCGGCAAAAAGCTTATCGGACAGATGCTTGCTTTTTCCGGGCGGCACGCGATCTCCCTGGTCTCCATCTTCCCGAAACAGATAATAGTCACAGCCGGAGAATGGATCACAGTGCCGGTAATGAACTTCATTCTTCTTTCACTGCTGCCTCTTATCCTTGTAAGAAAAGCAAGGCAGGCATCTCTTTCAGCCGCCAATGGCCAGTTCATGCTGTTCAGCACCGTTGACTACAGGAAGACGGAGCCTCACAGGCTTATGAAGAAGATAAGAGCCGAAGACATTGCAATTGCACAATACTACAAGAGCCAGGGACTTAAGGTCGCCTGCCTGGCGGGGAATGAGGAGATAAGATGCCGTATGTACTCCGGCTTCAGGGATGCAGTAAATGGCTTCTCAAAAAACGTCACCGCTTTCTTCGGCAATTCATTCATCCTTGCCATATCGTTCTGGCTGGTGACAAGCCTGGGTTTCATCCCCGTTATGCTTGCCTTCCCCGGTCATATCCTTTTTTTCTATCTGGCAATGGTGGTGGTTACCAGGATTTTTATATCACTTGCCAGCCGGCAAAATATCCTTCTCAACCTTCTTTTTATGATACCTTTGCAGGCATCACTCGGGATCATTATATACAAAGCATTTTTAAATAACTACTTCAGAACTTTTGAATGGAAAGGAAGAAAAACATACTGATACTGACCCTTTTTCTAATTGCCGGCATCCTTGTACCTGCAAGCGGAGCCATGGGAAAGCAGGAAATATACAGGGCCTACGTAAGCAACAGAATGGACTTATGGAAAAAGGTTATTGACGATATGGAGGCTCAGAAGCCTTCAGGCAATGAAAAGCTTGCCGAACTTGTCAACTACCAGTATGGATACATAGGATACTGCATAGGTTTTAAGTTGCGCGATGAAGCAAAGAAATACCTTACACTTGCCGAAAAGAACGTTGACATCCTCGAAAGCAGGAATCACAACAAGTCAGAAGTCAATGCCTACAGATGTGCATTCTACGGATTCAGGATCGGCTTAAACAAGCTCTCTGCCCCGGTGAACGGTCTTAAGAGTATTGATCATGCAAAAAAGGCTATTGAACTTGGACCCGATAATTACTTTGCCTGGATCCAGTACGGCAACATCCAGTTTTATATGCCCTCAACCTTCGGAGGATCAAAGCAGGAAGGGATAGGCTATTTCCTTAAAGCAAGGGGGATGATGGAGAAAGACAGGACCAGCCTGAAGGATAACTGGAATTACCTGAGCCTGCTTG
>CAZXSW010000085.1:4505-7744 GCA_964642615.1 uncultured Rikenellaceae bacterium | reverse complement strand
GCAACAAGATATTATTTCATCCTGGGCTACAGGTTCAGATGAGCTGACAGAAACAATAAAACAGCCGGTCAGGAAGGGCCGGCTGTTTTTGCAGTATCATGGCAGTTCTGTGAAGGGCAGTATCAGAACTTTTTATTTTCCTTAAGGCTTGAAAAGAAGTTGAGCCGTCTCATTGAGGAACTTTTTGCAATTCATCCAGGTGTGACCTCCATCGGTCACAAAGGTCTGGTGTTTGATTCCTTTTTCATTGAGGAGTGCTGAATATTCCTTGAATACGCCGTAAAGTCCGTCTTCGGAACCGACACCGAGCCAGAACAGTTTAAGTCTTTTATTTGTAAGCTGGGGATCAGCGAAAGGAACTTCATTGTTCCTGTCAAACTCGTTGGCAAGCATCCCGGGCGCATAACCACATACCCATGCAAAAAGATCGGGGTGCCCCAGTCCAAGGTAAAGAGAGGTGCCACCTCCACCCGAGAATCCTGCTATGGCTCTTCCTTCAGGATCGGTTCTAACCCTGTAGTTTTTCTCTACAAAAGGGAGCAGATTTTCCATAAAGTCCTTCTGGAACTCCTGCAGGTTATCCCAGTTTCTGAGCGACCCCGAAGACTTGCTGATTAACGGGTATGCCCTTACGTATGGCATTACAACAACCATTGGCTCAGCCTTACCCTGTGCTATCAGGTTGTCGAGAATAATGTTTGCCCGTCCCACTTTGGTCCATGTTTCTTCGGTATCTGAACTCCCGTGCAGCAGGAAGAACACCGGTAATTTTTTCTTTGATTTATTATAACCTGCCGGTGTGTAAACGACAACTGGCCTGGCTCCCAGTTCGGGCGACCAGTAATAAGTGTTAGAAACTGTTCCGTGGGGAACATTCTGAATAGTATAAACTGCCGGATCCTTCCCGGGTATTTCTACAAGGCTGTTCTGAAATCCTTCATTGGGGAATACCCATGAGTTTTTCGGGTCGGCTACCTGGATGCCGTCAACGACAAAAGCGTAGGGATAAATATCCGGATCCACCGGACCGAGTGTGATGCTCCATACCCCTCCTTCATCTTTTGTCATGGTTTGCTGACCTGATACAAACTGTGTGCTTAGTTTTACACTGGTAGCGTTGGGTGCAAAGAAACGGAATGTAACCATCCTGTCGGCACTAACCTCAGGGGATTCAAAACTCTGACGGCCCATCTGGCCCATTAACAATGATCCTTCAGCAAAAATGCCAAGAACCAGACCTAAAACAACAAAACAAATTTTTCTCATAACTGGTGTATATTATTTTATTTCACTTTATATCCTTTGACTTTAGCCTTTTAGCATTTTTCCTTTTAACTCTTTTTCCGTTTCCAAAATATAAAAAAGAAATCTAATTTCTATAAGAGGCAGGAGTTTTGTTATACCGGCTATTACTGAACATAACAAAAGTAACTAAAAGCATCTGAAAGGTTTTTCTCACCCAAACAATTACCTTCATAATTCTGTTAATGTAGTTGGTAAACCATGAAAATTCAAGCTTATGGGATCAGTACAACAAACAATTTTCGGCCTGAGGGATGAACATATCACTGATGGGTTGAATGAAGAATCAATTCCTTCAGATCCCCTTGGGCTGTTTGAATCCTGGCTTGGAGAGGCGGTCAGCAGGGAACTCCCTTCTGCCAACGCGCTGCACCTGGCTACTACGGGACCAGATGGCAGGCCGTCGGGCCGGATAGTATTACTGAGAGGTTACGATGAAAGGGGCCTGGTCTTTTATTCCAATTATGAGAGTAGAAAGGGGAAAGAACTTAAAGCAAACAACAATGCAGCAATGACTTTTTTCTGGGATGCCCTGTTTCGTCAGATAAGGGTCGAAGGAAAGGTTTACATGTTGCCACCTGCCGAATCGGATGAGTATTTCTCGAGCCGTCCACGCGAAAGCCGCATCGGTGCCCTGGCTTCTGAGCAGAGCAAGGTACTTGGCGACAGGAATATCCTTGAGCAGAGAATCAATGAGCTTGAAGAAAAGTTCAGTAATGCTGAACCTGAACGACCTTCTTACTGGGGAGGCTATTACCTGGTTCCGTTGTACTATGAATTCTGGCAGGGGAGGGATCATCGCCTGCACGACAGGATAGTTTTCAGAAGAAAAGATGTCGGGGCAAACTGGGAAACGGCACGTCTATATCCCTGAACAACCAGCTACCGGAAGTGATAAGCCCTTATCAGCTTATCGCCCTGTATTTCTTCAGAATCTCCCGTGTGCTCTTCATGAAATCAAAATACTGAGCCCTCTGGTAGGGGACTTCATTCCCTCCATTCTTACGTGAGAGTTTCCCCCTGAAACTTCCGATGTTGTCGTACTGCTTTGAATCCATCCATTTCTCAATATCATTGAGTATGGTACCGATTACCTCTATCTGATTTAAATAGAGAGTACTTACCACCTGAACTGTATCGGCTCCGGCAAGCAGCATTTTTACAACATCTCTACCGCTGAGTATTCCTGAGTTGGTACAGACTGATGCCTTTGTATTGCCGTACAGCAGTCCTGCAAATCGCAAAGGCAGCCTTTTATCTTCGGGATTGCTGAGGTTATATGGGAATTGATGTTGTTCAGTTTCAATTTCAATGTCGGGCTGAAAAAGACGGTTAAAAACTACAACCCCGTCGGCTCCGGCATTTTCAAGGTCGTAAATAAATCTTAAGGGATTGGTATAGTATGAACTAAGCTTGACAGAGACGGGAATCTTAACTAATGATTTTACAGCTTTAAGTGTTTTGATCTGCTTCAATTCTGTTTCTCCGTATTCCCTGTCATATTTCTCAGGAACCGTATAGAAGTTCAGTTCCAGAGCATCTACTCCTGTACCTTCAATTTTTCTGGCATAATCGACCCATGTATCATCATTTACAGCATTAAGGCTGGCAATGACAGGTATCGACACAGATTCCTTTGCCTTTTTTAGATTAAGGAGATGCTCCTCAGGGTATGTAGTATCAGACTGTGAGTTTGGGAAGAGAGTCACCATTTCAGCATTTCGTTCTTCATACTCAGTCAGCCTTTCATGGAGCTCAAGGTTCTCCAGCTGGATCTGCTCTTCAAAAAGCGATTTGTAAACAATGGCTGAAGCACCTGCTTCTTCGATCCTTTTAAGGTTTTCAGGGTCGGTTACCAGGTCGCTTGCCCCTGCAATTACCGGGTTTTTAAGCTCCAGTCCCAGATACTTTGTTCTTAAGTCTGCCATGGTTTCAAA
>CAZXSW010000085.1:0-4405 GCA_964642615.1 uncultured Rikenellaceae bacterium | reverse complement strand
GGTTTTTAAGCTCCAGTCCCAGATACTTTGTTCTTAAGTCTGCCATGGTTTCAAAATTTTGGTTTCAGTATCGAAATATTAGTGTTCCGGAAAACATATGTTTATTTTGTCCCCGTCTCCTCCTATAACAAATTAAGATGAAAAAAGTTCCCTGTTATGGGAACCCTCGGGGATTAATCATTCACGGCTGTCTGATTTTATTAAGTTGAACTGTCCAGCCTCCTGCATAAAGGTAACCCGAAAAAAAAAGGAGCTCATCACCAGGGGTTTTTATGACCATGGTGTGAACTCCCTTCTTCTGCTGATTGTAACGAGGAAATCCAAAGGATTTCCTATACCCTTAATGACAGTTTGTAATTCCGATTGTGATCTGTCCGGTGTAGTAGGAATAGGTAAGGACTCCCATGTAATGGGTTCCCTGGTCGCCAACAAGATGGTAGTGCCAGGTCAGGTACCAATGGTCAGTGAAATAGCATTTGTCTATTTCCCTTATCCTGAAAGTTTCACCGGTCATGCCACTTGTGACTTCTCCCTTAATCTGGTCTATTTCCCAATTATAATAGCCATCTTTATCATAATGAATAACATAATGCAGCCTGGTGTACCCCCCCTCAAGGACATCAACCAATACTCCATCACAAAATACAGGGCTCCAGTATCCGCTTTCAACCCAGCCCTGCTCTGTCCTTGGTGCCTTTTCCTGGGCAAGAACCTGGTTCAGGGCAATTCCTGCAATGAGGAACATACAAACAAGAATTAGCTTTCTTTTCATGTCAGATAATTTTAGTTATTAATTCTGCCTGAAAAGTTATGACTATTGTCAGTGACCGGATTTGCCATTTGTCCCGTTTTTTGTTCTTAGAGTTGCAGAATGAAAATAATCAAAGTCGGGATGGGTCAATACCGGCAACAGAAGGTTAGTGTTTCCCTATCTCACTTGGATTCACCCCAAATTCGCCTGTAAAAATCCTGCTGAAGTGTGAAAGATTCCTGAAGCCGGTTTTATAGGCCGCTTCTGAGACTGATATATCAGGATGAGTAAGCAGTTCCCTGGCTTTATTAAGTCTCATGCAACGGATGTATTCAGCCAGGGTCTTATCAGTAAGTGATCTGAATTTGCGGTATAACTGTGTCCGGCTCATTCCCATTTCCAGGCATAATCTTTCTATTCCGAACGATTCATCCGCCAGATTATGTGATATTATGTCCCTTAACTTGCCCATAAAGCTATCCTCAAGCCTGAAATAGAAGTCAAAGGGGGGATCAGAGTGGATAGATGAATATCGTTCACGAAGCCTTTTTCTCGAGTTTAGAAGGGACCTCAGCTGTACTGTCAGTTCTTCCCTGCTGAAGGGTTTTGGGATGAAGGCGTCAGCTCCATTGCCTATACCTTCGAGCCGTGATTCATGATCAGACCTGGCTGTAAGAAGCACTACAGGGATGTGGCTTGTTCTGAAATCATTCCTTATTTCCCTGAGCAGGCTTAGCCCGTCCATTCCAGGCATCATAACATCACTAACTATCAGGTCGGGCACTGTAAGACAAGCCTTCTGAAGTCCTTCCTGTCCGTCGCGAGCTGTATCTATTCTGTATTCCGTGGTCAGGAATGAAAGCAGATATGATGTTACATCGGGATTGTCTTCGACAATTAGAAGGACTGCTTTTTCATCATGTTCATTAACCGGGATCTCCTGATGTTTTTTACCGACTTCGTGGATAAGGGATAAATGATGGCTGATATTTTTAAGGGTGAATGGCTCAGTGACCTCTTCAAACGCGGCCTCATTACATACAGGAAGTGCAACCGTTATCTCAGTGCCGGTACCAAAAACACTGTCGGCAGTGATTGTGCCGCCAAGCAGTTTTACAAGTTCCCTGGTGATTGCCAGTCCCAGTCCTGAGCCGGTTCCGGTGTCTGAAACACGGTAATAGCGGTCAAAGATATTCGGAAGGTGGGTTTCGGGGATGCCGGGACCGTTATCACTTACAGTAATAACAAATCTACCTTCGGCTGACATTCCGGTTGAAACACTTACCGTCCCCGGAGAATCACAATACTTAAGAGCATTTGAAATCAGGTTGGAGATGATAAGCATTAGCTTATCCCTGTCATAGTCCATAACCATTTCAGGATCATGCCTGGCAAAAGAAAGATCTGTTCCTGCCGAAACGGCAACCGATCTGAATAATTCGACTATATGTCCTATGAATACATTTATTTTTCCACGTATCATTTTCACAGGCATTGCCCCGGCCTCAAGCTTTGACAGGTCAAGGATCTGACTTACCAGCGAAAGAAGGATATCTGCATTGCGGTTAATCTTTTCACAGCCTTCTTCGAGCCATTTATCAGGTTCCTGCCGGATAAGATCGGTCACACCGCTGATTATGGTAAGGGGGGTCCGGAATTCATGGGTAATGTTTGTATAAAACCTGGTCCTGGCTTCTTCGAGTTCTTTCAGCCTGTCTTTTTCAAGTTTTTCGAGCCTTACCTTCTGGTCGATGAAACTAAGTACAAACAAAGTGGCAAACCCCGATATCCACAGGAGGTTTATTACAAACAAAGAGACATTAAGTTCGGGAGTCATTGCCTCCGGTACTTTCAGCCAGGGGTGAAGAAGACCGGCAGTAATCACCGTAATGACATATACAAGGTAGATAGCAATCGTATGGGCTTTTCTCCTGAGGTTCAACGAGAAAAAGACCAGAGCCAGTCCCACGAAAATCAAACCTCCCGAATGGGGAATCCCTCCCAGTTTAAGGATGGTAACAAGTGTGGCTAGGGCCACCAGGATCTGGTCGATGAAGGTATGTATAACAGAAATCTTTCGTACGAAAATAATGGATATTACTCCACCCTGAAGAAATACCAACACCAGAAAAAGACCGTAATATGTGATGATCCTTAGTTCGGGGAACTTCATGTGATAAACTACCGTAAGGACCAGTATCATAGTTGTTACCGCCACACTTGAGATCCATGTGATCTTTTTCTGTGCAAGTGTATTTTCATCTATCCCCGGATAACTCAGAAGCCTTGTTATCCACCTGTTAACTCTGCCGGATGCTGAAGAATTCAACATACAGAATGTTTATTACGTACAAGTTATGAAATAAAAAGGAAAGAAAGATCAGGTCAGGGATGAAATACGATTGCAGGGTGACTGCCGGATCAGCCTGTGGTTCTGGTTAATCAACCGGGCCGCTATCCTGTCTTGCGATGAAATGCAAAATGGCAGAATGCAATAGTTATGGATAACTAAGTTTTATTAATTTTATTTTTGTGACATACAGGTTATAAAATCCTATTCCAGACTCATAAAAAACAATAGATCAAATGAATACAGATATAAATTATAATGTCTCCGTTCAAAGGACCGGATTCGTCTCCTCGGTGTCGTTGTTCATTGTTACCCTGGTTACTTTTGGCCTGGCAATGACTGCTGTACCAAAATCGGGACCGTTTTGCACCGGCAACTGTATTGAGTACCCTTTTCTTGACAGTCTTGATTTCTACCCCGGTGATTATTACTGGATGTATCTTGCAGTTGTTCAGCTGGCCGTCTGGTTGGTTTTTATGATATCGGTTCATTATAATTACCTGAAAAACAAGAGCATATTCGGATTTACCGCGGTCGTTTTTGCATCCTTATCTGTGGTTATACTGTTTTCCGACTATTTTATTCAGTTCTCGGTTATCCCTGTCAGCCTGATGAAAGGAGAAACCGACGGAATAGCTCTGCTCACGCAGTATAACGACCATGGGATTTTTATTGCAATGGAAGAGGCCGGTTACATAATGATGAGTGTTGCCTTTATGTTTATGGCCCTTACTGTCAATGCCGGCAGCAAAGCGGAGCGCTGGCTTAAAAGGATTTTTCTTTTTCCCTTTATTGTTTCAGTTTTTCTTTTTGCCTGGTTCTCAATAAAATTCGGAGCCGACAGGAGCTACAGGTTCGAGATATGGGTAATTTCGATCAACTGGCTGGCAATGCTGGCCGGGAGTATATTGGCCGGAGTGATTTTTTTCAGAAACTCAAAAAAGTAAATTGCCTGTTATCACAAGTAATTTCAGTTTCACGGGAAGCTGGATAAATTTGTAGTTATTTTCAGGATGATAAATGATTTTTGTTTAACTTGGTATCAATATTATTTGGTCTGAGTCAGGCAATAAGCAGTGTGATTGAGGGATAGTGGCAGTTGGATTTTCACCTGGTTCAGAACCTAAAAAATAACCGTTTCTTTCACGGCCCTAAGGTGTTTTTGGTGCCGGCCATGATTATCCCAAAACTTTGAAGAAATCCATAAAAAATGAAAGCAATAGTATACAACAGTAAAAGTTATCCTGATAAGCTTGTATATTGTGATATTGACAAGCCTGTTCCAGACGAAAACGAGGTTCTGG
>CAZXSW010000084.1:0-7751 GCA_964642615.1 uncultured Rikenellaceae bacterium | reverse complement strand
CAGGCGACGTCACGGGCTTCCTTGCTACAGAGAGCGGACTCTCTGACGGTTATGTCATAAACAGGCAGCTCATCAACCATACCGATGAACCACAGACGGTGACCTGGATCGTCACCCCTGAAAGCGGCGTTGGATGCAACGCCGGACCGTCCGACACTGTAGTGGTGGTCATCAATCCTACACCGCGTATATTCCCGGTACCCCCCGACATAGTACAGTGTGACAGCATATTTACAGATATACAACTCATCAGTCCCAGCATATTTACCGACGGGCTGGTGAGCTTCCGGTATCAGGCGCTTGCTTCCGGGGGTTCAGGTGACATCACCGGGTTTACTTCATCAGGTTCAGGTTTAGGGAACGGCTATACTATTTCACAGAGACTGGTCAACCATACTGATGAGCCTCAGACTGTAACATATATAGTGACACCCGTTAGTGGTGTGTTGTGTAATGACGGACCATCAAAGATCATTGTTGTAACAGTCGATCCTACACCACGGGCTGTTCCTGTGAATGTAGATCCGGATATCTGTTATGATGAATTTACCGAAATATTGCTTGAGTCTCCTTCACGGATGACAACGGGAGGTATAGTATTCGACTATACAATTTCGATGACCGGTACACCGGGTTATATAACAGGTAACGAACTTGCAGCTACAGGTGTTGCTGAAGGCGAGATTTTAGGATTCAGATACAGGAACGACTATGACAGTGTTCTTTCTATTAAATATAATATTATACCCAGAGGCTTAAATTCAGTATGTAACCCCGGACCGGCTGCTGAGGTGGAGGTAAGGGTCCATCCTGAGCCAGCAAGGGATATTATTATAACGCAGCCGTTTACATGTAAGACAAGTGCTTCTGAAAGGGGTGCCTTAAGGGCTATCGTTGGGAAGGGGGCAGAACCTCTTGAGATAGTATGGGATGGCCCGCTTACTTATCATGTGGAAGGGGAGACGGATATAAGTAGCCTTGACTGGGGGAAATACATCCTTGAGGTTACGGATAATGCAGGCTGTTCAAACAAGGATTCCATTCAGATTCTTCCGAATCTTCCGACCACACGAATCTTTGCCACCCCCCTTATTCCAAATGTTCACATCTCCTGCCCGGGAGCAAGCGACGGGACAATAGACATTTACGTTCCTTCGGGCAGTACGGCTCCTTACGAATTCAGGCTTGTTAAAAACGACACCATAACAATTGATTCGGGCATATTCACAGGGAATTATGATCCTATGAATCCGGATACTTATCGCCGCTACTATAATATGCTTGGAGCCGGCACTTATGCGCTTATAATAAGGGATAATAATTACTGCGAGGTGATTAAGACCACTGAACTGAATGAGCCTGAGCCTATTGTTGCGCAGTACGAGCTGAGTGACTACAACGGGTATTCAGTATCGTGCAGAAATTACAACAACGGCTTTATAAAGATAAATTCAGTAAGCGGAGGAAGCGGCACCTACCAGTTCCAGTGGAATAATGAAAGCGGCCCCATACAGGCAGATCCGTCGGGTATGCTGCTTGAATCGGCCGGAGCCGGTGATTATTTTGTAACAATTACTGACCTTATTCTCAACTGTTCTGTTACCGACACGGTTCACCTTACCGAGCCTGATGGTATGAACCTTGAGAGCTTTATTTTATCTGAATCTGAGGACGGAAACTACAATATCTCATGTTCAGGAGGGAGTGACGGAAGTATTTCCCTCACAATAACAGGAGGTTCTGGTATGTACACATATCTATGGACCGGACCTGAAGGATTTACCTCAGCTTCAAAAGATATCTCAGAACGTACTGCAGGTAACTATGTTATAACTGTAACTGATCTTAACGGATGCACCTTGTTGCTCCCCGAAACCCATGAAAAACCGGAGTTTGTTCTTACCGAACCAGAAGTTCTCGACTTCACCTATGATCTTTCGCAGTCTGCCGATGGCGCTTATAACATCGATTGTTCAGGAGGGACCGGAAGTGTTGAGGTTTCGGTTACGGGAGGAAGTACGGGCAGCTACAGCTTTACCTGGACCACTGAAGATGGATCAGGTATCATTGAAGGGGTAGAGGACCAGTCGGGGCTGGGTGCCGGTACCTATACGCTTAAAGTCTCGGATTTAAACGGATGTGAGACAGAAAAGACCTTCACATTAACTTCTCCATTACCATTGATGTTGCTGCTGACACCTACCCACATAACCTGCAACTCGCCGGGTTTTGATGACGGATCGGTTGACCTGTCAGTATCCGGGGGCATCGCTCCCTATACATATCTCTGGTCGGATGGGGCCATCACTGAGGATATCCATGGTCTTACCCAGGGAAGCTACAATGTGCTTGTTACCGATGCAAATGGCTGTGAAGCGACAGCAAGTGTGATCGTTACAGATCCACCACAACTTACTTTTGATACAGATGTTTCGGACTACAACGGATTCAACATAAGCTGTTACGGTCTTACAGACGGATCCATTGATATTTCCATGACAAGCGGAACACAGCCATTCAGTTTCACCTGGCTTATGCCTGACGGTTCTGTAAGGACTACAAGCACTCTGAGTGGGCTGGCTGCGGGGCAGTATACCCTTCATATTGAAGATATTAATTCATGCATTGCTGATACAGTGTTTACACTTACCGAACCTGGCAGGATAGGAATGGAGGCCAGGTTGTCGCGGAGCTTTGCAGGTGGTTATAATATTAACTGTGCCGGATGGAAGACAGGCTCCGTGTTCCTCGAAGCTGTCAATAATGCCGGACCTGTACAGTACCTGTGGGCCGACGGGGAGATCGGAAGCAGCAGGACTGGACTTCAGGCCGGCAGTTATCGGGTAGTGATGACAGATGCAAACGGCTGCCACACCGATTCGATATTCACACTTACGGAGCCTCCGGCGATGCATGTACTTATGGTTACAATCAAGCCGACATGCAATGAGTTGCCCAACGGCCAGGTCATTGCCCATGTTACAGGAGGGGTGTCAGGGGGAGGATACACCTATCTCTGGTCTGATCAGACCACCGGACGTTCAATAAGCAATGTACCGGGAGGTACCTATGCCGTTACTGTTACAGATGCCAACTACTGCATTGAGAGTCAGTCTGTTGACCTAAAGCCTGAAAATGAGCTCTGTCTGAGTATACCTAATGCGATATCTCCCAACGGAGACGGCACCAATGAAATATGGGAGCTGAAAATGTCGGAGCTTTATCCCTTACTTGAGGTCAAAGTATTTGACAGGTGGGGTTCACTTGTATGGCAGTCTGAAAAAGGGTACCCCAGACCATGGGACGGAACCAGTAATGGCAGGCTGTTGCCCATGGATTCTTATCACTATATTATTGATCTTAATAATGGAACCAGGCCAATGATTGGGACTATAACCATTGTAAAATAAAACTCTGCAAGAGATTGATTAAGAAGCTTTTCATATTAATTATTACCCTGACCTGGGTTATCGGTGCAGAAGGCCAGCAACTCCCTTTGTACAGCCAGTACCTGTATAACAGGTATCTTATAAATCCGGCTGTTGCCGGGAGTGATGGCTATACGAGTTTCAACCTGACAGCCAGGGAACAGTGGGCGGGCTATTCCGGAGCACCCAGGACGGTTTCCCTTAGCGGCCAGACAAGGATACTCAAGAGGAGTTACCTGATACGGCAGGCCGGATCGAGAAGGGTATTAAGACCCAGTGGAGACGGCAGGGTCGGAATCGGGGGATATATTTTCAGTGACAGGAACGGAATGGTTTACCGGACAGGTTTCCAGACCTCCTATGCCTATCATATGTGGCTTCAGAACTCTACCCAGTTATCGTTTGGACTTGCCTTCACCGGCTATCATTTCAAAATCAACGAAAAGGAACTTAACTTCAGCGATCCGGATGATCCCTGGCTTTACAACGAACTAAGAAGGGGAATCTTTGTGCCCGACGCTTCTTTCGGTATTTTTGTTCTCAACAGAAACTACTCTGTTGGATTCTCGACTGAGCAGCTTTTCGGTGCCGCAGCCCGATTCGGAGATAATGCCTACAATAATTTCACGATGGACAGACACTATTATCTTTTTGGTGCCTGGAGTTATTATCCGGCTCCTAAGATGGAGATTCAGCCCTCAGCATTGGTTATGATGTCGGAACAGGTAAGACCGGTGGCTGACATCGGACTCAGCTTTAATTTTGACCAGAGCCTGTGGGGAGGTCTCGCCTACAGGACCAGCGGTGCTGTTATAGCAAACTTTGGTGTAAGGTATACAAATATCTTTCTGGGATATTCCTTCGACTTCACCATGCAGGAGATCCAGCGGGTAACCTATGGAACCCATGAGATAACTGCTGCCCTGAAATTCGGTGATACTGCCAGAAAGTACCGCTGGCTCGACAGATATTAGGAGGAGGGTTTGCTCAGTACATATATGAGAGAGCCAGAGGCCTGCCTGTTGATAAGGCTTTTTAGCAGAAACCATGATCCTTTAAGCATACCTGTAAGCAGAGGGAAAGGCGAACCCTTATACCTGCTGCTCAGTACAGAGATATAAAGAATGTCAAGTGGCATAGGTCTGATCTCTTCTGTCTGGAAGCCTGCCGCAGAAGCAAAGGCTATAAAGGAACCGGGATTGAAGTGCCACAGGTGGCGGGGAACATCCCATGCCGCCCAGTATTCGCCAAAGTGCATGCAGTCGTATGAAGAGGTATTGGGAAGGGCAACAATGCACACCCCGTCGGGCTTCAGTATCCTGTACAGATGCCTGGTATATCCTTTCAGATCATGAATATGTTCAAGTACATGCCATAGCGTTGCACAGTCGAAGCTGCTGTCAGCCAGTGAAGCTGTTTCCCCGGAATCGAGAGTTTTTATACCAAACCTTTCAGAGGCATACTCCCTGGCTTTAGGGCTGGGTTCAATACCCGTAACATCCCAGCCCGCCTTCTTCATAGCGCCGGCAAAATGACCTGTCCCGCATCCCGTATCGAGCAGGCTTCCCTGCTTCAGTCCTGTCATCTTTATGACCAGCCTCCTCTTCCTCCTGAGCATGATACTTCTGGCCAGGTAGTAAAGACTGTTGGTTATACCTTTTGCCTGATCATCGTGCGACACATACTCCTGCGATTCATAATATTTCTGCGATTCTGCTTCCTCGGGATGTCCCTGGGTGAAAATAAAGCCACAGTCCCTGCATCTGAACAGCCTGAAGTTCTCCCCGCTAAGGAAATGATCCCTGCAGTTTATAAAGAATTCAATTTCGGCTGAGGAACAGGCCTGACATTTGTCATGACTGACCATCACCCGGCTTTTTAAGTTTTTTTACTATCTCCCTTCCTCCTGAAAGTGCAATAAGAAGTATGAGCAGCAGAGAACTGGCCAGTGAGACTTTGTTACCTTTGTAGTACGAAGCGGGTTCAAAGGAGAACCTCACTTCATGATCTCCTTCAGGCAGTATCATTGCTCTGAGCAGGTAGTTCACCCGGAAATGCGGGGCCTCCACGCCGTCGATGTAACTCTTCCATCCCTCAGGATAGTATATCTCAGAAAATACTGCAAGTTTTTGACCTGATGCCGTATATCTGTATTTAAGTTCGTTGGGCTGATAGGATGTAAGGTAAATGGAGTCACCTTCCGACAGGGGGAAGGTATTCCCTGGCAGAAGGTCACTGAAGATACGGTCGGTTACGGCCTCTGTGCCAGGGTTGAGGGTCATGGTAGCCAGCAGTTCTTCGTTGGCGTTGTCAGCCAGTAACAAATTACCGGCGAACCATGCGTTGCCAAGAGCCTGGTCATTGACAAGAGGAGGTGATTCAGGGTTGATTATCACATATCTGGTATTAAGCATGTTCAGGCCGTTTGTGCTTCTGAATACAGGCTGAAAGTCTTCGAGTGAAGTAGCTGTCTGGGCGGCCTGTTCAAAAAGCATTATGTTCCTGAAAAGAACAGAGTCGATCAGCTCCTGGTATCTTCTCATCTTGGCTCCGTGATAACCACCTACAGAACTGTGAAAATATGAGGTGGGAGAGTTGTCGTTGAAGGTGGAGGCTGAAAGGTTAAGAACGCGTTTGTACGATTCATCAGCCAGGATGTATTGATCAGCTGTAGAAGGGCTTAACTGCTTTTTGATATCCGATGGTTTTTCAAACCTTGAGGCGTCGAGGTATCTTTTGTCGACGCTCCAGAGATCGGTGAGTACCAGCAGACCAAGGATGACGAAGACATATTCCTTCCGTATCTTTTCCTTAAGGAAGGCAAAGATGGTTCCTGCACTCAGCGCAATAAAGACAAGCGATCTGAAAGCATCGGTCCGAAGCAGGTCCTTCCTGTCTGTGACAAGAGCTGCTTTCAGCCAGTCGGGATAACCTGTTTCATAGGCTTCGTTAATAAATGAGCCGGCAATGCCCGGAAGCATAAGGATGATCAGGAGAAAACCTCCGGTGGAGGCCACGGCAATATTAAATCCTTTAAGAAGTTCCTTTTTGCCTATGGCTCCGTTAAAGAGATCCCTGAGCGCAAGGGCTCCAAGCAGTGGTATGCAGAACTGTGCTATAACCAGAGTCATGGTCACAGCCCTGAACTTGTTGTAACCCGGGAAGAAGTCGATGAAGAAATCTGTAAGGGGCATGAAGTTCTTTCCCCAGGCAAGCATCACTGAAAGGAGTGTGGCAGTCAGCAGCCACCATTTTTCTCTTCCCCTGACAATGAGCAGTCCGAGAACAAAAAGGAAGAAGACAACAGCACCCACATAGTGGGGGCCATCGGTGCCTGGCTGGGTTCCCCAGTATTTCAAAACCTGTGAGGATGCCGAAGATGCATTGTTCTGTCTCAGAACCCTTACTGTTTCGGAATCGCGGTCGAAAGGCTTGCTCGAACCACCCTTGTAGTTGGGAATAAGAAGGTTGAAGGTTTCATCAACGCCATAACTCCAGTGGGTTATATAGCTGCGGTCGAGTCCGGAAGATGCATCAGAACCATTTGTGACAAGGTCCGACTTAGATCTGATGGAATACTTGCTGTACTCATAGATGGTATACAGATTGGAGAAGTTGATACCAATGGCAAGCACCACCGGAATAATCAGGATTAGCGATGTCCTGACAAAAGCCGGGACCCTCTTTTCTTTAAGCGATCCGATGAATTCGGCGACTACAAAAATAAGCAGGCATAGCATTGCATAGTAGGTGATCTGGGGATGATTGGCAAGCAGCTCAAGTGACAGTATCAGACCCGTAAAAAGTGCCCCCTTCCATGCATCATGCCTGTAGGCATAGTAGACACCCCCGATGAGCGGAGGCATGTAAGCCAGTGCAATGGCCTGGGTGTTATGACCTGCAGCCAGGATCTGGAAGAGAAAAGATGACAATCCGTAGGCTAAGGCTCCTGTCAGTGCAAGCCACGGATTCAGTCCGAAAATAAGCAGCATAAGATAGAAACCTGCCATGGAAAGGAAGAGTACTGAAACTGGCATTTTGAAGATCCTGAGAACGTTGTCAACATATTTTATAAGGTTGCCTGGATGTTTGACCAGAATCAGGTAAGCCGGCATACCACTGAATATGGAGTTTGTCCATAAAGGATCTTTCCCGTTTGCCTCCCTGAAGTCCCGAATCTCCCTGGAATTGTAGTCAGAAACTGAAGAGTCATTGGCTTTCAGCACCTTACCTTCAAGGACGGGATAAAAGTATACATAGGAAAGAACCAGTAAGGTAAAAACAATAAGAAGATGTGGCAGCAGGGGTTTCAGATTTTTCATC
>CAZXSW010000083.1:0-7866 GCA_964642615.1 uncultured Rikenellaceae bacterium | reverse complement strand
CGTGGGAGCGAACTGTTTGTAGAAGAACCTGAATTTTATGATTATGAGCGCAGTCGGCGCGGCCTGTTTGTTGAAATATGCTAATATATCAGGATTATTATCTATGTATATTAAATTACAAACAGTCCGCCCTGACTGGGCTCAATTATCATAATCTATCCGATCTCTACAAACAGGCCGCTCCTATGGAGCTCAGGAAAACACTTTTTCAAGTCCCCCTTGGGGGATTTAGGGGCGTTTTGAAAAAGAGTGAGTGTCGAAGACCCTGACCAGTGAAACTGCGTCAGTGGTGAGAGTGGGAGTCGCAGACCCTGACCAGTGAAACTGCGTCAGTGGCGTGAAAATCCATTCAATAGAATATTGTACGCCTTATAATTATTGGTTATTACAATAAATATCGAATATCCCCATTTTCAAATTTTCAAATTCTCAAATTTTCAAATTCTCTTCTCAAATTCTCAAAATGAAAAAATGAGCCCCGGGGAGAGGCTCATTTTAGTTGCTCGTATGAATTGGAGTTACGAGCAGGGGAAAATCTTAAATCTTTTCGTTTTGTTTGTTTCTTCTTCTACCAGAATCCAAACTACTTTTGCTTGATCTGTGAGCAAATATAGCTATCCGGATGGTTAAAAAACATCAATTTCCTGTCCATCCTATATGCCCCCGCTACGAACTAACCAGTCCCCTGATAAAACTAATGAATGCTTTTTTATAGCCCTTTTTTCCCCCTGGAAACAGCCCTTTTCAGGCTTTATTAAGCCCTCTCTCCGGTCCATTAATCCGCATATTAAGCATGCCGGCACCGGAAAATGACAATAGAAAATCATTCCCGAGCCTCCTGCCGGGAAAAACAAACACCTTTACTACGAAAAATGATTATTTCTTTATGAACCTCTTTACAAAGGCATTCTTGTACGAATCCCCCAGGTTGGCCCTGTTTCCCTCAGAAAGGACTACCTCTCCCTGCTTCGAGTAACCCGACACATGGTTTATGTTGACGAGATAGCTGTTATGAACCCTTATGAAGTTATGATCCGCAAGCAGCGACACGAAATGCTTCAGGTTCTTTGAACTGGTGACCTTCCTGTTACCCGTCATGAAGAAATCGGTGCAGTAGCCTTCGGCATGACACATTATTATCTCCGGTATCTTGAGAACCTCAAAACCTTTGAGGTGGGGTATGACAAGGGTGGGGGTCATGCCGGGACCGCCTTTCAGGTTGTCAATGAGAGCCGAGAGGTTGGCCGAACCCTCCGACGAGCTGTTAAGCACCTTAACCCTCTCAACGGCATCCTTGAGCTCGTCAATCTTAACAGGCTTCAGAAGGTAGTCGATGGCACTTACCCTGAAGGCCTTGACGGCATATTCCGAATAAGCCGTAACAAAGATGATCCTGAAGTCTATACGGTCAAAAAGGGTTAGCAGGTCAAAGCCCTTGCCATCGGTTATCTCAACGTCGAGGAAGATGAAGTCGGGAAGATGCTTCAGGATTGCCTTGTATGCCCCCATGACCGATGAGGCAGTTGCCACCACCTCAACATCGGGACAATACTCCTTAAGGTAGTTGCACAACACTTCCCTCGAGAGCTTTTCATCATCTATTACTATTGTCTTCAGCATACACGTTTTGTCAGTCAGCTTCTGTCAGGGTCTGAGGCTGTATCCTGTTAAAAATAGTTAATTAATCCTTCTTAAACAATGATAATACTTGTGTAAATATTTTATTTTCCCCATCCCTTACGCATTGTCTTTCAGTCATATGAGCAGCTTCCTTATAAGCTCATGCCTCTGTTTCCATATCATGATCCTGTGCATCCGTCCTGCCGGCCTGCATAAAAGGTATCTCCACGATCACCCTCGTGCCCGTCTGCTCCCTGTCAGGATAGAGGTCGCTGATGCTGAACCTGCAGCTGGTGCCGAAGAGGTTGTTCATTATCTTAAGCCTTTCCTCAACGATGGCTATGCCCCTGGACTTGAAATGGTTCTTACCCGGCTTCAGGTCTACCGACGCCTTCCTGCCCGCACCGTCATCACTTATTATGGCCTCCAGATGCCCCTCTTTCATGGTGATACCTATCTCAATGAGGCACTTCCTGTCCTCGATACCCCTTATCCCGTGCCATATGGAGTTTTCAATAAAAGGCTGTATCATACCGGGCGCCATAAGCATTCCCGAAGCCCCGATCCCCCTGTCTACATTGATAGTGTAGTCGAACTTATCCCCAAAACGGAGGTGCTCTATCTTAAGGTAATCGGTTATGAACTCCGTCTCCTGCTCAAGCGTTATCATGTCCTTGTTGAGGTTGGTGAGTATGGTCCTGATGAGCTTCGAGAAGTCGGCTATATACCTGTTGGCCGACAGCTTGTCGTTACTTGATATGAAGTAGTTTATTGAGTTTAGAGAGTTGAATATGAAATGCGGGTTCATCTGTCCCCTCAGCGACTGCAGCCTCAGACTGTTCTGCTTCTGATTTTCCTTCTGCCGTATCTGTCTTACATAGAGGTTTATCATCGCCAGAATAACAAGAATAAGCAACACAGGCAATCCCAGCCTGAATATACGGGTCTCCCAGAAAAGCGGCTGTACAACGATGGCCAGACTCCTTGTCTCGCTCCAGTTGCTCTCATGGTTGGTGGTCTGGATATCCAGTTGATACTGTCCCGGCGCCAGGTTGGAATAGTTGATGTTCCTGTTCTGCCAGTCAGTCTCAACCCATCCTCTGTCAACACCGCTGAGCCTGTACCTGAACCCTGTCTTCTCGGTGTTGAGGAAATCAGTCGAGGAGATCTTAAGGTGGAAGTTATCCTCTCCCTTGTCAAGTACTATCCTGTCAGCCTTGTTGAGAAAGCCGCCTATGGGCTTGCTGACACCTGAGACAATAAAGTCGGTGAGGATGGGTCTCTGCCTGAATTCTTTCTTCTCCCTTATCTCAATACTGTCGGGTGCAAACTCAGCTATGCCTCCCATACCTCCGAAGTAAAAGAGTCCGTCATCAGAGATGAAGGCCGCGTCGGAGTTGAATTCGATGATGTTGAGCCCGTCGTTCTGGTTGAAGATCCTTATGAAGCCTGTCAGTGGATCTATCCTCGAGATACCGTTGTTGGTCGACACCCATATCTTGCCGTTCCCGTCCTTAAGCACCGAATAGGTGGTGTTGTTCGACAGCCCTTCAGCTGTGGTGAAGAACTGCGTCTCCCCTGTGATGGTGTTGTACCTGCATACCCCACCGCCAAGCAGGGCTATCCACAGGTCGTTCCTGTCACCTTCGCAAATGCCTTCTATGTTATAGCCTTTTTCTGTAAGCTGAATGGTCTCGGCCCTCCTGTTGACTATGTCAATTTTTATAAGGTTGCTTTCGAAGGAACCGGCCCAAAGTATTCCCTTGTTGTTGGGACAGAAACAGTATATCGGTGGAAAGGGCTTCCCGTCATTATCCCATATGGTCTCGGTGATACGCTGCTCAGGAAAGTATTTGAAAACCCTCTGCCTGTCGGCAATAATCATCACTCTATCCTGCTTTACATCAATAGCCTGGTAGGAAGCTGATCCCGTATAATGCCTTGTATATCTCTTAGTATGCCTGTCGTAGTACATAAGCAGCTCGTTTGAATATCCCAGCCACAGCCCGTTCATATCGGCTTTTATGATCCTCAGATGTCCCGAGGCCAGCCTGGTCTTCTCGTCCAGCTCACATGTGGTGCCCGTGCTTCCGTCGGGCTTTATAAGCAGCACACTGTTCCTCCCCCTTACCCCGGTCCAGATGACCCCTTCCTCATCCTTGTAAATGGGGAAGATGGCTTCGGCCCTGCCTATGCCCACGTCACTGTCGTAGTTGTTGAATATGTTGGGAGTTATAATGACCTTCGTCAGTCCAAGGTTATTGCCCGAGAGCGACTTGTTTGAGAACCACAGCAGTGAACTGTTGTGATAGTAGAACGAAGTATTTGATTCAATCTCTTCCTGCGGAACGGTTATGAGGCTTCCTGGTCCGGGATCATAAATAGATATCCCTTCCCCCTCGCCCTGCCATACAAACAGGGTGTCTCCCTTAAGCTCTCCCGGAGGGAGGCTTCCACTGAACTTCCTGAAGGTTCCGTCGGATTCCTGCCTGAAAAGGCCGTAGTTGGAGAATACCCATTTATGACCCGAGTCTGAGATATAAAGCTCTGACCATCGTCTCACAACAAAATCCACAGGATCGGGCTTCACCGGGTCATAGATACTGATCTTTTCCCTTAGTATGAAAAGCGAATCTCCGTCTTCAACAGGCTTCTGAAGCCTGTACAGATGCTGTCCCGACAGCCATATCTCGCTGTCACTGACGCGGTAGACCGACAGGTCCTCGTTCATATCTATCCCCGTGCTGTACTTGTTCTCCACCCTGTATTCTGTGAACACTCCGCTGTGTGCATCCCGCTTTACTATCATGTCGGATGAGGCTATGATCCACAGATCACCCCTGCTGTCGGCATCGATGCACCTGTTTTTTCCCGTCAGGGGAAAAGGGAAGTCTTCGACCTCACTGAAGCCGTCGGTAGCTCTGTCGTATCTTACCAGGTGCCCGTAGTCGGTCAACACCCACAGGTTGTTGGCACCGTCGACAGCAAGGTCTTTTACAGAGAAATAGGGCAGGGAGGAGGGCCGGCCCGGAAGATGGTGGTAGTTCTTGAACTCATAGCCGTCGTACCTGCTCAGACCGTCCCAGGTGGCAATCCACAGGAAGCCCGAGCTGTCTGAGGCTATCGTCCTGACATTGTTGTGCGACAGCCCTTCCATAGTGGAGAAGGTGTTTATCCTCAGCTGCTGCGGGTAAAGTGTATAGGGCTGTAATGCCGCCGCTGCAGCTGCCAGGAAAAACAGTATGACTTTGGTTCTTCTTCCCATTAAAAAATATTGACCTGCCTGCGTATCCTTAAACGGCTTTCGGGCAAAGGTAAGCTTTTTGAAAACTAAAATCTGAATTTATATGTTTGTCTCTCAGGAAAAGAGTGACTAATTTTGACCCTATGGATTTTAAGCTTGTTTCGGATTTCGTGCCTACGGGCGACCAGCCTGAAGCTATCAGGCAGCTTACGGAAGGACTGCGTAACGGTGTTCCTTTCCAGACCCTTCTCGGAGTCACAGGCTCGGGCAAGACCTTCACCATAGCCAACGTCATTGAACAGGTTCAGAGACCCGTGCTTGTCCTTAGTCATAACAAGACCCTGGCAGCGCAGCTCTACGGCGAGTTCAGACAGTTCTTCCCTGAGAACAGGGTCGAGTATTTCGTTTCATACTACGACTACTACCAGCCTGAAGCCTACCTGCCCGTCACCGACACCTATATAGAGAAAGACCTGGCAATAAATGCCGAGATAGAGAAGCTGAGACTCAGCGCCACCTCTTCGCTGCTGTCGGGACGGCATGATATAATTGTTGTGTCGTCGGTGTCGTGTATATATGGCATAGGCAACCCCGACGACTTCCATTCAAACACCATCTATCTTAAACAGGGACAGGTGCTGGGACGGAATATCTTCCTCCGCAGTCTGGTCGACAGCCTCTATTCAAGGAACGAGCTTGAGTTCTCACACGGCACCTTCCGCGTGAGGGGCGACACAGTCGATATCTTCCCCGCCTATACTGATTTGGCCGTCCGCATTGTCTTCTTCGGCGACGAGATAGAAGAGATCTCTTCTTTCGACCCGGTCGACGGACATGTGCTTGAATCCCTTAAGGAATATATAATCTACCCGGCCAACATCTTCGTCACCACCCGCGAGAGGATCAACCAGGCCGTGAGCCTTATCCAGGACGATATGGTACTCCAGGTGGCACATTTCAACGAACTGGGAAAGAAGGAAGAGGCAAAGAGGCTCGAACAGAGGGTTCTGTACGACCTTGAGATGATAAAGGAGCTGGGCTACTGCAGCGGCATTGAGAACTACTCGCGTTACTTCGACGGCCGTAAGCCGGGAACGAGGCCTTTCTGCCTGCTGGACTTCTTCCCTGACGACTTCATAACCGTAGTCGACGAGAGTCACGTTACCATGCCCCAGATAAGGGCCATGTACGGCGGAGACCACTCACGCAAACAGACCCTCGTGGAATACGGCTTCAGGCTGCCCTCTGCCCTCGACAACAGGCCCATGCGCCTTGAGGAGTTTGAGTCGCTTACCGGCCAGACTATCTATGTGAGCGCCACACCGGCCGACTATGAGATGGAGAAGAGCGAAGGCGTCTTCGTCGACCAGGTGATAAGGCCCACAGGACTTCCTGACCCGCCGGTGGAGATACGTACAGCCCGCAACCAGATCGACGACCTGATGAAAGAGATACGCAGCCGCACGGCCGCCGGCGAGAGGGTGCTGGTAACCACCCTCACCAAACGTATGGCCGAAGAGCTCAATACCTACCTTAACCGCTATAGCATACGCTCGGGTTATATCCATTCAGATGTGGTAACCCTCGACCGTATTGAGATCATGGATGGACTCAGGGAGGGTGTCATCGACGTGCTTGTGGGGGTTAACCTGCTGAGGGAGGGACTCGACCTCCCGGAGGTGTCCCTTGTGGCCATCCTTGATGCCGACAAGGAGGGTTTCCTCAGGTCGGCAAGATCGCTGACCCAGGTGTCGGGCAGGGCCGCCAGGAACATAAACGGAAAGGTCATCATGTATGCCGATAAAGTCACGGGATCGATGCAGCAGACTATTGACGAGACCAACAGGAGGAGGGCCAAGCAGCTTAAGTATAACGAGGAGATGGGCATAACGCCCACCCAGATAGTGAGGAAGAAAGGCAGCATCATGGGCGGACAGAGCAGGAAGAGTGCAAAGGTGAAGGCTTATGTGGAGCCGGACAGTATAGACATAGCTGCCGATCCTGTTGTAAGGTTCATGGATAAGCCCGCCCTCGAAAAGGCTATTGTCAATACCCGTAAGAAAATGGAAAAAGCAGCTTCCGAACTTGACTTTACGGAAGCTGCCCGCCTTCGTGATGAGATCAGTGATCTCACAAGGTTGCTCAGGTCCTGACCTATGCCCCCTTTATCTCTTTTTTGCCGACCAGTCAGCCATCACGCCCTTTGCAGGGTCAGTAAAGGTGCCTGTCATGGTGTTTCCCGTGACTTTTGCGGCGTATTCCCTGCCGTTGACCTTGAAGGTGAAGACCTCGCCGTTGAGGCGTCCCTCGCTTATCTCTGAGGTCTGGCCCTGATAAGCCAGTGCTCCGCTTACCTTCTGGTACTCCTGGATGAGTGTCATCACTCCCTGTCCTGATTCCCACACCCCTTCAACCTTTGCAGGAATGATCCAGAGGAGGGCGTTGTTCCAGCTGTTCCAGTTCTCCTCGGTGGTGGCTTCCTGGTCGGGCTCCCACTCACCCATGGTGAAGGTGTTGGATACTACCCTTGTGCCCGGCTTTAGGTCGAGCAGCCTTGGACGAAGCTTAAGGTTGATGTCGGGAAGGAGGAACATGGTTATGACAGTGGCTTTCGAGAGGTCGGTCTCGAAGAGGTCGGCCTCGACAAACTCGGTCTTGTCGGCCACGCCCTCCTTGATGGCATTCTTCTTCGACAGCGCTACCATGTCGGGATTATATTCTATTCCTTTGGCTTTGGCGCCGATCTTTGCAGCTGTGATGACTGTACGGCCGTCACCCGAACCCAGGTCTATTACATAGTCGGCGGGAGTGACCTTTGCCATCTCAAGCATCTTGTCAACAAGCTGCTGAGGGGTTGGTACCCACACAACGTCCTTTCCCTGCTGACCCACCTCGGGCATATAATCCTGGGTGCTGCCCTGGTTCTGGGCAGAAAGCGAAGCGGCAACAAAAAGAAAAAGACCCGCCGTTAGTGCATAACGTAAAATAAATGTCGGTTTCAT
>CAZXSW010000082.1:0-8113 GCA_964642615.1 uncultured Rikenellaceae bacterium | reverse complement strand
TTGGTTTCTGAAATAATTACACAATTATCGTGCAAAATTTCATATTCTTTTTCATTATATGATAAAGATCAGTGTTCATCAGCATCGTGAAACCCTGTTATCATTCCCCGGAAAAGAGATGTGGGCTTTGCACCAAGGGTACATGTATAGATATGTATTACAAGGAAAACAGATAACAGAAACCCCATGGTTATGTGCAGTATATCCGTAAGAATAAGGCCACTGACCCCAAAAACCCTTTTGATTGTGACTTCGGGAAAAAGCAGGCCCAGCCCCGAAATTATTACAAGAGGCATTGCAACATACATTGCAAGTACATATGAAAGTTTCTGAAGCGGATTGAATTTCCTTTCAAGAGTCACCGGGAAGGGATGCTTTTCTCCTCTGAACATACCACTTACATAATATCTTACCTGGGCCATAAGGTCAGAAACAAAATTCTTCCTGCCGATTTTGTAATACTTCCCGTTGCCGGTAAGGACATTTCCTGTCACATAAAATACATAATTTACTGTCAGTATCACAGCAGCCAGATTATGCCATTTAACCGAATTCTGGAAACCGAGAAGAAAGAATGAGTCCTCATTGCCGGTATATTGCATGCTTATACCTGTGTAAATCAGGATAATAATCATAATGGCATTTATCAAATGCCATAGTCTGACCCATATTGGATAAAGATACATTCCTCTGAACTTTATTTTTTCTTCTTAATAAATATCCTGACACCCACATGCGCGGCTATGGCCGCACCAAGAAGTATGAACACAAGAAAACTTATGTTATTGAGATACCTGTTCCTTGTAGCCCCTATCACATACGACTGGTTAAGTATTACGGCATTTAGAAACCCGTCGCGCCGTTGCTCCTTCGACTGGAACTTGTACAGCGATTCCATAAGCATGGAATTCTGACTATGACATTCATTGCATTTCTTAACAGCAATATCAGAGGGGTTGATCTGATGCGATACCAGCACCGAGTCATTGATCGATGAGTGACATTCAATGCAACGTACACTCCTGAAATGGGAAGCCTGATTCGGGAGCCAGTCGTGCTTCTCAATGAGATTCACCTCCTCTTTGCTTGTGAGAAGCTTATAGCGGTTGAAATCACTGTGACAGTTCAGACATATATCATTATCATACGAGATCGTCATTCCGAGGTTGGTGGTGTTCCTTATGCTGATCCTGTATTCATGGGGATCATGACATTTCCAGCATGAATATCCTTCTTCCTCAAGGGGGAAATGAACACTCTTCTGATAATCAGCTTCTATCTGTTCAAAGTTAAACTGAGAAAACATGTCGTCTCCCCCGTGACAGTCAATACAGTTGAAACTTTCTTCCATCCTGAGCTCACCGGGATGGGGAAACTCAGAATATCCATACGAATGACAGTCTGTGCAACTGAAACTTTTGTGGTTTGAACTGTAAAACTGATCCCTCTCAATCACCCTTTCAGCACACATGGTCTCCCTTAAAGTCCTTCCGCTGTTCTGGTTTGTATACTCATACTGATCCTGCCCGTGACACAAAAAGCAATTTTCGTTCTCCTCAAAAAAAGGGGAGATGTAAGCAGCGGTATCGGCATTTTCAGTCCCTGAGAGTGACTGAAGGAAATATCCGGCGGCAGCATCGGTTGTTACCGGAATAATGAAGAAAAATGACAGAAGAATTATCTTAAATGATCTCATCAATGACATCAATTGATAATTAGAATCTTACGGTTACGTTAAAGCCTACCAGGTATTCACCTTTTGCAAAGTTGTTTGTATTATACAGCAGATTACGCTGGTTAATTATCTGCGAATAGTTGGCAACAAATACCTGAAAGGTGTGGGTGGCAGTGCCAATCTCCCAACCTGCCGACAGGTTCGGTTTCGGCTGTTCATCCAGATCCTGTTTCGTAAGTAACTGATCATACTCCAGTATCAATGAATGGGAACTCGATACAGATACTTTGGCTCCTGCCGATAATCCGAAATTAAGATTCTTATACTTCTGTCCGTCGCGGTATTGGGGAACTGAATTAAAATAAGCAAGCGAAGGTGCCAGCTGAAGGGAAAATACCTCGCTGAATTTCCTGGCTACAATAAACTGGGTGAAATATGATAACCTGTGAATATCCCTGTATCGTTCAATCGGACCGAAGGCTTCATCCCTCTGAAGGTCAAGCACAACATTGCCATAATATGACAATGAAACCGGAATCTTATCATCCTCGGTCTGAGCCAGTATCAGGTATTTCCATTGCAGATCCTGGAGTTTGTAATCCTTGGTTGTCCCTACTCCCAGCATGAGTCTGTCGGTGATCCCGAAATTAAGACCAATACGGGTGTTGGCGGCGCCATAAATCCCGAAGAGATTATGATAGTTTTCTATAAGACTGAAACGGTGATGTATTTCCAGTTCAATACCCCCCTTGTATGGTGTTGCCACGGTATGGTTATCGACAAGCAGACTTGTTCCGAATGTAAACCTTACAGGCTTTGAGACATTCTCCTCCTGCCCGTAAACCACAATACCCGACAGTGCAACCAAAACTGCCAAAATGAATCTCTTTCTCATCTTACAATCATTTAACATTTCAGGAAATTACTTATTATCAGGAGCGCCCTGCTCTATCCAGTTGAAAATCTTCTGCTTTTCTGCAGGCAGGGTGAAGGCTGAATGACCTGCCGATTCAAGTTTCAGGTAAAGCTCACTCGATGCAGCAGGCTTATCAACATACCCGCCTGTGGTAAGCGATTCATACGAAAAACCATCCCGGAGATCCGGCTCCCTGGTCCCCTTGTGACAACTGATGCAACTTCTTGTAAATATAGGTTGTACCTCCTCCTGAAAAAAAACAGGTACTTCAGGATCCAACTCTTCAACCTCAAAAGAATACTTCTCACACGAAGCTATCAGAACTGTCAATGCAAAAACCACGAAAACAACCACTACCCGGTCTGAAATATGAGTCTTCTGTCTCATTTCCCTGTTATTGTTATTTGTTTCACAAATATATCTGAATTTGTTGATTAATAAATTATTAACCACTTGTTTTTTATTAAGAATTAAATGCTGTTTATCACCTTAAAAGTTGATTTTTATCATCAGTCATGGTGATTTATTTCTTCACGACAATAGCCTGCAAGCCGGGGTTAAAGTAAAAAACCCGTGATGTCAGTGACATCACGGGTTTAACAAAAGAGGTGTTAGGTAAGGATAATTATATGTCAGAATTTATAAGCATTGTCGGCAATAAGCTTGTCTGCAATCCTTCTGCGTGCGTCTTTCACATTTACCCGGTCTGTAGCGGTAAGATTCCCGCTTGCCGAAGCAAGTCTTTCATCAGTGCTGCATCCCGGCATCGAATTGAAAGCATCGGAAGCAGATTTTCTGACAAGCGAAGCAGTATCATAAACATTTACATCGAGTATATCTTTAAGGATACTCACATCGTGGTTTGAAGCAGCAAGTTTTTCGACCCTCAGGCAAAGAGATTCGGACAGATAGGTTTCCATCATCATCTCAGTGATATTCATAAGGATCTCCTGTTCATAAACAAGTTTCTTTTCAAACTCCTTTACGGCACAGTGAATGGCCAGAAGGGTGAGTTTCTTGAAGTTCCCAATATATCTGTGTTTTTCAGCAAAATAATCCTCTCCTTCCTGCCTGCCTGAGTCCAGCGCGCCTGCATCCTCATACAGCTTTGCGGCCTCACCGAAGAGATCGAAGTCGCCCTTCATGGCTCTTTTCATCGCCGTATCCGACACAAGAAGACGGTTTATTTCATTTGTCCCCTCGAAGATCCTGTTAATCCTCGAGTCGCGGTATCCCCTTTCAACATCCATCTCAGCTGAATAACCCATCCCTCCATGTATCTGAACTGCCTCATCAGCTATAAAGTCGAGCATCTCCGAACCTACTACCTTAAGAAGGGCAGCTTCGACGGCATAATGGCTAATGGCCTCTATGGAGGCTCTTCCCTTATCTCCACATTCTTCCTTAAGCTTTACAGTCAGTTCATCAACATCACTGCTGGCCCTGTATACGGCTGACTCAGTGGCAAAAAGCCTGATCACCTGGTCAGCGAGCTTTTGCTTAATGGCGCCGAAGGAGGAGATAAGAACCCCGAACTGCTTTCTTTCATTGGCATACTTCACCGAGTCGTTGATTGCCTTTTTCGCAGCACCAATGACATTGGCTCCAAGTTTCAGCCTCCCCATATGAAGTATGCTGAGAGCTATCCTGAATCCCTCCCCGCGTTTCCCAAGCAGGTTCTCAACAGGAACCTTTACATCGTTATAATAGATCTGGGCAGTCGATGATCCCTTGATACCCATCTTGTGCTCGTCGGGACCGATAACCACTCCGGGGGTGTTGCTTTCAACGATGAAGGCACTTAACACCCTGTCGTTGTCTATCTTGGCAAATACCACCTGGGTATCGGCAAATCCGGCGTTGGTGATCCACATCTTCTGTCCGTTGAGGATGTAGTATTTCCCGTCGTCCGAGAGCCTGGCATTGCTCTTCCCGGAGTTGGCATCACTTCCTGCACCGGGTTCAGTAAGACAGTAGGAACCTATCAACTCACCCGTTGCCAGCTTTGTTACATAACGCTGCCTCTGATCCTCGTTTCCGTAGTACATAATAGGAAGGGTTCCTATACCGCAATGTGCCATATAGGCCACCGAGAAAGAATAACCGGCACCTGTGGTTTCGGCAACAAGCATCTGTGTGACGAAGGACTGACCGAAGCCGCCATATTCCTCGGGTATGCTTATGCCCATCAGACCCAGATCGCCCGACTTTCTGAGGAGGGTCTTCATCAGATCCCTGTCTCCTTTTTCAACATCCGAAAGAGCGGGATAGACTTCTGCCTCAAGAAAGTCACGGCATGTCTGCGCAATCATCTGCTGTTCCTCATTAAACTCTTCAGGAATGAAGACGTCATTAAAGTCTGCATCTCTTACAAGGAACTCTCCGCTTTTCAAGACTTTTCTGTTTTCCATTTTGGCTATTTTTATTTTACTATCGATTGTGCTACCAGTTCAGCAATATCCAGGTTCCTGACCTCTTCTTCCCTGTTCTTGTATTTGAGCCCGTCGGTCATCATCGTCATGCAGAAAGGACATGCTGTGGCAATGATACCGGCCCCCGTACCAAGTGCTTCTTCCGTCCTCTCTATGAAGATCTCCCTGTTTCCCTTCTCCGCTTCCTTGAACATCTGCGCTCCTCCGGCACCGCAACAAAGTGCTGAACTCCTGTTGCGGTCCATCTCGGCAATATTTCCCGACAGCCTGCCAAGGATACTCCTCGGTACATCGTATATGTCATTTGCCCTTCCCAGATAACAGGGGTCGTGATAGGTTATCACGCCTTCAAAAGCCGTGGCGGCCGTGGTGAGCTTACCCGAAGCCATCTGCTGCTCAATGAAACTGAGATAGCTTATTACCTCAAAATCAGCTCCCAGATCGGGATATTCATTTTTCATTACATTGAAGCAATGAGGACATATGGTGATTACCTTTTTAACATCATAGCTCCTGAAAGTGGCTATCACCTGCATGGCCTGCATCTGGTAAAGCATCTCGTTCCCGGCCCTTCTTGCAGGGTCACCTGTACAGGTCTCCTCACTTCCAAGAACGGCATAGTCGGTCCCAAGATGATCCAGAACAGAGGCAAAGGCTCTCACTACCTTTTTATATCTATCGTCAAAGGCTCCGGCACATCCTACCCAGAACAGGTATTCAGGTTTTTTTCCTTCAGCGGCAAGGCTGCTCATCACAGGTACCCTGAAGCTGAGTCCCTCTGCCCATAGCAACCTTTCTTCAGCCGGGTATTGCCAGGGCGCCCCGTTGTTTTCTATATTGCTGAACAGGCTCTTAAGCTCTCCTGGTGCAGAGCCTTCCTCAAGAACGAGATACCTGCGCATGTCAATTATAAGCGACGGATGGTTTATGTTGATGGGACACTCGGTGGCACATGCATTGCAGGTGGTACAGGCCCATAGTTCCTCTTCTGAGATATAGTCGCGTACAAGCGACCTGTTGTCAGAATAATCCCTGCCCTTAACTGCCATAAGCGGCCCTTTCTCCTTCATCCTGGCACGCAGATCCATCATCACCTTGCGGGGCGATAATTTCTTGCCGGTTATGTTGGCGGGACAAACAGAAGTACATCTCCCGCATTCGGTACACGAGAGTGAGTCGAGGTAGTTCTTCCACGTGGCATCTTCGGCATCCCTGACACCGAAACGCTCAACAGGAGCATCAGCCGGTGCTGCCGCAAAAGCAGTCTCAGGATCCATCATTAGTTTAACCTCCCTGGTGATGCTCTCCATGTTGTCAAGCTTTCCAAGGGGACCCAGTCTCGAGAGAAAGACATTCGGGATAGACATAAAGACATGGAAATGCTTGGAATAGGGAAGATAGTTGGCAAATATGAAGATAAGCAGTATATGTACCCACCACGAGGCCCTGTAGACAATCTCCCAGCTCTCCCCTGACAACCCGCCTGCCAGCTTTACAAGGAGCATGCTTACGGGATAGATCCCCGCGGGCTCTTCTCCTTCGGCGGCCACAAGACCAAGGTATCCGGTGTTCATAGAAAGCAGTGAGATCATAAGGACGAGTATCATGGTAAGCGCTGTGGCCGCATCTGTATGCGACCTGTGCTTCATCTCAATGCCTTCAAACCTTTTTATATTGAAGAACAGCCGCCTGGCAAGGAAAAACACTATGGCTAAACCCACCAGAAGGGCAAACACATCGCCCGAGGCTGTAAGAATATCATAAACGGGTCCGAAAAGGCGCAGTATCCTGTCACTGCCCGCCAGGCCGTCGATAACCATCTCGATGCTGCCGAATACTATCACACAGAAACCCCAGAAGACAATAGCATGAAAAATCCCCGGCAGTGGTCGTCTGAAAATCTTGGTCTGGCCGAAAGCCACCTTCATCATTATCCCGAAGCGTTTTCCCAAATCCTTCACGGGAAAGGCGCTGCTGGTGAAACTGAACCAACGGGCTATCTTCCTTGCTGTATATGCAAAAACACCAAGCGTGACAAGAAGTGCAAATGCAAATATTATCTGTCCTGTCATATAACGGTCTTTATTATCTGTTGACGGGATCTGTTCTCACAGGCCCCTTTACTTCCTGATCTCTCTGGCAGCCGCAACAAGGCCCGGCAATACCTTCATGGCGTCACCTACGATTCCGTAGCGGGCTACCGCAAACACCGGGGCATCCTTGTCGGTGTTGATGGCCACTATGCACTTCGACGAGCTAACGCCTGCAAGGTGCTGGGTGGCTCCTGAAATACCCACTGCTATATAAAGGTTAGGGGCAATTATCTTTCCTGTCTGACCCGTATGCTCTTCATGAGGCCTCCATCCTTCATCTGAAACGGGCCTTGAGCAGGCGGTTGCTCCTCCCAGGACTTCTGCAAGTTCCTCAAGGGGCTTCCAGTTGTCGGGCGACTTCATGCCGCGTCCACCCGACACAACAATATCAGCATCAGTAAGAAGAATCTTCCCTGTCTGTTTCATTACCTCCTTAACCTCGACTGAAGCAAGCGAGGTATCAACTGTTGCTGAATACTGTTCAGCAACGGTATCCTTTGGCTTCTCAGAAACGCCGTATGAGTTTCGGGCCAGAGTCAGTATCCTGACATCTGTCTTAATCACAAGACGTGCAAAAGCATTGCCCGAATAGGTTCTCTTGCTTACTGTGAAAGGATCGGTACTCAGAGGCAGGCCACTCACTCCGGAAGCAATACCTGCCTTCAGCCTTACTGAGAGCCTTGGAGCCAGGGCTTTGCCTGTGTTATTGTTTGAGAACACAACGACACTGGCCCCCTCATTCAAGGCAAGTTCAGCCACGACAGAGGTACACAGCCTGTCATCAAGATTCTTAAGCCTGTCGTTGCTGATACAGAGTATCCTGTCGGCACCGTACAGGGCTAGCTTCCTGAGCTCTTCGCCGTCAACAATGCCGGTGGTGATCGCTGTAAGACTTGTCCCGAGCATATCGGCCAGTGCCGATGAATATGATACAAGCTCAAATGAGAGCTTCTTGAATTTTCCGTCCCAGTTTTCGGTATATACTAATACTGACATA
>CAZXSW010000081.1:0-8154 GCA_964642615.1 uncultured Rikenellaceae bacterium | reverse complement strand
CGGGAATATGTTATAACAAAGGATTCAAATACCTGACTAATATTTGTTTCCATGACAACAGGAGTAAATCCATTTTTAGCAACATGAGTTTTTTAAAGTAAAAAACACTTTACCATGAATAACGCTATCTATAACTTCAGGGAACCCATAAATGAACCGGTCTATGCCTATTCAGCAGGATCTGTTGAACGGGAGATGATTGAGAAGGAACTCAGCGACCAGGAAAATAAAATAGTTGACATACCTCTCATCATAGGAGGAAAGGAGATCAGGACCGGCATTACCGGCAAGATAACCAAGCCGACAGATCATGGTCACGTACTTGCCACATGGCATATGGCAACAGAAAAAGAAGCCGGCCTTGCTATTGAAGCTGCCCTGAAGGCAAAGGACGCCTGGATGAACCTGTCGTGGATGGAGCGTGCAGCCATCATGAACAGGGCCGCCGAACTTATTTCAAAGAGGTACCGTTATGTTATCAATGCCTCAACCATGCTCGGACAGGGTAAGAGTGTCCATCAGGCCGAGATCGACGCAGCCTGTGAGATAATTGATTTTCTGAGATTCAACTCTCATTTTGCATCAGTCATCTACCGCGAACAACCCCTGTCGGATAACCAGAGTATCAACCGCATAGAGTACAGGCCACTGGAAGGCTTTGTTTTTACAGTATCACCGTTTAACTTCACCTCCATTGCCGCAAACCTTAACACCAGTGTTGCGCTTATGGGAAACACTACAGTCTGGAAACCGGCAAGCACCTCCGTCCTTTCAGGTTACTACCTGATGAAGATCTTCAGGGAAGCGGGCATGCCTGACGGGGTTATCAACTTCCTGCCCGGACAGGGACAACTGATAAGCAGTGTTGTATTGAAACACCCTGATCTTGCAGGTATTCATTTCACAGGCTCAAATGCCACCTTTAACACTCTGTGGAAACAGGTTTCGGAGAACCTTGCGCTTTACAGGTCATACCCACGACTCGTTGGTGAAACGGGTGGAAAAGATTTCATATTCGCCCATAACTCCGCAGTACCTGCCGAGCTTGCCACTGCCATAGTAAGAGGGGCCTTCGAATACCAGGGTCAGAAATGCTCTGCCGCCTCAAGAGCTTATATCCCGGCTTCTCTCTGGCCCGCTACCCGTGATAACATACTCGACATGCTGTCGGATGTGGTACCAGGTGATGTCACCGACTTCAGCTGCCAGGTAAATGCAGTTATTGACGAAAAAGCCTTCGACACGATAATGGGCTATATAAACAGGGCCCGTGAGGTTCCAGGCACTGAAATCATTGCTGGTGGCAAAGGTGACAAGTCGAAGGGCTGGTTCATCGAACCGACTGTCATTGTTACCCCCGATCCTCATTCAGTTACCATGGAAGAGGAGATCTTCGGACCAGTAATGACCATCCATGTGTACCCCGATAAAAAATACTCTGAAACCCTCGCCATATGTGATGCTACATCGCCATACGGACTTACCGGCTCGATATTCAGCAACGATAAATATGCAATGATAGAAGCATGCAGAAAGCTTCGCTATGCTGCCGGTAACTTCTACATAAATGACAAGCCCACCGGTGCTATGGTTGGACAACAGCCCTTCGGCGGTTCAAGAGCTTCAGGTACCAATGACAAGGCAGGAAGCTATCTGAACCTTACAAGATGGGTGAGTCCAAGGACCGTCAAGGAGACTCTTATACCGGTTACCGGATTCAGATATCCGTATATGGACTAAGGCATGATTTAACAGCCTTACAATCACGGCACCGTTCCTAACCCCGCTGAAGCCGGCAGCTACGGAGCGTTAACAGGTCATATGTCAAAAAACTTCCGTACCTTTGAGCATGAAAAACCCTGAAGCAGGTAAGAAAAGAACTCTTTTCATACTCAATCCAAAAGCAGGTATCCCTCCGATCAATGTAATAATTGCCCAGGAACTCCAGCTAAGAAAAAATATTACCTGCATCAAGTCGGTCAGTGTCAGCGATACTGAAAGGATTCTCGACGGGAACCTCAGTAATTATGATATTTTCGTGGCTGCAGGAGGTGATGGTACGGTTCATTCAGTTGCCTCAAAACTCATTGGTACTGATAAAGTGCTGGGAGTGCTGCCTGCGGGTTCCGGCAATGGATTTGCCAGGGAATTCAAATTCAGACCGATAATAAGATCGCTGCTTAATGACATTGACAATGGCGAATATATAAGTATCGACGCCATTGAGATAAACGGTAACCTGTGCCTTAATGTGGCCGGAATAGGACTCGACAGTTTTGTTGCCCATTCATTCAACAAGCTGAAGCTGCGAGGTTTCCTGCCCTATATGGTATTGACACTCAAGACATTTCTCCAGCTCAGACCCATTCCCGTCACAATAGTCAGCAAAGGAGAGACCCTGATGTCGGAAGACATCTTCGTTCTTACCATTGCCAATACACGGCAGTTCGGCAACAACGCCTTTATTGCGCCCCATGCTCTGCCCGACGACGGAATGATGGATCTTGTTATAATAAGGCCTTTCCCAAAGATTATAGCCATAGTTTTCATCTACAGGCTCTTTACAGGGAATATGAAGGAATCAAAATATGTCAGGCATATCAGGACCTCAGGGGAGGTTATCATAAAGACAGATGAATCAAGGTTTCATATCGACGGTGAACCTTTCAGGATTCATGGTGAAGTTTCGGTGACAATAAGGCCTCAGGCACTTAGAGTCCTTAAGACCGCCCGTTACAGGAAATTCAGGGCTAAGCAGATCACGGGTTCGTAAAAAGCAGGTGCAGAACCGGGACAGTCCTGCACCTTATTAACTACTAACCGGTAAAGAAGAAACATGAAACAAACCAGTATGTCGTATTGGTTAGTCCTATTTTAATGTAAATGTTACAGGGAGCATATACCAGACGTTAACAGCTTTCCCATCCTGCATCCCTGGTTTAAATCCCTTCAACAGCGAAACAACCCTGACGGCTTCGGCATCAAGCAGGGGATGAACCCCCTTAAGTGCCGTTATATCTGATACATTCCCTGCTTTTGTAACAGCAAACCTTACAATAACACGTCCCTGGATATTCTGTGCCTTTGCTTCTTCAGGATAGTGTGTGTTTTCATTTACAAACTGCAGTAGTGCAATGTCACCTCCGGGGTACTCTGGCATATCCTCCACAACGACAAAAGGCTCTTCATCAACAAATGCGGGTGGCGGTGGTGGCGGTGGCGGAGGCACACTTTTCTCCGTGGCTTCCGGCCCGGCTCCCAGGCTAAAAGTCACCGGCACCATATACCATACATCAACCGCTTTTCCGCCCTGCTTCCCGGGCATAAAGTCAGGTAATGTTCCGACCAGTCTTGCAGCCTCTGCATCCAGAACGGGATCAACACCCTTAAGTACTGATACTCCTTCCACCCTCCCGGTTCTGGTAACAATAAAGCGGATTATAACTCTTCCTTCCGTTCCGGCAGCCTTAGCTTCCTCAGGATATCTGACATTTTTACTAAGGTATTCAAGCAGAGCCTTGTCTCCATCGGGGAACATTGGCATTTCCTCTACAACAACAAAGGGAGCTTCAGTATCAATCTGAGACGATGACGTCCAGTCGGCTGTTGTAATGGTCTCCTTCAGCTCCCTGAAGTCGGGGTCCTTCTCAAGGCTTACCCTCAGGGGTTCTGCCCCACTTATTTTCTCCATCTTTGACAGGTAGCCCTTTGCCGAAATCACAATAACTGCATCGGATGGGACATTCGCCATGGTGAAACTTCCGTCATCGTCCGTAACAAGCCCAGCATTGGTTCCCGGGACAAGAATGGTTGCCCCCCTGAGAGGACTGCCATCTTCGGAGATGACCACTCCCCTCAGAAACTGGACTATGCTGCCTGAATCAGATACCACGACTTCGGGAGATGGCTCTGTTCCTGGATAATGATAGGCCGGCCGGGCAAAGGCCATGAGTATCAAAGCCGCAACCGGAAGTATAAATAATACCTTCATCTTCCTGTATGGCGATACGACCACCTTCTTCATCATTGCAAAACGGCTCCTGTTAAGAGAATAGCTGAATGAATCGGTAAGGCTGAAGACTGGTGCCTGGAAGAGCTGGTTGACCAGTGCGGCCTTGTAGGCAGCAGGGTCCACTGCCAGTTGAAGTGCCCTCTCATCGGCCAGGTATTCATGATTCTGTTTTATGAATCCTGAATAAACCCAGGCAAACGGGTTTACCCACTGAAGCATCTTCATGATCTCGGTCAGAAGCAGATCGAACCAGTGCTTTTGTGATACATGAACCAACTCATGATTCAGAATCACCTCAGCTTCATCATCATCCACGCCCGGATTGATGAAAATATAACTGAAAAATGAAAATGAATTACGAAATTCATTAACCCTTACAAGCTTGAAACCTTCTTTTTCAGCGATGTCCGAATTTCTGATCACTCCTGCCAGAATTACCATGTGCTTCACTATCCTTATAAGGCAGAACAGGATTCCGGCGAGGTAGATAAACAACAGAACCGATGCACCTGACCTGATGTCAGCACCTGTATCCTGCTGCATAAGTGTCTGTGCTTCAGGCATAGGATCAGAAACCAGACCGGCAAGCCCGGCATCTGGAGCAGGCAGCTCAACCCTGTAATTGATTGTGATCAGAGGGAAGACCAATGAGATCACAATTCCTGCAATAAGGTAGAAGCGCTTAAGCCTGAAAAACCTTTCAGAACGCAGGAATATCAAATACACCAGGGAAAAGCCTGTCAGCCAGATTACAGAGCGGAACAGGTACATGACAAAGGATTCCATTATTTTCTTTTTTTACTCTTCTTTGTTTTTTTCATTTCCTGCCTGGTATCCTCGAGCAGAGCTTCGAGTTCTTTAATCGACATATCCTTTTCGCTGGCGAAAAAGGAGGCCAGGGCAGGAAAGGAGTTGTTGAAATAATTCTCCATAAGACCGAACAGCTGGCTCTTCGAGTACTCCCGCTTTGAAACCAGCGGATAGTAGATGTGCTTGTTCCCCGATACCTCATGTCCGATATATCCCTTCCTTTCAAGGATTCTTACAACCGTAGAAACAGTGTTCCTGGCAGGCCTGGGCTCTTCAAACATTAACCTGATGTCTTTTACTATGCCCTCTTCCATCTCCCATAATATTTGCATAATCTGCTCTTCTGCTTTTGTTAGTCTCATTTTGTTTCAGTTTTTTGTTATTACTATATTTATTTGACTCTTTTCCATATTTCCTCGATCCGGTATCCTGGCGACAGAAGCCCGCTCAGAAACAATAAATCATCTTCAGTCTTTACTGTATAAGTCGGCTGGGTTCCTGTATATGAACTCATGCCTATACCAAAATCGAGCATTTCGGTGTAGCTGTTTCCTTCAAGCGTATAGCGCCCTCCGGCCGATGATCCTATTGTCCTTTTAACACTGTCAACGCTGACCCAGATAAAATAACTGTCGGTTATCATCTTAAGTCTTTGACTTGCCGCCGGGACTTCTGTAAAAGACGAAGCCGATGGACCGTACTTGTACATTACCAGCTTCCATGTGCCCTGCAGCGAAACCTGCTCAGGAACAGTAGCTGCCATCTTTGCAGATGAACAGCCGTAACCCGCAATTATAAAAATCGCAACTGCTGCTACGGCCAAACCTTTCAATCTGATCTTTTTCATAATTACGAATATAAGTATTAAAAATCCGTTCAGGGTCCAGGTGTTATAATACAAATGTACGACTATCCATATAGTCGCGCAAGTTTTTTTGCAAAAAAATAACTACTATTTTAGTGCCGGGCGTACATGCTTGTCCCATAGCCTTTTATGAACCGTTAAAATTCCAGATACTGAGACCGGAAGGCAGCTACAGCAAGTTTATCATCACGGGCTGCAGGTCGCCGGCATACCCGGGCTGCAGGTTCTCTTTCATTATTGGCATTTTTTTCATAATTTGCATATCCTGAACCAACCAAACCACCTGGACATGAAAAACAAGATCCTTATTACTGTAACCTTCATCGGGGCGCTGCTTGTCTCACTTCCTTCATGTACCCCCGGGCCAAACGTCCTTAGCTCAAAGGAAAAGAAAGAAGGCTGGACCCTGCTCTTCAATGGCAGTGATTTTACCGGATGGAGGCAGTGCAACGGTACAGTCATGCCGGCAAACTGGACCATCGAGGACGATGCGATGAAAGTTTTTACAGGAGAGGGGAAAAACCCCGGACAGGGAGCAAACGGCGACATATTATATGGCAACAGGAAATTCAGGAACTTTGAACTCTCAGTCGACTGGAAGGTTTCTGAGATGGGCAACTCCGGGATCTTCTTCAACGTGAGGGAAGTGCCGGGACAGCCTATCTACTACGCCGCTCCTGAAGTACAGGTACTCGACAATGAGAAGGCCACCGACAATAAGGTCGCCTCCCATCTTGCAGGTTCGCTTTACGACCTGGTTGCTGCCGATCCCGCTACAGTCAGGCCAGCCGGAGAATGGAACACCATTGTCATAAGAGTTCTCAACGGAAAGGTCACCCATACCCAGAATGGGGTCAAAGTGGTTGAATATGAGCTATGGACACCGGAATGGGACCAGATGGTCGCCAACAGTAAATTCAAAACCTTTCAGGGCTTTAGCGAAGGAATATCTGAAGAGGGCTATATAGGCCTGCAGGACCATGGATATCCCATCTGGTTCAGAAACATCAAAATAAGGGAACTGTAAGTCAGGCACTACATTAACTGAATGATTTCCCTTTCGATCCATGCTCATGCATCAGTCAGCAGGGGCAAACGGCTACTACTATAAAAAAGGGAATCCCCTTCCGGAGGAAGATGCATCACAGCTTTCAGTTAACAGTTTTCCCGGGGAAATGCAGGACTATCTTTTTTGATATTGGTCTCATCCTTATCTTTACAGCCTTATTATGAAAAATGAACGGGGCTGAATATCTTTTTGCTTTTGAAAACGCGGGGCTTAGCAGAAACGGCACCTGGCAGTCAGGCATCTTCAACTGGAAGGTAGTACCGGGAGAGAGCTGGTGGATATGCGGGGCAAACGGCTCAGGGAAGACCACCCTGCTGGAGATGCTGACCGGCCGGCACAGGATCTCCGGGGGAGTGATGAAAATCCCTGCCTTCTCCTCGCCCGAAGCATTCTATTCGTCAGTGACCCTTGTAAGAAGAGATTTCTCACTTAACCAGGTCTTTAACAGGTCGGCTGTCTTCTACCAGCAACGTTATTTCTCACAGGGACTTGAGGAGACTCCTCAGGTTATTGACTTCCTGGTTCAGGAAACCGGCGTTTCTGAAGAAATAATTCGTTCAGCCGCCTGTGAATCAGGGTTTGAGCATCTTCTCGACAAACGCATAGTATCACTTTCGACAGGAGAAGGACGCAGGATCCTGCTTCTTATGCTCCGCCTCAGCGGCAGAAAAATAATTTGCTTTGATGATCCCTACTCTGGTCTCGACAGTGAAGGATGCGCAATGGTAAGCAACGCGTTCAGATCCCTCCATGAAAAGAAAGTCACCATCCTGGCAACAGGAGCCAGCACACAGCCACCTGCTGTCTTTGATCATGTGCTTTATCTGAAGGACCAGGCAGTTTTATTTGCAGGAAAAGCTGAGGATTTCAGATCACTAAACAACATAATGGAAGAAGACAGGGAGATTCCCGGACTTGTTACCAGGGTGAATGAGAATCCCGGCTGCAGCTTCAGCACGGCCGCAGCAATTAACAATATAACCATCCGGTATAATACTAAAGTGGTTCAGAAGGACTTCTCATGGCATATCTTACGTGGCGACAAATGGTTAGTTACCGGTCCCAACGGCTCAGGCAAAAGCACCCTCATGAGTCTTATCTACGGTGACAACCCAATGGCCTACGCCTATGAACTGGTTGTCTTCGACCGGGTCAGGGGTTCGGGAGAGACCATCTGGGAGATAAAAAAACCCATTGGCTATTTTTCTTCCGAGTTACAGCAGTTCTTTCCTCTTTCAATGACTCTTTACGAAGCCGTGTTAACCGGCTTCAGCGATCATCTGACAGTACGGAAGGATCTTACAGACGATCATCTTCTGCAGGCACGCGAACTTATAGGAGCAGCAGGCCTCAGCGATTACTCAGGATACGTGCTTTCACGCCTGTCATTCAGCCAGC
>CAZXSW010000080.1:1531-8194 GCA_964642615.1 uncultured Rikenellaceae bacterium | reverse complement strand
AACCGGAAACTTATAATCCAGTTCAGAAACATGGGCTTCTACCCATCTCCGGCATACATGGGAACCTTTGCTGTAATTCTTTATGAGACCTCCGGCAAAATACAGGTCCAGTACCGCCTCCTCGTCCTCAAAGACAACGACAGATCCCTCGGCTCTAGCGCCACCATCGGTATCGAGAACTCAACAGGTACAGCCGGCGTCCAGTATGCCTACCACCAGGCCGGTGCCGTGAACACAAACAAAGCCATATCCTTTACCCCTTCGGGATCAACTTACCTCATGGACGATGATGCAATATATGAGGGTGTCTATCTGACAACCAACATGACCCTTCCCGAACCGGCTATAACAACCCTGCTAAATCCTGCAGAAAATGCCGTGACGGGCACAAGCCAGACCTTCTCATGGGCCGAATCACAATACGCAGCCTCCTACTCCCTTAAGGTGTCAACAAGCCCCACCCTCTCAGGTGCCGTGAGCTACGACGCCGGCGCAAACCTTTCACATACGGTTACCGGCCTCAATGTCAACACAACCTACTACTGGGGAGTGTTTGCCCTCAACACCACAGGTCTCACCTGGTCAGAAATAAAGAAATTCACAACAAGCGATAACCCGCCCCTTGTGGCCGTCCCCCTGACAGTCTTTGCCCCACAGGGACAGGACAAAACCATTACCCTCGAATACACGGGAGGCGACGCCAGTGCCAAAACAGCCGTCATAAGCTCCCTTCCTCTCAGCGGTGAACTTTACCAGTACAGCGTAGGAACCCGGGGCGACCGTATCACAACAGTACCGGCCAACGTAACTGACCCCGGACGAAACGTAATCTACAACGCCTCCGGAAGCACTGGCAACGGTGCAGGAAACTTCAACTTCCTTGTCCATGATGATACAGGAGACTCTTCGCCTGTTACAATAACCGTCAACGTCATCCCTGCAGTGGTTCCCAACTTCCTGCTTGTTGCCAGAAGCACCACCTTCGTTGAGATCCAGTTCGACCAGGAGATGGCCGACCCGGCCGGCAATGAGGATCAGTTCACCCTTACGGTTAACGAAACACCTATGGCTATATCATCCGTGTCACTCAAACCAGGAGATGTAAATACAATCATCCTCACCACGGCAGGTACCCTTACCGGAACCGAAACCCTTCTCCTGTCCTATACCCAGGGGACCGTGGCAGGAACATCCGGAGAAATGGTACTGCCTTTCAGCGATCAACCAGTTACCCTCCGTGCCCAGACCATCACCTTTGACGAGATACCGCCAAAGAAACTAAGCGACCCTCCTTTCACTCTGGCCGCCGTAGCTTCAAGCGGTCTTGCAATAACCTCATACACAAGCTCAAACCAGACCGTCGCTACAATATCCGGCAGTACGGTAACCACACACTCCCTTGGCGTATCGCGTATCACTGCCCGCCAGGCCGGTAACGCAACATATGCTCCGGCAAAATATGTCAGAACCCTCGTGGTTGGGAAAGAACCTCAGACAATAGACTTTACTGCCATCCCTGAAAAAACCTACGGGGATGAGGATTTTGCACTTGAGGCCGCAGCAAGCTCAGGACTACCAGTCACATTCTCAATAAACAATCCTTCGGTTGCCACCCTGACCGGTAACATGGTTCATATTACCGGCGGGGGGACAGCCCTTGTCACAGCATCCCAGGCAGGAGACGCAGTGTATAATCCTGCTGAGGATGTCGTCCTGACCCTTACCGTTAACAAAGCCGTCCTGACCCTCACAGCTGACAACAAAACCCGGCCCTACCTCGACCCGAATCCCGAACTCACATGGTCCATAACAGGCTTCCTGTTTGATGACGATGAAAGTGATATTGACGAGATGCCGGTGATCGGGACAAGTGCCACCCAGAGTTCTCCCGGAGGAGAATACCCCATTGAATTCACAGAGGGAGAAGACAACTGCTACAGCTTCAGCTTTGAGGCTGCTGTTCTGACAATAACAAAAATAGACCAGACTATCACATTCTCAACATATCCTTCAAGACTTCAGGTGGGCGACACCTATACTCTTGGAGCTACTTCAACATCAGGACTGACAGTGCTTTTTGAAAGTCTTGATCCTTCCAATGCCACAGTAAGCGGTGATGAGCTTACCGGCGTTTTCAAAGGGACAGCCAGGATCAGGGCCTACCACCCCGGTAACGAGAGCTATACTGCTGCCGAAGCCGTTGCAATTGTTGATATACATTCAACACACCGCGACATACTCAACCTGTTTACCCCGAATAATGATGGAATAAATGACCTGTGGGAACTTCCCGAGATGAACAGCTGGGGCGATTGCGATGTAAAAGTGTACAACCGCTGGGGCCAGCTTGTCTTTTCAATGGATAACTATAACAACTCGTGGGACGGTAGCTCAGACGGCAAAAATCTACCCGAAGGTGCTTATTACTTTATTATCAAAACGGAAAATTCGGGAGATATAAAAGGAACGGTCAATATTGTAAGGTAAAATCAGCGAAACAGGGAAATAAGTAGAAATAGGTGGAGATAAAGAAAAATAAGGAAATAAAGTGAACTTGGGGAATAAGGATTTTAGGTTATAAGGTAATTAGCAGATATAGAAAAAAAGAAATTAATTTTAATGATATACATACCATGAAAAAACTTTTCCCAGTAATAGCAGGGATCATGCTTATGAGCACTGTTGCAGCCCAGCAGATTCCTATTTCGGAAAGTTATTTCCTCGATAAATATTCCTTCGCTCCGTCATATGCAGGAAACTTCAATCCGGGCTTCCTTTTTGCAGGTTACAGGAGCGACTGGTCGGGCATACCCGACGGTCCACGTACCCTGAGGTTTTCGTTTAACAACCGTCTGATGGAAAATGCAGGATACGGAGGTAAAATAATATACGACAAAGCAGGGATCTTCAAACAGCTTTATGCCCTGGGCTCATATTCCTACAGGCTCAACGTAAGTGACGACCATAAATTAATGTTCGGCCTCTCTGCCGGAGTCTACCATAACTCCCTTAATATGGCAGAGTATTATAACGATCCGGAATACTCCATAGACCCCTCTCTGGTTGGGCTGGATGTCAAATCGAAGATCAAATTCATGAGCGACTTCTCACTGGCCTGGTCGTGGAAAGGCCTTGAGGCCGGCGCCATGTTCTCAAACATAAGCTTCGGAGATGCCACTTACGAAGATGTCGATGTTAAATACAAACCCCTGGCAAACTTCCAGTTCCATACTTCATATAACTGGCAGGCAGCCGACGACTGGGATGTCACTCCCCTCCTTATCCTTAGGGGAGGAAAATATATACTCAGCCAGTTTGAGGTGGCCACCCGGGTCATGTACAGCGAGACTGTATGGGTTTCCCTTCTCTTCCGTGACCCCGGAATATGGGGTGCAGGTGCCGGAGCTGCCATTGGGAAGGGCCTGAGAATAGCGTATAACTTCAACTTTTCCTCAGGCGTCGAACTGGGAGCACTTAACAACCACGAGGTATGCCTCGGAATAAACCTGTTTGAATATTTAGGCAAGAAATAACTGACTTCCCTTACTTTCTTTTTTGATAAGTCATGGTTAGTCTCCCCTTGCAAAGGAAAGACAATTGTCATTATATTTGTTACCCGGAAACCCACTATACCTGATGAATAGTAACAGAAAAAAGGTCTTTGTGTCAGGCTGCTTCGACCTGCTTCATTCCGGACATATTGCCTTCCTGAAGGAAGCAGCAGAGTACGGTGACGTTTATGTTGGCATAGGATCCGACTCCACCATTAAGGAATTAAAAGGGAGAGAGACAATATGCTCCCAGGAGGAAAGGGTCTATATGCTTGATTCTCTTTCGTGCGTCCATAAAGCCTCTGTCAACAGGGGAAACGGACTCATTGATTTCCTCGACGATATAAGGGAACTTAAGCCCGACATCCTTATAGTCAATGAGGACGGGCACTCGCAGGTAAAGGAAAACATGTGCAGGTCGATGGGTATTGAATACAAGATACTTAAAAGGATACCTCATGCCAGTCTGCCGCAGCGTTCATCAACAAACCTCCGCACACTCAAACCCATCCCTTACAGGATAGATATCGCCGGTACATGGATTGACCAGCCCTACGTCTCTAAATACCATCCCGGTGCTGCAATAACGGCTTCCATCGAACCAACAATCGAGTTCAACGAGCGTTCGGGAATGGCAACTTCAACCCGGAAAAAGGCCATTGAACTATGGAACAACTACCTCCCCATGGAGAAGCCTGAGAAGCTTGCCAAAACACTATTCAGATATGACAACGACCCCGGCACAAAAGAGGTAAGCGGATCGCAGGATTCCATCGGCATTACCATGCCCGGAGTTAACAGGTTCTTCTATGAAAAAGGCAAATACTGGCCTTCAAGGTTCGACACTATCTCCGACATCGAAACAATAAGGTGGCTCGAGGACAGACTTTATATGGTAACCCTGTGGCCCAGACCCGAAGGCTATAATGTTCTTGAAAACACAAGCATCAATGAGCCCAATGTAAGGCGGCTTACTGAAGCTGCCGACCTTGCATGGGAGGGCCTGCTGGCCAGGGATATGCAGCTTTTCTCAAAAGGCTTTCTCGATTCATTCAACGCCCAGATCACTATGTTCCCCGGAATGATGAACCAGTCTATCGCCGCCATCATAAAAGACTATAGCAGCAAGGCATCCGCCTGGAAGCTCTCAGGCGCCGGAGGAGGAGGATATCTGATACTGCTAAGCGAGGAAGAGATCCCCAATGCCTTCAGGATAAAAATAAGAATCAGAGAGTTATGGCTTTAGATTTAATATGATTCCTTTTCATTATGATCCTGTCACCCGGACCTGAATAAAAGAATGTCGTGGATATTTAACAGGCAGCAGCATTATTAACATCTGACAGTATACCACGATTTTTGTTTTTATGATTTGATTTTATGAAATTGCACTAAATTATACCAGCATATGCCAAAGACAGCTTTAATTACAGGTGTTACGGGCCAGGACGGCGCCTACCTGGCTGAGTTCCTTCTTAAGAAAGGATATATAGTCCATGGTATTAAAAGGCGCAGCTCACTCTTCAATACAGAAAGGGTGGACCACCTGTACCAGGATCCTCATGTTGAAAAGAGGGACTTTATTCTTCATTACGGTGATCTTACCGATTCGATGAATGTGACCCGTATCATCCAGGAATGCCAGCCCGATGAGATCTATAACCTTGCTGCCATGAGCCATGTCAAGGTAAGCTTCGACACTCCCGAATACACGGCCAATGCTGACGGACTGGGAACTCTCAGGATACTTGAGGCGGTCAGACTTCTCGGCATGGTTGCAAAGACACGTATCTACCAGGCATCAACAAGCGAACTATACGGACTTGTACAGGAGGTTCCCCAAACTGAGAAAACACCTTTCTATCCAAGAAGTCCCTATGGCGTGGCAAAACTATATGCATACTGGATAACGGTTAACTACCGCGAAGCCTATGGCATGCACGCCAGCAACGGCATCCTCTTTAATCACGAATCACCAATCAGGGGCGAGACCTTCGTCACCAGAAAGATCTCAAGGGCGATGTCGCGAATCGCCCTTGGTATGCAGGACTGCCTTTATATGGGTAACCTGTCATCACGACGCGACTGGGGCCATGCAAAAGATTATATAAAAGCCATGTACCTCATACTCCAGCAGGATGATCCCGATGACTATGTGATTGCCACAGGGGTAACTACCTCAATACGTGAATTCATTACAAGAACCTTCGCTCTGGCAGGCATCACCCTACGCTTCTCCGGCGAAAATGAAGAGGAAAAAGGTGTTATCGACAGTATAAACGATCATATTTTCTCTGAAAAGATCGGAAAAGAATTCCTCGAATCATTCAAAAAAAGAGCCCTCGCCGACCCTGTTGTTGTAAGAATTGATAAAAACTACTTCAGACCCACAGAAGTCGACTTGCTTATAGGTGACTCAACCAAGGCAAGGACAAAACTTGGCTGGACCCCTGAATATGATCTCGAAGGACTTATAAGCGATATGGTTAGCTCTGATATCAATCTTATGAAAAAAGAAAACCATATAAAAAACGGGGGCTTCAGAACTTTTAATTATTTCGAATAAACAGAGTAAGATGAACAAAGACTCAGTAATATATGTAGCAGGCCATACCGGACTTGTCGGTTCCGCGATTACAGGAATACTCAGATCGAAAGGATACAATAACCTCCTACTTAAAACAATCGACGAACTTGACCTGACCGACCAGGCGGCTGTTGACCACTTCTTCGCAACCGAAAAACCCGGATACGTCTTTCTCGCTGCTGCCAGGGTCGGCGGAATAGTGGCCAACAATACATACAGGGCCGACTTCATCTACGTGAACCTGATGATCCAGAACAATATAATCTATGCAGCGTACAAATACGGAGTGAGAAAGCTTCTGTTCCTGGGATCAACCTGCATTTATCCCGGGAATGCCCCACAGCCCCTTAAAGAAGATTACCTGCTTACTTCGGAACTCGAGTACACAAACGAGCCGTATGCTATTGCCAAAATAGCGGGACTTAAGATGTGCGAATCGTTCAACATCCAGTACGGAACCAACTTCATTGCCGTGATGCCAACCAACCTCTACGGTACCGGCGATAACTACAATCTCGAAACCTC
>CAZXSW010000080.1:0-1431 GCA_964642615.1 uncultured Rikenellaceae bacterium | reverse complement strand
ATAATTAATACCAAAGCCATGGCTGAAAAGACAAGATATTCTGATGAGGAGCTTGATGAGTTCAGGCAGATCATCATGGCAAAACTGGATAAGGCCAAAAGAGACTATGAGATTCTGAAATCCAGCATAACTCACGAAGAGAGCAATGATACCATGGATACCTCCCCTACCTTCAAGGTTCTTGAGGAAGGTGCCACTACTTTATCTAAGGAAGAAGCAGGAAGGCTGGCTCAGAGGCAGCTTAAATTCATTCAGCATCTGCAGGCTGCACTTGTAAGAATTGAGAACAAGACTTACGGCATCTGCCGTGAAACAGGTAAGCTTATCTCAAAGGAGAGACTGAGAGCAGTACCCCATGCCACCCTTAGCATCGATGCTAAGATGAAACAGAAATAATATCCAATCCACTGATCTGATAAACGATTCACGGAAGGAAAGACTCTAAACCATATAAATGCCGGAAAGCCGCCCTGTATGAGGAGCGGCTTTCTGCTTTTTATTATAAGCAGGTCAGGTCTTCAATACCTGCCTGAAATAGTCAATGGTCTTCCTGAGTCCGCTTTCAAGTTCAACAACCGGCTCCCATAACAGTTCCTTCCTGGCAAGTGTTATGTCGGGCCTCCTTTGACGGGGATCATCAACAGGCAGAGGCAGGTATACGATCTTTGATAACGACCCTGTCATCTCAAGGATCTTTTCAGCCAGGGCCCTGACAGAAACCTCTGAAGGGTTGCCAAGGTTAACAGGACCGGTAAAGTCATCAGGCGTATCCATAAGCTTAATCAGTCCCCCGATAAGGTCATCGATGTACTGAAAACTACGGGTATGGGTACCGTCGCCGAATATGGTTATGTCCTCTCCTTTAAGAGCCTGAACTATGAAGTTCGAAACCACCCTTCCGTCGTTTGAATTCATGCGCGGGCCGTAGGTGTTGAAGATCCTGGCGATCTTAATCCTAACTCCGTTTTGGGTATGATAGTTCATGAAAAGGGTCTCGGCACATCTTTTCCCCTCATCATAGCATGCTCTTGGTCCCAGTGGATTCACATTACCCCAATAACCCTCGTGCTGGGGATGAACAGTGGGATCGCCATAGACCTCACTTGTTGAGGCCTGAAGTATCTTCGACCTTGTCCTTTTGGCCAGACCAAGGGTATGGATAGCCCCCAAAACCGAGGTCTTTATAGTTTTGATACCGTTATACTGGTAATGGATGGGAGAAGCCGGACAGGCAAGGTTATATATCTCATCCGTCTCAAGGTAGACGGGCATGGTTATATCGTGCCTTATAAGTTCAAAATAGTGATTGTCGAGCAGATGAAGTATATTTAACTTACTCCCAGTGAAGTAGTTATCAAGACAGATGACCTCGTTCCCTTCATTGAGAAGCCTCTCACAAAGATGTGACCCAATAAATCCGGCTCCCCCGGT
>CAZXSW010000079.1:0-8220 GCA_964642615.1 uncultured Rikenellaceae bacterium | reverse complement strand
AATTTTTCTTACAACAGGTGATTCCTGCCTGATCTTAAGATTATCAAGAACCTCTACTGACCTGTCGTAACTGCCCATAAGGCCCAGGCTGTCGAGCATCCTTTCCTTCGAGACATTAAGGGCAAGCAGCACCGTGAAACATGATACAATCATCAGAAGAATCAGCACCGAAACTGTATCATAAATACTCTGATCCTTTCTTCCCTTAACCGAAATAAGGAAGACAGGAAGAAAAACGACGAAGGGAAACGGTATTGAGATCATCATCAGAACCCCTGCCCCGGACCAGTGCTGGATCTTGAAGAGCATAGCTGCAAAAACAACAAGAACCGTCAGCCAGGTCACAAAATACAACAAACCTTTGCCCTTTTCAGCTTCGGCCCTGTAGCTGTTGACCAGCGCTACCGGCATAAAGAAAAAGACAAGAACAGTAATCCCCAGCGTAAGCATTATCCCGGCTCCCGCCCAATGATTGAGTTTGAAAAGGATTCCAAGCGATATAAGAACAACCGTCGCCAGTCCCAGTATGTATATTTTTTGTTTCATGAAATTTTAATTTTAATTGTCTGATAATCTGCGATTCAATATATAAACATCATCATTGAAACCTTGTTTTTTAACTACCTTAAGTCATGAATTCTGTGAAGCAGGTATGATTCAATGGTCATCAGACCGTTTTTCATTACAGCCAGGGAATGAAGTCCCTGGATAAGAGGGATACTTCCTTCATCTGAAGCAGGCACAGGAAGCCAGACTGAAGGATCAAGGCCTGCCCGGATCTCTTCAAACAAGGCTTCATGTATAGCTGACGATAGAAATGACCTGTATCCGGCAATGGCATCATCCAGCTTGTCACGCTCCCCGGTTCCCGGCATCAGAAGTTCAGCAGCCGGATATGGGTTGAAGAGATCGGTAAGCCTGTCTGCAGCAATTTCATTACCGTATTCGGTCTTTATAACCAGTGATGAGATCCCTGACGGGTCGTTTCGGTCAGTCTCCGACAGGTTAACCATATTTTCCTCAACTGAAGCAATGGCATCCAGAACAACAGAAGTCCTTTCATCAATTTCATTCATAAGACCCTGGGATGATGAATCGCTATACAAGGCCAGATAACGGTTCTTGTCCTGGGCCATGCCTCTGAACAAAGCCTGCTGCTCCTCCAGGTTTTTTATAAATCCCGTATCAAAGGAACGTTGCAGATTCATGCTCAGAAATGCCGCCGGCAGAATTATTGAAAGTGACCCGGCAACCAGAAAGATAAATCCGGGCCGGACATATTCCTCATCCTTCCACCTCAACCAGGTAAACCAAGGCAATACTATCAGAATAAGGATTATCAATCCACCCAACAGGAGAACTCCTGATCCCTGCCAGTGCATCACCTTGAATAAAAAACCGGAGAAAAATGCCAGGAAACCGATTGCCGCCGGGATATAAACAGGCTTTTCAGGTCTTTTCCCGGGTCTCCGTAAGAAAGCACTCAACAGAGAGGGTATAAGCAGAAAAATAACCGATATACCAGCCAGCATTATCAGGACACCTCCCCCATCCCAGTGCTGTATCTTGAAAAGTATACCACTGATAAAAAAAGCTGCAGAAAGAAATGCTGAAATAAAGAGGAAAAGCTTCCTGCTGCTCTTAGTCTCCTTCCACAATACCACAAGTGCCGATGGTATGAATACGAATGTCAGAATCACGGCCCCCAGGGTAAGCATTATACCTGCTCCCGGCCAGTGCTGGATCTTGAACATGGCGGCAAAACCAAACAATATGGTCCCCGCAAGTGCTGAAATCTTCATAGCGTTTTTCATTATCCTGTATTTAGTATCTGTAGCATAAAGAGTTTTTTCCTGGATCTCTTTCAATCCTTTCCTGCCGAATTTCTGACTTACCCTTGCATAGGCTTCATAAAAGGTAAGTCCGCTCTCCATCTCCGATTCCACATCACAGCATATGTGATCGATCAGATCATCCGCAAGATGGGTGAATACAATTTCCTGACTCCTGACGTCTTCCGCAATTAATTCAATATTGTCTATTGTAAGTTCAGACATAGTTTAATCCGGACTGAGGTTCAATAATTTTCTGTACCGACTCAATAAACTCCCTGAGTTCCTTTATCTTCATTGCAGCCACTGACTCTCCTTTGGGCGTAAGGGAATAATAAATCCTTGTACGGTTATTATGAATCCCCGTTGTTGTAATAACCGCCTTTTCACTCTCAAGCTTATGCAGTATAGGATATAGAGCCCCGTAAGTGAGCTTTATCTTCCCTCCGCTTATCTCTTCCACCCTGCGGGTCAGTGCATAACCATGAACAGGACCTTCTTCCTTAAGTAGTTTCAGAACTATCGCCTTTAGCGATCCGCTGTAAAGCTGATTGGATATCATTTTCATCTTTATATATAATTTACTTTTATATAACAAATATATAATATAATTATTATATGGCATGTATTTTTTATTTTTTTTTAAACAGGTGAATTCATTACCTGATCCCAGGAATGTTATATATTTAATGTGTTTTTAAATCCATTAATGAAAGTCTAATATTAAAAGCCTGATAATCTGTTGCTATGAAACCCTCAGTTACTGCAGATACAATTAATCACGATGATAATCTTCAGACATGTGAGTTTTCGCGCTTATCGGCGACGACTTGTCCCGCCTCAGGCGTAAGGTTATCAGGCCATTTAATTCAAAAATAATAATGATGAAAAAGACAATTAAAAAATTATCTGGTCTGGCACTCCTGCTGTCACTTGCATTGCTTTTTTCGTGCGAAGGACCGGAGGGGCCGGAAGGACCGATTGGTCCTCGTGGACCACAGGGACTCCAGGGACTTGATGGTGAGTCCTTTCTGGGTACAGTATTTGAAATTGAGGGTGATTTCACATCTGAAAATGCTTATGAGCTTTACTATGAATTCCCTTCCACGGTTGAGGTTTACCAGAGTGATATTGTATTGGTTTACATACTCTGGGACCAGTATACCGATTCGTTCGGAGAGGTGCTTGATGTCTGGAGGCTGCTGCCGCAGACAATATTCCTTGAAGGAGGTTCCCTGCAGTATAATTATGACTTCACACTTGGTGATGTTCTGATTTTTCTCGACGGGACCATTGATTTTGAAACATTGCTACCGGCTGAGAAGGACAACCAGGTATTCAGGATAGTCGTACTGCCTGCCGACTTTGCCGAAAAGAAATCGGTTGACTTAAGTGACTACGATTCAGTGATGAAGCTCCTAAAGGCTGAGTAAGCTTTTTCTGCAGGGTTAATCATTGCTCTGAAATCATCAATTGATTTTTATACCCTGTAAGGGCAGGGGAACATGGGCCATGAGCTTAGCTTCAGATGCCAGGCCAAGGCTGCATGTTGTTTTGCAGAATTTCTTCCTGTCCATTTTTTTCATTTAGATTGTGCTATCTGATATAAATTTATGATTATTCCCCGGATCACTTAACACAGATATTCCCATTTTTTCTGTCAGACCCTAAAAGTCCCTGAAAACCTTTCAGTTAATAAAAGTTAAAAAGGGTGTAACGGCATCGCATTTATCACTTCTCAGCTGGTTTATATCCCTTAAATTCATATTTTGCACCGATAAAGGGAAAATCTATGGTCTGGATCATTCAGCCATGACCATCATAAGTTTTAAAAATCATCTGTTTCTGTTTAAGAGCAGGTTACTTACATTTATGAAAGTGATACTTCATACCAGTTTAAAGAATTTCCTTGCGGGTATTCTTGTAGCAATTACCATGCTTGCAATAGTGCTTTCAACACTCTTTTATCTGAATGAAAGGGAACATATTGAAGAAGAAGCATATGACTACCTCAGCAATGTCACAGGCGGAACACTTACACATCTGGAGCAATGGCGAATGGAAAGGCTTTCGGAAGCAAAATTCTTTTCCTCAGTTGTACCCTTCGATAAAACCTCAGGTGGGATTATCAAAGGAAATACAGATGCTGGTATCTTATTCCGCAGAATGCTCTCGCATATCATGACAAATGAAAGATATGAAAACATCTTCCTGATCTCACCCGATGGTAAGTTACTGTTCAGTTACCTCGAAGGATACCAAACTCCTGAAGAAGTTACCCTGAGCTTTTCAAGGGAGGTTCTGGAGAGAAAAAAGGTACTCTTCAATGATTTCTTTACTGAAAAAACTACTCATCAGAAGTTGTTTCTCGAGATGGCAGCGCCTGTTTACAATGAAAGTGAAGAACCTGTAGCTGTACTTGTATTCAGGATCAGTCCAGCCATGAGCCTCCTTCCCTCACTCAGTGAATGGGCCCCTGAAGGTGAACCCGATCAGCTTCATATAGTCCGGCAGGATGGCGATACAGTATGGTATCTTAACAAGATAACCGATTCCGGACAGCTTTCTCCACTATATAGGGTTTCTGCCGCCGATCTCAGCAGAAGTGCAGCCTTTGCCCTTACAGGGAAAGAAGGTCCTTTCAGGGGCCTTAATCACGCAGGGGAAGAAGTAGTTGCCGACATAAGGAAAATTCCTGACACAGCATGGTTTCTGATTTCAGAGAGTAAGGTAAGCGATATATTCGAAAACACCGGAAAGATATTTGCCAAGACTCTCCTTTTTGCCTCTTTTATCATCCTGCTGCTTGCTTCCCTGATTTCTCTTCTTTATAAACACAGGCAGATGAAGATCTTCAGGGAATTATTTGAAAAGAGAGAACAATATGACAATATAAGGGAGGAACTAAAAGCCACCCTTTACAGTATAGGCGATGGGGTTATTACCACTGACAGCCGCGGAATTATCGAACGGCTTAATATTGTCGCTGAAGGGATGACCGGATGGAAGGAGTCAGAGGCTATCGGGAAAAGGCTGGTCGATGTTTACAGGCTGGTGGATGAAGACACTGACAGGGAAGAGGAGAGCCTGGTTGAGATTCTTTTGAAAGAAGAAAAGATGCTGGGAATTTCTGCCCAGAGAAAACTGATCTCCAAGCACGGGAAAGAGATCCCCGTGGCCAACACAGCTGCTCTCATAAAGAACAGAAACGAAGAGATTCTGGGTATAATAATCGTTTTCAGTGACCAGACCCTTCAGCAGGCCAAACAGGCAAGGCTGCGCGAAAGTGAAGAAAGATTCTCCAGACTATTCCAGGATGCTCCCCTTGCCTACCAGTCTCTTGACAGGAAAGGCTGTATAGTGGACATAAACAGAGCCTGGACCGACACCTTTGGTTTTCTCCTGAAGAAGTAAGCGGTAAATGGATCGGGGAAGTCATAATTCCCGAAGATCTCGATACTTACCGGATGTCATTTCTTAAAGTCCTGAGAGAAGGAGTTATGCATACTGAACTCAGGATGAGGGATAAAAACAGCAAGATTTCACTAATATCTGTCGACGGCCAGCTTAGTCTTAAGATGGACGGAAGCTTTGACAAGATCCATTGTATCCTTCAGGATATCACTGAAAGAAGGAAAATGGAAGAACGGCTCAGGGAGAGTGAGGAAAAATACAGGAGGATTGCCGAGAATACATCTGATGTAATATGGACCATAGATACCAATCTCAATACCACCTATGTAAGTCCTTCGGTAAAAAGGCTTGTCGGAGAAACAGTCGAGGAACATATGTTTAAATCCCTTGAGGAAAAAATGCCACCTCATTCCCTGATGAAACTTAAATCCATTCTTTCCGAGGAGATGGAAAAGGAAAAAGATCCCCTGAGCGACAAAAACAGGAGCAGACTCTTTGAAATTGAACACTTCAAATCCGACGGAAGTACAATATGGCTTGGAATGAATGTTTCAATAATAAGAGATCAAAAGGGAAACATAACCGGTTATCAGGGTACGACACGAAATATCTCAGAGCTTAAAAAGAACGAGATGGAACTCCGGGACAGAGAAGACCGTCACAGGCTTATCATGGACAACAGCATGGATGCCATTCTTCTTACCAAACCCGACGGAAGCATCCTTTCAGCCAACAGGGCAGCCTGCGAGATGTTTCAGATGAGCGAGGATGAGATATGCAAAGCTGGTCGCGACGGGGTTGTGGATACCGGCGACAAGAGACTTGAGAAGCTTATTGAAACCCGAAACCGCCTGGGCAGGGTCAAGGGCGAACTGACCTTCATCAGAAAAGACGGGACCCGGTTTCCTTCTGAAATCACTTCTTCAATCTTCCGCGACAGTAAGGGTGAACTAAGGTCAAGCATGATAATAAGAGATGTCACTGAAAGAAAATCAGGAGAAAAGAAACTCAGGGAGAGCGAAGAAAAATACAGGGAACTCTCGCACCACCTCATCAAAATCAGGGAAGATGAAAGACTGCAGATAGCCAGGGAACTGCATGATGATCTGGGACAGAAACTGACAGTGCTGAGCCTGAACTTCTCAAGAATCAAATCGAAGATAAGTCCACAGTTCCCCGAACTTGAAAAAGCTTTCGAAGATCTCTCCGGACTACATTCCATGACTGTTGAAAGCCTTAACCGTATTTCATCGGGACTCCGCCCCAGTATCCTGGATGATCTGGGTATCTGTGCGGCTGTGAAATGGCTTGTCATCGAATTCAGTAAATCGTCAGGTATAGGCTGCTCACTTATTTGCGATCCAGAAACCCTGATGCTCGATGACAAGCTTACACTTGCTGTGTTCCGTATAATCCAGGAATCGCTTACGAATGTTGCCAGGCACTCAGGTGCTACTAAGGCTTCGGTTTTGATCAAGGCTGATAGTGAACATATAATAGTGAGAGTCAAGGATAACGGCAAAGGAATTGATGATTCGGGCTTTTCCGACAGAATGTCTTTCGGACTCATTGGCATGAGGGAAAGGACTGAGGTTTTCGGAGGTACTTTCAGGATAGGGAACAGACCGGGTAAAGGGACCCGGATCACAGCCATAATTCCGCTTAAGGGAGATGGCCGGGATCATTCACCGGATCCGCAGGAAGTTCGTGCAGGTTGATAAATTAATAAATGATAAAAAAGCCGGCAGGCTATAGTTAAAAGGAAGAAAAATGCTTGATATACTGATTGTCGATGATCACCCTATTGTAAGAAAAGGCCTTATAATGCTGCTTGAAGAGGATCCTGAGAAAAGGTTCAGCACCATAAAGGAAGCCGGGAACAGAAAGGAAATGCTTGATATGTTAAGGATCCGCAACTTTGATGTCATCCTTCTCGATATCTCTATTCCCGGAAGGAACGGACTCGAACTTCTTTCGGAGATAAAAAAAATAAAACCCTCCCTGCCTGTGCTTATGTTAAGCATCTACCCCGAGGAACAGTATGCCACAAGATCCATCAAAATGGGAGCATCGGGCTATCTTAACAAGGCCAGCCAGCCGGGCGAACTTATAACGGCAATAATAAAGGTATCAAAAGGTGGAAGATACATTTCACCGTCACTGGCAGAGATACTGGCCCATAGCTATATCGAGGATGAAGAAAGACCGCTTCACGAGAAGCTGTCGGTAAGGGAACAGGAAGTGGTTGTCAAACTGGCTTCGGGCATGCCCCTTTCCGAGATTGCCAGGGAACTGTCGCTCAGTCCCAAGACAATAAGCACCTACAGGGAAAGGATACTTACAAAGCTGCAGCTTAAAACGACGTCGGATATAATAAGGTATGCAATAAAAAAAGGACTGGTATCCTGATCAGTCGGGTTCATACATCATCTTCCTTGTCATACCTCCGTCGATGGTAAGGTTGGCCCCGTTGATAAAATCATTTTCAGCAAGGAACACGCAGGCAGCTGCAATGTCGGAAGGTCTTCCAACCCTTCCCGAGAAATGCTGGGTGTGATCACTCTCCCTGAGGCTGCCGTAATCGCCGGTCTCGATCCAGCCGGGACTGATTGAATTAACTCTTATTCCATAGGGGGCAAGCGAGGCTGCCAGCGCATGGGTCAGTGCAATAATCCCGCCTTTTGATGCGGCATAGGCCTCCGAACCGGGTTCCGACATAAAGGCCCTTGTAGATGCTATATTTATAATGTATCCTCCTCCCCTGCTTTTCATAAAGGCGATTGCTTCCTTCGAACACAGAAAAGTTCCCCTCAGGTTGGTATCGATAACCGAATCCCACTCCCCTACACTAAGATCCTCGGGCATCTTCCATATCCCAAATCCTGCATTGTTAACCAAGATATCCAAACCTCCGAACAGGCGGGATATTTCCCTGAAAAGACGGGTTATATCATCAGGCTTCGAGATGTCTGTC
>CAZXSW010000078.1:1485-8349 GCA_964642615.1 uncultured Rikenellaceae bacterium | reverse complement strand
TATTGAATGGATTTTCACGCTCCCACTCTCACACTCACACTTTTTATTGGGGGGGGACTTAGGATGATGCAGAGATTTAAAGCCCCTTCAGGGGTTTGGGGTGATGAAAAAGTGTGAGGAAACCCTATAATTATTGCAGCTGCAATGATTAGAAAGTTGGTTTTCACGCCACTGACGCAGTTTCACTGGTCAGGGTCTGCGACCACTGTATCCCGGGGTGTTGAATAACCTTTGTCATTCAATTCAACCCTTTCAGGGCTGATCAATAGTCAGGTAGCCGTCACCCCGGGCTGTCGGCCCGGGGTTATTAATATCGGGCCCGCTTTGCGGGCCGGTAACTTTCACTATGTAGAATGACTATTAGTGACATTCACCCTCTCCTTAGTATTTGGCGCCGTAAGGCGCCTTATTTTATCATCCAGACACTATCTCTGACAGAGGCTTCCCGAGTGCCCGGGATCAACTCTCTTCGCTCGTCGACACGCCTTTTCTTCGCCCCTTGCTCCCCGCTCCCTGCCCCTTGCTCTCTGCTCCCCGCTCCCTGCTCCCTGCTCCATGCTCCCCGCTCCCTGCTCCCTGCTCCCCGCTCCCTGCCTTTTTTTGTTTTTGCCTGCAAAAACAAAAAAAAGCGACACTCCCTTCCGGTAGTGCCGCTTTCTGCATGAAACCCTTAGAATTAAATCTATCTTATAACCTAACCTAAATATCCTTTTAACAGTCTGCTTCTTGAGGTATGGCGTAATCTTCTTATGGCTTTTTCCTTGATCTGCCTTACCCTTTCGCGGGTGAGACCGAATTTCTCGCCTATCTCCTCAAGAGTCATCTCCTGGCATCCTATGCCGAAGAAGAACCTTATAATATCCCTTTCCCTTTCTGTAAGGGTTGCAAGCGCCCTGCATATCTCACGTGAGAGCGACTCATCCATAAGCAGCTTGTCGGCAACCGGTGAATCAAGGTTGGTGAGTACGTCGAGCAGACTGTTGTCCTCACCCTCAATGAAGGGAGCATCAACAGATACATGTCGTCCCGATACCTTAAGAGTATCCGTAACCTTTTCCTTGGGGAGCTCAAGCACTTCGGCAAGCTCTTCGGGAGAGGGCGTACGCTCGTTCTCCTGTTCGAACTTTGAAAATGCCTTGTTAATCTTGTTAAGCGAACCCACCTGGTTGAGGGGCAGCCTTACTATCCTCGACTGCTCGGCAAGAGCTTGGAGGATGGACTGCCTGATCCACCATACCGCATATGAAATAAATTTAAACCCACGAGTCTCATCAAACTTCTCAGCGGCTTTAATAAGCCCCAGATTCCCTTCGTTGATAAGATCAGGAAGACTCAATCCCTGGTTCTGATACTGCTTGGCTACAGAAACAACAAAACGGAGGTTTGCCTTAGTAAGCTTTTCAAGAGCAGCTCTGTCCCCTTTCTTGATCCTCTGTGCCAGTTCAACTTCTTCTTCAACCGATATCAACTCTTCCTTACCAATCTCCTGCAGATACTTATCAAGTGATGCACTTTCCCTGTTCGTTATGGATTTGGTAATCTTCAGCTGTCTCATTATACCTCCTAAAAAATTTCCGCAAAGATACTGCTTTTATATGTAATAACAAATTATAACCTATAATGTTATTAACAGCGGATTTATATTTCTATAATCCGCTGTTAAACACCTATTTAAACTTTCATTCATCAGTTCCTCAGGGAGTAGCTAAAGAATGTTCCGTTGGTCTGAATCCCTTCTATGGAAGTCAGGTTCTTCTCATCCGAAGTAGCCTCGCGCACGTCGGCAGCGCTTTTTACCCTAATGCCGTTAACGCTGAGTATGATAACTCCCTTTCTTAAGCCCAGGTCGCTGAGACGTCCGTTACCGGGATCAGTAACCTTGACACCATAGTCTATGTTGTAGGTCTTCCTTTCGCCGGCACCAAGGGGTTCGAGGCGGGCGCCGAAGATGAGGGCTGGACTGGCATCGCGGGTGACCACAGATGTAGTGCCTGAGATATTCTTTAGTTGCAGCGTAGCTGTATTCTGTTTTCCGTTACGTACATAGGTGACAGTGATCCTGTCGCCGGGCCTGTAGCGTCCCACATGTTCCTGCAGTTCGGTAACAGAAGCCACATCGGCATTGCCGACCTTAAGTATCACGTCATCGGGCTTCAGACCTGCTGCCTCTGCAGCACCACCTTCACTGACAGTGACAATAAGCACACCCTTCAGACCATCGAGCTTAAGCTCCCTGACCTTTTCGGGAGAGACCTCATTTATAGTGACTCCTATAAAAGCTCGCTGTACCTCGCCGAACTCCTTAAGGTCATCAATCACCTTCTTAACAATGCTTACCGGGATGGCAAAAGAGTTACCTGCATAAGCTCCGTTTGGAGAATAGATGGCCGAGGTGATACCTACAAGGAGTCCTTTGGTATTGACAAGTGCCCCTCCGCTGTTACCCATGTTAAGCGCTGCATCGGTCTGGATAAACGACTCGATAGTGTAGTCACCTTCCAGTATCTTAATGTTCCTTCCCTTGGCACTTACTATACCTGCCGTCACGGTGGATGTCAGGTTAAAAGGGTTACCAACTGCAAGAACCCATTCGCCAAGCTTCAATTCATCAGAGTCACCGTACCTTACAAAAGGCAGGTTGGTGGCATCGACCTTCAGAAGGGCAAGGTCGGTATTGGGATCGCGTCCAATGATCTCTGCAGTCATCACCCTGTTGTCGTTAAGCTTAACCTCTACCTCCTGGGCTTCATCAATTACATGGTTGTTTGTTATTATATAACCGTCGGCCGAGATGATTACTCCCGAGCCATAGCCCTGAACGGTACGCTCGCGCGGCTGCTGGCCGTAGCGGGGACCGTAGAAAAATTCCATTATGGGGTTGGAAGCTGAGTAGCCTACAGTGGATTTTGTCATTACATGCACCACCCCATGAACTGTCTGCTCAGCTGCATATGTGAAATCCACCTGTCCCGGCTGTTGCTGAATGGCCCAGGAAGTAAGCCATGCCCTGGCGTCACTTACATCAACACCCGAAGAGTCTTTTACAAGCATTACCTGGTTGCCCTTCTCTATCCTTGTGTAGGCAAAGAGAGCTGTGGCGGCCCCTAAGATGGCCATCAGAAATGCACCGATGAAATACTTTATTTTCATTGTTGTAGGTTTTTAATTATTTTTTATGCTTTATTCCATAATTCAGCCTGTACAAAAGATTCATATCTTTATAACCGCTTTTCAGGCATTTTGTTTCACAAAGTTCATGCATTTTTTTGTGTAAAATAATAAAACATAAATATTTAACAAGTCTTTAACAAAGATGATAATTACCTTTAACAAATACCAGGGAGCCGGTAACGACTTCATTATTATAGACAACCGTAATGGCCGGATTAATCCCGCCGATGATAAATTAATAAGATGGATGTGCGACCGCCGCTTTGGCATAGGCGCTGACGGCGTTATTCTTATTAGTGACACGAAGGACTTCAGCTATAAGATGACATATTTCAACGCCGACGGCTTTGAAGGGACCATGTGCGGCAACGGTGGAAGATGCACTGCCGCCTTTGCCATAAGCAGCGGTATTGCTCCCTCCGACCATAGCTTCAGCGCCATCGATGCCCCTCACAGGGCAATAGCCGAAAACGGCCTTATAAAGCTCAGGATGAACGATGTGGAAGGAACAGAACTCATCGGCGGCAACTATTTTATTAACACCGGATCGCCGCATTATGTGGTGTTTGAAAAAGATGTTGCCCGACTCAATGTCTTCAGCAGGGGGAAAGAGCTCAGATGGGCCCCTGAATTCGCACCGGGAGGCACCAACGTCAACTTTGCCGAGGTCATGGATAACTATATCTTTGTCAGGACCTTCGAGCGGGGTGTCGAGGATGAGACACTCTCGTGCGGGACAGGCGTAACGGCTTCTGCCATTGCTGCAGTATTGTCAGGACATTTTGACAGCATCCCTGTAAATGTTCACACCCGGGGCGGCGATCTGAATGTCAGCTTCAGCAGGGATGAAAACAGGCTCACCGACATATGGCTCACTGGTCCCGCCACCCATGTATTCACCGGCAGCATAGACACAGATAAAATTGTTATGCAGCAGGCTGAAGCCGTCTCTTAGCTGCAGGGAGAAACAGAAAAAGATTCTTACAGATAAATATAAGTTCTTGGAAGAAAAGGAAAAACTATACGGCAAGACAATCAGCGAACTGGTTGCAGTGACAAAACGGGCGGGGATGCCGGGTTTTGCAGCCATGCAGATTGCGGACTGGCTGTATAAGAAGGAGGCGGACAGCATCGATGCCATGACCAACCTGGCAAAGAAGGCAAGGGAGGTCCTTGACAGCTTGTACACCATTGGACTTAGTGAGCCCGCGGGTGTTGCAGAGAGTGCCGATGGGACCAGGAAATACCTTTTCGGAGTATCGGGAGAAAGATACATAGAGAGCGCCTGGATACCCGACCGTGAAAGGGCCACGCTGTGTGTCTCGACCCAGTCAGGCTGCCGCATGGGCTGCGTGTTCTGCATGACGGGGAAACAGGGTTTTCAGGGTGACCTGAGCTCCAACGAGATACTCAACCAGTTCAGGAGTCTTCCTGAAAGGGCCGGCCTTACAAACATTGTCTATATGGGCATGGGCGAACCCCTCGACAACCTTGAGGAGGTGATGAAGAGTCTTGATATACTGACTTCACCATGGGGTTACGGATGGAGCCCTTCGAGGATCACTGTAAGCACCATAGGGATGGTAAAAGGCATAAAGGAGTTCCTTGAGAAAAGCAGGTGCCACCTGGCCGTAAGCCTCCACTCCCCCTTCGCTGAGGAGCGCAGCAGCCTCATGCCTGTCCAGAAGAGCAACAACATATCAGAGGTACTGGCCATAATAAGAGATTTTGACTTTAACAGCCAGAGGAGGGTCTCATTCGAATATATTGTCTTTGAAGGACTCAACGACACTCCGGCCCACGTGAAAGAGCTTGCAAGGATACTTAACGGCATCAAATGCAGGATAAACCTGATAAGGTTCCATACCGTCCCCGGGTCTTCATTCAGGAGTCCAGGCGAAGAAGCCATGGTCCGTTTCAGGGATGCCCTGAACGCCAAAGGCATAATAACGACGATAAGGGCAAGCAGGGGTATGGATATCAATGCGGCCTGCGGCCTTCTTTCCACAATTGAACAGAACAGGAAAAAGACATGAAGGGGAGGATGATCCTCACGGTCATTCTGTCGGCACTCATCTTCACCGGCAGTATAGCGCAGGAGAAAGCGCTGCGGGCCCTCCTTGCCGATCCGGCCATGAGACATGCGTCCGTATCTGTTTCCTTCAGGGATATGACAAGCGGCAGTCAGGTCTATGAATACGGGTCCCAGAAATCCATGAATCCCGCATCGGTCATGAAGCTCGTCACAGCTGCCGCGGCCTTTTCCACCCTTGGTGCCGGCTATACCTTCGAGACCGCATTATCGTACACAGGAACCCTCGATGCCGCAACAGGCAGGCTGACAGGCGACATAGTAATCACGGGAGGAGGCGATCCTGCCCTTGGCTCGGGGTATTTCGCAGAGCATTACGGGGATATCACTGACAGATGGGTAAAGGACATTCAGCGGGCCGGCATTAAGAGTATAACAGGAAGGGTCATAGCCGACGACTCGCGTTACGGCTACGAGCCTGTACCGGCAAAGTGGCTGTGGGAGGACCTGGGCAACTACTACGGGGCGGGCGTCTATGGCTTGTCTGTCTTTGACAATATGTATGAGATACATCTGAAAACCGGGGCAGAGGGCAAGGGTACGGTAATAACCAGGGTGGTACCTGAGGAATGCCGTACACCGCTTAATAACATGCTTATCTCATCGGGCAGCCGCGACAGGGGTTATGTGTTTGCGTCACCCTATGGCAGTGAGGGATGGATGGCCGGGACTGTTCCGGCAGGCAGGAATGACTTTGTGCTTAAGGCCTCTGTTACCGACCCTCCGCTGCTGGCCGCCACGATGCTTGTCAATGCCCTGGCCAGGGCAGGTATCAGAACCGGTGAGGAGCCTGTGACTGTCAGGACGGCCGGACCTGCCGGAGGGCATGCTATGACGCGGATAGGAATCATAAAGTCCCCTCCCCTTGCTGAGATAATAAAAGTCATGAACCGCGAGAGTATAAACCTCTATGCCGAGCATCTGGCAAGGGAGATGGCGTTGAAAGTAAGCGGAGACCTCAGGGCAGCCGCCGGCTCTGAATATCTTCAGGAGTTCATATCCTCTTCAGCTACGGGAGGCATGTTCATTGAGGATGCCAGCGGGCTCTCGCCTGTTAATGCTGTTCACGCGGCAGGCTTCACTGATTTCCTTTACTGGGCGGGGGCGGGAAAAAGCTGGTCGGAGGCTTTTCTTGCTTCGATGTCAGTACCGGGTGAAGGAGGCACGCTGGGCTCACTGTTCAGTGATCCTCTTTTTTCAGGCAGGCTAAGGGCCAAGAGCGGCAGCATGACCAGGGTCCGCAACTACGCAGGTTATATCACGACAGTATCGGGTCGCAGGCTTGCCTTCTGTATACTTATTAATAATTTCACCGGACAGGGCAGTGCCATAGCAGCACAATGCTCTGCCATCGTGAAGGAAGCTATAGGCGGCTTGTGATTGCCGGGTATCAGAGTCCGGGGTAAAAAGTGTCAGACGTCTATCCTGGCATATTTGGCATGGCGCTCGATAAACTCACGGCGGGGAGGAACCTCGTCGCCCATCAGCATGGAGAATATATGATCGGCTTCAGCGGCGCTTTCGATAGTAACCTGTCTGAGAGTTCTTGAATCGGGGTTCATGGTAGTCTGCCACAGCTGTTCGGCATTCATCTCACCGAG
>CAZXSW010000078.1:0-1475 GCA_964642615.1 uncultured Rikenellaceae bacterium | reverse complement strand
TAACGCTGTATGCCTACAGCTGATTCCTTACCCTGGCCCATTTCGGCGACTGCAAGTTCCCTTTCTTCTTCGGACCAGCAGTAGCGTTCGTTTTTCCCTTTCTTGATAAGGTAGAGAGGAGGAGTGGCTATGTAAAGGTGACCATTTCTTATCAGATCAAGCATATGTCTGAAGAAGAAAGTCATGATAAGGGTAGTGATATGTGAACCATCGACGTCGGCATCAGTCATGATTATTATCTTATGATACCTCAGTCCAGTCAGGTTAAGTGCCTTACTGTCCTCTTCGGTACCAATGTGGACTCCGAGGGCGGTGAAGATATTCTTTATCTCTTCGCTCTCGTATATCCTGTGGAGCATGGCTTTCTCGACGTTAAGGATCTTACCGCGCAGAGGGAGTATGGCCTGGAACTTACGGTCGCGTCCCTGTTTTGCTGTACCACCTGCAGAGTCACCCTCGACGAGATAGATCTCGCAGTTAGCGGGGTCACGGTCGGCGCAGTCGGCCAGTTTACCAGGCAGTCCGGATCCGGAGAACTCATTCTTGCGTTGCACGAGCTCACGGGCTTTTCTTGCGGCGTGGCGGGCAGTGGCTGCCAGTATCACTTTCTGGACTATGGATCTGGCATCTTTGGGATTTTCCTCGAGGTAGTTTGTAAGCATGGCGCTCACGGCCTGATCGACGGCACCCATTACCTCTGAGTTACCCAGCTTGGTTTTTGTCTGGCCCTCAAACTGCGGTTCAGCAACCTTTACTGAGATTATGGCTGTAAGACCTTCGCGGAAGTCATCACCGCTTATGTCGAACTTAAGTTTTGAAGTGGCCCCGGAGTCCTCGGCGTATTTCTTGAGAGTACGGGTAAGGCCTCTTCTGAAGCCGGCAAGGTGGGTACCGCCTTCAATGGTGTTTATGTTGTTTACATATGAATGGACGTTCTCTGTGAAGGAGCTGTTGTACTGGAGTGCTATCTCCACAGGTATCTCGGTCTTGTCGAAGGATATATGTATAGGGGTATCGATAATACGTTCCCTGTTCCCGTCGAGGTATTCGACGAACTCCTTCAGTCCCTCCTGTGAAAGAAACTCTTCGTAGCGGGCTTTTCCACCGTTGCCGTTCTCGACCAGTTCCCTCTCGTCCTGAATGGTAAGGAGAAGTCCCCTGTTAAGGAAGGCCAGTTCCCTGAGCCTTGCCGAGAGGATCTCGAAGTTGAAGTCTGTTGTCTGGAAGATGCTGGCATCGGGTTTGAAGGTGATCTTTGTACCCGAGGTATCTGTTGTACCTATCACTTCGATGTTGGCAGCCGGTTTTCCCTTATGAAACACCTGGCGGAAGATCTTGCCTTCGCGTGAGACCTCTGCTATAAGAGTGTCGGAGAGTGCGTTGACGCAAGATACTCCTACACCATGAAGTCCGCCCGACACCTTATAAGACCCCTTGTCGAACTTACCACCGGCATGGAGAACAGTGAGCACCAC
>CAZXSW010000077.1:0-8459 GCA_964642615.1 uncultured Rikenellaceae bacterium | reverse complement strand
CTGCAACAGTTTTAACCGTTGCCAATATAGGTGAAGTATTGCCAAACTCCGATGCCAAGATGTTTGAGGTGATGCTTAAACTTGATGAAGCAGATCCTTCTCTCAGACCTGCAATGACAACAAGCAACAAATTAATTATCAATACTTTCGATGATGTCGTTTTCATTCCTACCGAATGTGTAAATACGGGTCCCGACACCATCCCCTTCGTCTACGCTAAGAACCATACCAAAAAAATTGTCATCCTTGGTGATTTCAACGAGAAACAGATAATAGTGGAAAAAGGGCTCGAGCTTAACGATGAGATCTATCTTATTCCTCCGGAAGAAACTGAAAAATTCAGGTTGGTGGGAGAAGAACTTATTCCTGAAATAAGAGAAAGGCAAAGACTTAGAAGAGAGCTGAACAGTATCTGAGTTTACGGCAGGGGAACACTCCGTTCAGATACTTTATCTTCGGAACAATAAAAAGACTGTCGCTGAATAGGCGGCAGTCTTTTTTATTCTGTCATAACATTAAAAGGTCTTGATACAAGAATTTTCAACTCAGCCTCATATGTGCCAGCGCAGGGATCTTTTTCTTTTACCCCGGGGAAAAACATAGCGAAAAATCCGGAGATTTTAACATTTATGGTTATTTAACAATGTCGTTTTTTGATTATATTCGCTTGCAGAGACCGCCCATAAGTTGCGGTCTGTAATAAACATAATCAGAAAGGTAAACCGGCAGTATATGATATTCCCTTTTATTAAAAAGAGATTGCCGGTTTTTCCCAATGCCCTCCTTCTGGCACTTATACCTTCAGTTATTATCTTCCTGGCATTTCCTCCTGATAATTCCCGGTATCTGCTTGAACCGGCCGGAAGTATTTCCATCAACGATAACACCTATATACGCTATGTCGACCTCGATGACGACGGTTCTTCAGAAAAAATCACCGCCTTCGACAATTCCAATTCAACAGGCATTACTATCCATTCTGAAGGTAAGACACTTAACCAGTGGAACCTTCCTGGAAGCTTTGATTTCTCAAAAAAGGAGACCTTATTCCTGGCGGAAGACTGCAACGGTGACGGGATAAAGGAGCTGTATGTATTTACACTTGCAGGAGACTCAGTACTGCTAAACACCATTTCAGGATGGAAAGACACTGCACTTCCCGCCAGGACAAGGCTGGTTGCCAGGACAGGTCCAGGCATCAAGGGCCCTGATCCGGCAATAATAAAAGCCGAAGCAGATGACCTTGACGGTGACGGTACAAAGGAAGTCATATTCGGCATAATCACCGGGTTCTCAAAGTCTCCCCGTGCTGTCTATGCCTTTAACACAGTCAGGGATACCATCATAAGATCACCTGAATCATCGGCTTTCATCCTTGAAATCCTGCAGGAAGACCTTGACGGGGATGGCAGAAGGGAAATCATTCCCTATGGCTATGGTGCCGGGAATGTAAGTACCGATGAAGCCCGGTATCATGATCAGTCGGCCTGGCTTATGGTCCTTGACCATAACCTCAGCTTCGTATTCGAACCGGTGGAGTTTCGCGGACGCTTCGTCCTTGTCCAGCCCCTGCTTCTGAGGACCGGGAACGAACTCATAAGTGACCTGCTCGTTTATCCACAGGACAGGGATTCCACGGCGTATATAGCCTCTTTCAGTGCCGGAGGGAAGATCTCAGGCCGGCACAATATAAGTTACCTCCCATACAGGGGGTTCATAACCGGCGACAACAAGGATAATCCCTTTTACGTCATCATGTCTGCCGGTGAAGGAACTGTCATACTTGACCGGGATAAGAAGGAGACCGGAAAAATCAGGGGATCCGGTTCGCCTGTATTCTTTGAGGACGATGTTGACCTTGATGGTGAAAAAGAAGTGCTTGTGAGCTCTCAGGAGGATGAAAAACTTATTATATACAGGAAGGGGCTAAGGCATCCGGCTGAATGCAGGATAACATGGGGTGAAGGGGGCAGTTCATTTTACTCTCTTATAACAAGCAGGGGAAAAGAGCCTCAGATATTCTATCAGGCCGGGGATATACAAAACCTTTTTGAATACAGGTTCAATAAATGGTACTGGCTGAATTTCGGTTATTATCCGCTTGTTTTTGCAGCCTTCACAGGTTTTGTAATGCTTATCCTTTACCTTCAAAAGAGATCCATCAGCCGCCTTCAGGAGACAGAGAAGAAGATAACTGAACTGCAGCTGGCTCTTGTCAGGAACCAGCTCGATCCGCATTTTACCTTTAATGCCCTAAATGCGATAGTTGCCCTTGTAAACAGGTCGGAGAAGGAAAAAGCAAGGGACGGGCTTATGCTGTTCTCCGACCTGTACAGGACCCTGCTCACTTCGGCAAGAACCACCAGGTGGAGTCTTGAGGAGGAGATAGCTTTCTGCCGGCACTATCTGCTGCTCGAGAGGATGAGGTTTGAGGAAGCTTTTGACTTTTCAATCAATATTGACGAAGATGTGGATCAGGAAGTAGCGGTTCCAAAACTCATAATCCAGCTATATGCCGAGAACTCTGTGAAACACGGACTTCAAAAAAAGAAGGATGGGGGAAGACTCGATATTAATATTTTCAGGGATGAAGGGAAGCTTCTTATAGAGATAGCTGATAACGGAACAGGCAGAAATGGTGCCAGGGATAAAAACAAGGATTCCAACGGAATGGGTCTTGAGCTGATGAACGAACTTTTCGGTCTATACAGGAAACTCTACAACGACCGGATCACGGCAGAGATTACCGACCTGCCGGACAGCAGCCAAAAACCTGCCGGGACAGTGGTAAAAGTAAAAATCGACCATGGAGAAGTGGCTGCATTCAACTGATGTATATCAAACCCAGGCATACTGAAAACCGTGGTTAAAATTATGATCCGGCGACATTTATAGATATCTTTACTGAACCGGGCAGCTGATTTGGCTGAGATCCTGGCTTTTTTGGAAACAAGTCAGTGTAATTAATTACCCTAAAAAGACATCCTGAAATGTTTGTATTACCCGCAGTAAGATATTTTCTCCTTAATAAAAAAATTAAACAGGTTACTATAAATAACCTGTTTGCCCGTTCTGTTATTGAGGGACATGTCAGTGGAAAGATTTTTGTTGACAACATTTCCGATCCTCAGACCTTTTACATCGTTCATCCTTACGGCATGTCGCTGCTTGCAGGCGCTTGCGGCAATGAAGAATTCAACCAACGCTTCCTTTTGTATGCTGCAAGCGGAGGCAGTTCACCTGAAAGATACGAGTGGATGCAGACTTTTCCGCGTGATTGGGATGCGGTTCTGGATGATCTTTTTGGCTCACTTATCTTCAGATCACCTGGCCCTGACGGGGCCGGATCCGAAGGTAAAATTGAGCTTCATACGCGGGTGAATTTTAAGTTCAACAGGGAGAAATATCTTAAGCGTATTAAACCCTTCCTTTCTGAGAAGGACAATATTGCTGAAACAGGCCGGGATTATTTTGAGAAGATGACAGGTAGCGTCATTCCCGGCAGGTTCTGGGACAGCCCTGAGGATTTTAAAGCAAGAGGCAGGGGTTTTACCCTTCTTCATTCAGGAGAAATCGCCTCAACGGCCTACTCGGCTTTTGTTATAGACAATATGCTCGAGATAGGCATAGAGACCGTTGAAAAGTTCAGAGGAAGGGGATTTGCTGAGATTACCTGTTCGAGACTTATTGATCACTGTCTTGAAAATAATCTGATACCGGTCTGGGCCTGCCGCAGGGGTAATACTGCTTCATACAACCTGGCATTAAAACTCGGGTTTGAACCCGTTCTGGAGATACCTTTTTACCGCCTGGGACTGAAGGGGTGACGATCAGGAAGAATTGTTGAACTCAGGGTAAAAGGTAATAATCAATTTGCCCACGGTAAATAATTATTTGCCAGCAGAACCTGGTTTGGCAATCTAAAAAATCAGCTTAATGAGCTAAGAAGTATAATAAGTAAAAACCTGATTTACCTATCCACAAGAACATTGTTAAAAGGAAAGTAAAAGGGGAAAAAACTTAAAAAAAATTAAACCCCATTTTGTGAAATCAATTTTATCTTATTTTCACAAGACAAACTAAAAAACTCATTTATGAAAAGACTACTAATTTTAATGCTACCTTTTTTTCTGCCTGGATGTGAAAAGACTCCTCAGGCTGAGCCTGAATCATTGATATCCTTTGGCATCCCGGAAGCTTTTATGATGACTGAAGAATCAAGAGCATTCGTGGTTGTGTTCGACAATACCATTACTGATCAGGAGGTCGCCTGGTCAGTGGTGCCTGCAAACAGCGGAACAATTTCTGAATCACCGGGGCACAATAATGTCGGTATTTACAAAGCGCCTGCTACGCCTGGTGTATACAAGGTATGTGCAACTTTAGTGTCAGATCCTGCTCAGAAAGCCTATGTGGAGATAACTGTATCGGATGTTGCAATTGATGATGAGCAGATTTTCTACAATGGGAACGTCTCAGGAGTATCCAATGGACCTCAGAATCCGACAGTATTTACTATAGATAATGAAAGGCATATTACAAGTATAATGAACTATCATTACTATAATGGCGGAGCTTTACCGGGAACTATTTCATTACAACATTCAGATGGAACCATTTACGGACCATGGCAAACCTGGGGTGTAGTTGGTCAGGGTGGTGTAGTAAATGCATACTGGGCATTCTATCCATTGGTTAAGATTAAGCCCGGAGCTTATACAGTTATAGATTCCGATCCATCTACCTGGTCACATAATTATCAATCAAATTATAGTGGATTCACATGGATAAGAGCTATGAAACTTAATTAAACAGCTATTACGGATTGTAGAAAGTCCGGAAATTATTTTACACTCTCTTCCCGAATGTCAGGGGAGAGAGTTTTTTTTGTTATTTAATTTTCCTGAAGAAGGGTAATCTTTCCAGTGGCACTGTGATCTCAACTGTTTTACCACCCTTAAAGGCAGTACCATCTTCTGCCTTCCATTTTCCTTCAGGCAGGATAACTTTCCGGGAACGTGTATCTTTCTCTGTCACCGGAGCTACGATGATATCATCGCCCAGCACAAACTGGTCTTTAATCATCTCATAGCCGTTTCCGGGAAAGGCCAGTTCCATAGGTTTCACGATTGGCTCACCTGTAACTGAGGCAGCTCTTGCCAGTTCAAGGATATAGGGTCCCATCTCTTCATGAAGTTTCGACATCTTAAGGCAGATAGCCTGGTTCTCTTCTGACAGTACCCTCCAGGGAGCAACTGAAAACTGCATCATAGGCATAAAAGCATGAACCTGGGCTGATCTTACAACCAGTTCCTCATCAATGGTTGATGCATTAAGGAAGGACTGGTATTCACCGCCACCGATCATATCGGGACAGGTATAGGCGTATCCCATAACACTTTGTGACATAAGGTCAGGTATCAGTTTTTTAAGATCGTCCCAGTCGTGACCCTTATCCCTCAGGCGCTGAGCCAGGGGCATCCCTGCCATCTTCCACGATGCACGGAATTCGTTAAGTGGGTAGTACAGACCAAGTTCTGCAAACCAGGAAGTATGGTCGTTGGGTATTGTGGCATTAAATGAAACAACATCATTTGTATAGAAGCCGGCGTCTCCGGCATCAAACTTAAAACCATCTACACCGAACTCATTCACCAGGTAATCAAGTCTTTCTTTAAACCACTTACGGGCTCCGGGATTACTTAAGTCAAGGCATGCGCTGGCGCCGTTCCACCAACGTATAATAGCTGCTTTGTTCTGGGTATTAGCCCAGAGTATCTCCTGGGATTCCTGTTTATCGAGTATAAGCAAACCCTCTGCAGCAAGTTTTCTGAATACCTCTGAGTCTGCACTTACAAAAGGGCATACCCACAACATAACCTTGAAACCCATAGAATGTAATTTCTCTATCATGCCTTTAGGATTGCTGAAACGACGGGGCGAAAACTCCCATACACCATAATCTTCCTGCCAGTTGTCGTCGATCATAAGTACCCCGGGAGAATAGCCATTCCTGATGATGGCCTCAGCATAGGTCAGGATATCTGTCTCATTCTGGTCGTACATCAGCTCGATCCATGTGTTGTACTGTGGATGTGTAAACAATAACGGATCGGGTATCTGCCCGTTTGGCGGGAAGAAATTGTCAACAACATATTCATAGGCTGAACGGAGGTTATTACCTGCTGTTCCGCTTACAATCTCACCCTCCCTTACTTTAACAAGAATTTTCCCACTGTTGAACTCATAGCTTATTGGCTTCTCACTCCATATATAGCGGCCCTTGCTTGATAACAACAGAGGCTGGGCCTGGTTGCCAAAGTTATCGCCCCACAGGTCGGCTGAAAAGACTGAGGTTTCATCGAAGGGAGTCTGATGACCGAGAGAGGAAATACCGGTCCACCAGTATTCACCGGGGATTATTATCAACTCAAGTGATTTGCCATTTTGTGCAAGGCCATTGAGGCATTGAAGAAATGATAACAACAGAATGATACTTCTCATTGCTTTAAATTTTCATTTAAAGGTAGATTTTATTCTTATACCTGTGGCTCTTGTGTGGAAATTCAGGAAGGTAGTCTTCTTATTCCTTCTGATTTTAAATTCCCTGTAAATTAAGAAAAAGTGGTCCCGGTCTGTTTCAGATCCACCCGAGATGATGCATGAATCCATTAATTCTTAATAAGAAGGATAAAAGCCTGTTTGGATATAGGTTCAGAATGATCTGATCTATACCTGATTTCCCGGTCAGCCGGGGTTTAATGGCTTCGACAAATTTAAGGAGATAAAAATGACACTGGGGGGCAACATTCAGGGAAGTAGATATACAGAGCCATGCATAGTGAATAATTTCTTAGTTATCTCATGTTTGCATATTGGTAAAATGTTTAACTTAGTCTTTGATACATGATGTCGAAGTCAGGCAATAAGCAGAGGGTTAGAGAGGTAGTGGCTGTTAGGGGAGCAAAGTAATTGTGACTGACGGGGCGGGAGCATATCTGCACCGGAAGAAAGTAGCACGAGGAATTGCAGCATATGGCAGGGTTTTGACGGGTGATTTTTGCGGGATCTTGACTGAAGTGTACTCCTGGATGAATTTTATGTTTATAAAATAAGAATAGGTTTCCAGCAGTTTTTTAATAGTTTATCGCTGCGACTATGAAAACGATTATTGCAGGAAGAGTTATACACGATGGTGTGGACCGGATATCGCTCAGCTTTCAATACGACAGTGAGCTGATAGGACTTGTCAGGGCACTACCAGGGGCCAGGTGGAGTCAACATATGAGATACTGGCATATTGATGACAGGATTGACTTGATTCCTTTTTTGTCAGAGGCATTCCGGGGGAAGGCCAGTCTTGATCTAACAGGGATTATGACTGATCAGGAGGAAAGAGACGACAAGAGAAGGGTTGTTGTTCAGGGTGAAAAGTATAAAGGGATTAAAGAAACAGATCTGCCCTGTTTAAGTGAAAGAGGCAGGGAAGATATAAGGAAGTATAAGACCTGGATGGAAGCGAACAGGTATCCGGCGTCGACGGTTCAGACGTATACCGGTATGATGACAAAGTTCCTGCGTTTTGTATCGCCAAGGGAAGCATCGGAATGTACAGCAGATGATTTAATCAGGATAGTAGATGAATATATACTTCCTAATAATCTGAGTTACTCCTTTCAGAATCAAATGATAAGTTCCGTGAGGAAGTTTTACAGTAACATATACCAGTCGGTTATTGATCCTGTAAAATTCACAAGGCCCAGGCCACAGCACAAGCTTCCCAATGTTTTGAGCAGGAATGAAGTTAAGCAGATTCTAAGCACCTTTAGGAATGAGAAGCACAGGGTGATGTTAAGTCTCATATATGCCTGTGGGTTACGGCGAAGTGAGTTACTGGGATTAAAACCTGTTGACATTGAGAGAGGAAGAAATTTACTAAGGATCAGGCAGTCGAAGGGATACAAAGACCGTGTGGTACCGTTATCTGACAGGACTATAGAGATGGTTGATTTATATATTGAGCATTACAGGCCGGAGAATTATCTGTTTGAAGGGCAGCGGCGTGGGGATCCTTACAGTGCTGCCAGTTTGGAGAAGTTATTAAAGACAGCCTGTGAGAAGGCAGGTATTGCCAAGCCGGTTACTTTACACTGGTTAAGGCACAGTTATGCGACGCATTTATTGGAGGCGGGAACTGATCTGAGGTATATTCAGGAATTACTTGGTCACAGAAGCAGTAAGACAACGGAGATTTATACACATGTCACGACGCAGAGTATACAAAAGATAAGGAGTCCCTTTGACGATCTGTAAATAATTTTTAACTTGCATTATAGATCAATAAACCTATACAATAACAACCAGCTTAGCATTATAAGTATAATATAAGTATATATATAAACGAGTTAGGACGCATTGTCCGCCCTTTTCTATTACTAAGTGGTTTTTTGCTTTGGCCT
>CAZXSW010000076.1:0-8500 GCA_964642615.1 uncultured Rikenellaceae bacterium | reverse complement strand
GCTGTCCAGAAGTTCTGTGCCATCTCAACAGGATAGGTATGCATAACGGTTATCCAGCCTCCTTTTACAAGCGTTGTGGCACCTTCCGGAGCCGTGAGACCATGATGGACCAGGGCCATCAGGAAACCCAGCAGAAGCCCCGTAAAGGCTGCATGACCCGTACTCCTCTTCCAGAACATGCCAAGGAAGATAACAGCAAAAAGCGGGGCATTTATCATAGAGAATATTGTCTGGAGGAAATCCATAATGTTTCCGAATTTTGTTGCAATATAGGCCGAGGCTATGCTAAGCAGAACCCCTCCAACCGTGGCAACACGTCCAACATTAAGATAATGCTTCCCGTCAGCTTCCTCATCACCAGTCCTTTTACGTATATAACTCTGGTATATGTCGTATGTGAAGACTGTATTGAATGCGGAAACATTACCGGCCATACCCGACATGAATGAAGCCAGCAGGGCTGTGATACCCAGTCCAAGAACACCAGCGGGAAGATATTGCTTAAGCAACATTATTATGGTATAGTCGTAAATAGGGGTCCCTGACGCATCGAGAGGCACTGAAAAGCCTTTCGAGGGATCATTCATAAGAACCACTGAAATGATACCTGGTATTATTATAAGAAAAGGTATGAACATTTTTGGAATGGCTCCAATAAGAGGCACCTTCCTGGCAGCGACAACTGATTCGGCCGCAAATGCCCTCTGGACAATAAGAAAGTTGGTGCACCAGTAGCCAAAGGAAAGTACAAAACCCAGCCCGAACAATATTCCAAACCACTCAACCCCCATGGGATTGGCAGCAGCTTCAGTGGTATACTTCCATGTGGTGGTCATTGTGTCGGCAGCAAAACCATTGGCCGTGGCAACCGGTTCGAGTCCTGCCTTGAGCCCGCTCCATCCCCCCACATCCTTAAGACTTAAAAAGACCAGGGGGAGTAAGCCGATAACAATTATAAAGAACTGCAGCACTTCATTGTATATTGCCGATGAGAGTCCACCAAGATAAGTATAGCCCAGAACAATGAGGGCAGAAATCCAGAGACTCATATTGAAATCCCATCCAAGGACCTTTTCCATCAGAATTGCAAGGGCATACATGGATATCCCCGAGGCCAGTACTGTCATTACAGCAAACAGGATGGCATTCAGGGCCCTGGTCTTTTCATCGTACCTCAGTTTAAGGAATTCAGGTACCGACCTGGCTTTTGAGCCATAATAGAATGGCATCATGAAAAGAGCCAGAAAGATCATGGCCGGGATGGCACCAACCCAGTAAAAATGGGTAGTGAGCATCCCGTACTTCATTCCTGAACCTGTCATCCCCATCACCTCGAGGGCGCCCAGGTTCGTCGAAATAAAAGCAAGACCCGCCACCCAGGCAGGCATCGATCTTCCGGCCTCCAGAAAGGCATTGGCATTCTTCATATACTTTCTCAGAAACCAGCCTATTCCCAGTACAAATAAAAAATAGATTATCATTATCAGATAATCGATCCAGCTTAACTCAAGTTTCATAGTCCAACCTGCTTTTAGTTTCTTTAAAAAATGTCTTCCGGAAGTGATCAGGTTTAAAATACTGACCACATGATTCTCAAAGAATAGTTAAAAATACATTTTATGATCGGTTTTTACTTCACCTGCATATCAATTTATTTTATTTCCGAACCTGTACAGACATGAGTAAATATGAGTGCTGCAGTCAGACCACCCGGGCCATAGACAGGGAAATGGCTCTGCTGTTGTATTGAGGTAAAATAGTATATTTGCACAAACAGAAACAGTGACTACAAGGTATTTTATAAATATCTCATTCAAAGGCACTTCATACCACGGATGGCAACTTCAGCCTAACGCTGTTACGGTTCAGAAAATCCTTGAAGATGTACTTTCGCTTGTTACAGGAGAAGAGATACGTGCTACCGGGGCAGGCAGAACAGATGCCGGGGTTCATGCCCGTTCTTTTTTTGCTCATTTCGACTCCCTGTGTGACTCCCTTCACGAAGACAGAAAAGTTATATACAGGCTTAATTCCCTGCTTCCCCATGACATCTCTGTGAATTCATTAAGCCGTGTCTTACCGGATGCACATGCCCGCTTCAGCGCACTTTCCCGGACCTATTGTTACCATATAAGTCTTGCCAGGAATCCCTTTACCTTTGATTATTCCTGGCCTCTTTATCCTGCTCCCGATATGCAGCTTATGAATGAAGCCTGCAGCCTGCTTCTCAGGTATAACGACTTCACAAGCTTTGCACGCTTGCATTCAGATGTAAAGACAAATGTATGCAACGTAACAACAGCCCTCTGGGAGAAGCATGATAACGGGATGCTGTTCACCATAAAGGCCGACAGGTTTCTGAGGAACATGGTCAGGGCCATTACCGGAACTGCTGTGGATGTAGGGAGAGGAAGGCTCAGCGTTGATGAATTTGAAGAAATTATACTTGCAAGGGACCGCTGTCGTGCCGGTAAATCAGCCCCGGCCTCAGGTCTTTTCCTTGAAGCCATTGAATATCCCGGGAATATATTCATCTGAAAGGCCCTTAAGGCTTTCAGATACGCTTTAATAACCCGATTACCTCCCTTTAACTGTTCCATATTTCCCACGACCTCTCAGCCTGGGAAACCAGCATTTTAAGTCCAGTTATGATCCCACAGCCCCTCTCCAGTCCTTTTGACAGGAAAACAGTTATTTCGGGGTTATAAACAAGATCGAAAAGGGTGTGGCGCGAATCAAGAAGGGAATAATCAATATCAGGAAAACTGTCAGTATCGGGATACATACCCAGGGGAGTTGTGTTGACTATAAGGCTTACCCTGTCAATCAGTTCCCTGCTAACGTCACGATAGCTTATTATCCCTTCTCTCCTGCTCCTGGAAACAAGAAAGTATGGTAAACCGGCCTGGCGAAGAACATGACAAACCGCCTTTGAGGCGCCTCCTGTTCCAAGGACAAGGACTTCGCATGCCGGAAGAGCAAGGAAGGATGCTATTGAATCGCTGATTCCCCTGATGTCGCTGTTGAATCCGGCAAGCTTTGTTTTTCCGGCGTTACGTGTTATCCTTATTACATTGACGGCACCTACAGCGGCGGCTTCCGGATCGATATCATCCAGATAACCTATCACGGATGTCTTGTATGGAATTGTAACGTTGAGGCCCTCAAGAAATGGTTCGGAGTCTATCAGGGCAGGTAGCTGACCTATATCTGAAAGGGGGAAATTATCATACGAACATCCCTCAATACCTTCACTTTCAAACTTCTGAGAAAAGTATCTGGCAGAAAAGGAGTGTCCGAGGGGAAAGCCTGTCAAACCGAATTTTCTCATTTTCCTATCAGAGTATTCAGTTACCTATCAAGGCTTCACAAGATCGCCGGGAAGGAACTGGAAAAAAGTATCTCCCCTCAGGCCGCATCTGAGAGATTCGAGCGGAATGATCTCGGCGGGAGCAATATTACCAAGGTTTACATTGGCCCCAAAGTGTTTTATAAACCACACCTGCTGGGGTTTAAGAGGAGCTTCCCACAACACGTTGTCGAAGCCGACATGTTCTGAGATTGCTTCTATGAGTAACATATTTACCGAACCATCGTCGTTGTAAATACCAATGGTGCCTGTCTCCCTGGCTTCTGCTATAACCTTTACCGATCCGGCTTTAAGTTCTGACTTCATCATCGACACCCATTCTTCGGGAGTATAAACGATATCCTTCTTTTTCGATCCCACCTCCGATATAACAGTGACCCGTTCGGCAAGCCGGCTTATATATTCAAGTTTCTTCTGAGGTTCTATTTCAAACGATCCGTCAGACACTTCGGCATATTCCATTTCAAATCTGTCGAGAAAATCAATATATTCCCTGAACATGTCTCTTACAACGAATGCTTCAAAAAGAGTTCCCCCGAAATATGGGATACATCCGGCCTCCTTGTAAATACTGATCTTACGCTCCACACCAGGTGTCAGGATAGATGTTCCGAAGCCAAGTTTGACAAAATCAGTATATTCGCTTCCAACAGACATGAAATCTTCTGCTTCCCTCACGCTTAATCCCTTGTCCATCACCATGGTCAACCCGGTGGTTCTGGGCCTGGGAGGTCTTTCCGGAATAAACGGCAGTATCTTTAACATAGCTTCAGAATTTAATTTAACTGTTCCCGGTACCTGATACCGGGACATCAAATATATGTTTTACCTGATATCATGGCTCCCCAGAAGCCTTTTAACTTTCCTGGATAGTTTTCCGGCCGGGAACAACTCTGAGAACATCCTGAACAGATCTTTATCCGCTTCGAGGGCCAGAGTGAGATATGAAAAGGTCTTTTCTGCATTCCCCGATTTCAGCCAGGCGGCAGCCAGAATATAGTTTATACCCGGCACCTCTCCTATGACCTTGCTGGCTTTCTCGAGATAGGGTATTGCCCTGAATTCAAATCCTTCCTTAATGACAATCCTGCCAAGGTCTGACCATACCTCGTTATAATATGCATCAAGCTTAAGAGCTTCCCTGTAGCATCTAAGGGCAGCTTTCTTCTCTCCCTTGGAGTAATGAGCCTTGCCAAGGAGATACCAGTTCTCGGGATTCTCATCATCGAGCCTGATGGCTTTTCTCAGGTAGATGAGCCCGTCGTCAGGGTTTCCAGTATTCATTGCAAGGACTCCCAGTCCGAGCCATGGAAATGCATATTCAGGATCTATTTCAATAGCTTCCTGGAAATACTTCCTGGCAAGTTCAACCTCATTTGTCTTTTCATAACTCTCTGCAAGAAAAGTGAGTGCCTCGGCATTTTCAGGCTCATGTTCGAGATATTCGTGATAAACAGGAATAGCTTCCTGATATCTCTCCATATAGCAAAGGATATTGCCTTTATTGAAGAGGGCAAACTGATTCTGGGAGTTGATAGCAAGAGCGTAGTCGTATGCTTCAATTGCCTTTTCGAACTCCTCGAGATTATTATAAATGATACCAAGGTTATACCATGCACTATCTGAGAAAGGCTCTTCCTCAAGATACCTGAGATAATACTTTACGCTGTTTGTTAAATCACCTGTCTTTTCATATGCATAGGCCAGGTCATAAAGATGGGCGAAGAACTCCGGTTCCATCTCTGTAAGCCTGATGAGATATGGAATCAGATGATCATAGTAGTTAAGATTCTGAAGCACTGAGGTTATTGAAAAAAGGATGTTCTCAGTATCATCCGAATCGAGGGTAAGGGAATAGTCAAACATCTTCCTGGCTCCCTGGATATCACCAAGCATGCCGAGTGCCGTCCCCTTTGCAATATAAATCTCGTGATTTCCGGGCTCTATGTTTTCAAGCTTTCTGAGGATCTTGAGAGCCTCCATGGCACGTCCCTTGTCGATCAGAACCCTTGCCTTGCGAAGCTGGATCGAAACTGAATTCGGATGTTGTTCACTGGCAAGCAAGGCAGCCTCAAAAGCCTTAAGAGAATTATTACATTCGATATAGTAATCAATGATTGTCTCAAACTCGATAACATCAAAGAAATAATTCTCATTATTCCTCTTCATACTCTCGAATTTCTGGACTACCTGCTTAATATCTTCCTCGTATGAAAATCCAAATTTATCCTCTTCCATTCCTGCTATCTATTGATCACAAAAGTAATAACATTTTAAACAAGCTGATTTTGACTGAAGTACAATTATCAACAATTTTAATATTTTATAAACACCTATATTACAGGCATATATAAAATAACGTCTGTAATTTTTAACTTTTTTTATATTTCAACGCAACCATAGGGCACCTTTTATCATCTATGATTTGAAAATATCTTATTGATCCTATACCCAAATTTACCCTGGAATTAACCTAAATTCTACCTTCGAAGAACCGGGCACTGACCCGGTTCTTCATTTTATGCCTGACAGTTTCTTTCGGTTTTCCGGTCTGGTCGGGAGAATCATTTCATTAAGTCAGAGGCATGATTTGGGCAGCTTTTAATATAATTGATATCTTTGCATGAATACTATCCTGAAAACAACTATGAAACCCACATGTTATACTGACACAAACACTTTGGAATATAATTTTATCAATATGTGCGGTTCCATCATACCATTAAAATCCAAATTATTTTATGATGAAACCCGCATGTATTTGAATACAAAAACACAATATTATAATAATCACCTGCATGTGGGTTCCATCATACCATTAAAATCAATTATTATATGATGAAAAAGTCAGCATCTTTTATACCAGCCGCAATCATTGCCATAATACTCATTTCACTTCTCTTCAGCTGTCAGAAAGATAAAGACCCTGTTCTCTATCCGGTCGGGTCCTTCCCCGACACCCTGATCAACCTCGAAGGCCTGAACTCTTCGTACGATGATTATAATATAGATATTAACCAGTTATATGGCATGTACTATGTTATGTTTTCAACAAACCGGCTGAGCCAGGGTGCCCAGTTCGACCTTATCCAGGGCCAGATCTCTTTTGCATTCGACCGCACTATGGGTTATTTTGATCTTGGCAGTGGGCTTACTTCGGACTCCTTTCTGGCAAAACTGTTGAACACAGTCAATTCAGACAGGGATGATTTCGGCCCCTACAGGTTGTTCAGCTCCATTGACGGATATGAGTACATGTTAATTGCTTCCGATGAAGGAGAGACTAATCTGGATCTTCGGTATTTCATGAATTTCCCTGTTTTTAATAACCAGCTTCCAAATATTGACGGCCCCATGCCGGTCACTCTTCTCAACACCGCGGCTGATGATGCCTATATTACTTTTGACACGGATCAGGACAGCCTGTATTTCTGCTCTGACAGGGATGGCCTGTTTGATATATATTTACATTCAAAGCCTTCCAGGACCATGGCACTCGATGAATGGCTGGGTTCAGAATTCCAGCAGTCAGAAAAAGTGACTGTCCTTAACAGTGGCGCCAACGACAAATGTCCGATGCTGTTAGGTGACATGCTTGTATTTACATCCGACAGACCGGGAGGCGAAGGAGGTTATGATCTTTATTATTCTCTTTTCAGGAATGGCAACTGGACCGGGCCTGTAAATTTCGGACCTAAGATAAACTCGGCTGCTGATGAATACCGTCCTTTTGTCGGATCCCATCCCGATTTCTCAAACCTGTTACTTATCTTCTCATCTAACAGGCCAGGCGGAAAGGGTAATTTCGACCTCTACTGCAGGGGTTTTGATTTAAGCGAGGAACAGTAATTTCATGACTGTTGTCTTCTCTGGCTTGCTGCCATCATAGTATTCCTTAGCAGTGACACCCTGGTCATGGGGCCTATCCCACCCGGCACAGGGGTGATAAAAGAACACCTGGGAGCCACATTGTCAAAATCAACGTCTCCTGCCAGCCTCCATCCTGAACGGCTACCCGGAGCTGCAACCCTTGTAGTTCCAACATCTATTACAACAGCCCCTTCCTTTACCATTTCAGCCTTCACGAACGCAGGCGAGCCAAGTGCAGCAATAACAATATCCGACTCCCTTATTATTGAGGCTATATTTTTTGTACGGCTGTGAACAACAGTCACAGTAGCATCCATTCCTTTCTGCGACAGGAGTATGCTGACGGGCCTGCCTACAATGTTACTCCTTCCTATAACAACACAGTTCTTTCCTGAAGTATCAATACCGTACCTCTTAATAAGCTCAACAATGCCGAAGGGAGTAGCTGGCAGAAAGCCGGGAATGCCTGCAACCATTCTTCCTATGTTTACAGGATGGAACCCGTCGGAGTCTTTTTCAGGATCGATGGCTTCAATGATCTTATTTTCAGAAATACTTGCGGGCAGAGGCAACTGGACAATAAATCCGTCAACATCCATGTCATTGTTCAATTCCCTTATCTTCTCAAGGAGTAGTTCTTCACTGATGTCATCATCATACCTGAAAAGAGAAGATCTGAATCCTACTTCATGACAGTCCTTTACCTTATTGGCCACATAGGTTTCGCTTGATCCGTCGTTCCCGACAAGAATGGCAGCAAGGTGAGGCACTTTAAGGCCGTTTACCTTCATTCTGCTGACTTCGGCTGATATTTCAGCCTTTATCTCCGAAGCAACTTTTTTGCCGTCAATAAGTGTATGCATAATATAGATTTTAAGGTTATCGTCTGCCGGCCATTTTCAAATTTGCACCTTTTGTCATCATCTTCATTAGCTTGCGGGTCTCATCAAACTGTTTAATCAGTTTATTGACTTCCTGGACCGTTGTGCCGCTTCCTCCTGCAATTCTTTTCCTCCTGCTTCCGTTAAGAAGGGTTGGATCGGATCTCTCGGCAGGCGTCATACTCCTGATTATCGCCTCGATTCCTTTAAAGGCGTCATCATCTATATCAAGGTCCTTGACAGCCTTTCCCACTCCGGGTATCATGGCCATAAGATCCTTGACGTTACCCATCTTCTTTATCTGTTGAATCTGCGAGATAAAATCATTAAAATCAAACTGGTCCTTTGCTATCTTTTTCTGAAGCTTCCGTGCTTCATC
>CAZXSW010000075.1:0-8655 GCA_964642615.1 uncultured Rikenellaceae bacterium | reverse complement strand
TATAATCTTTATAAAAAAGCGAAGCCCGCCGTCGCTAAAGCTATGGCGGGCGAAGGTGGGCCCAGCTGGGATCGAACCAGCGACCCCCTGATTATGAGTCAGATGCTCTAACCGTCTGAGCTATGGGCCCCAATATGCATTTTTACTGCCGGTCCGGATTATCTTCATCTGGAAAATACCCCGGATATTCAATTAAACTGCCCGTTTAGTCCGTTTGCCATCTTCTGTACCTGTGAATCGTTGCCTGAGTATCAGGTAACTGGACCAGTACACAAAAAACGTGCATCATTCGTAAACGGACTGCAATATTAACCAATTGTTGGAAATATTCCAAAGGTGTAAATGAAAATGTTTTTTCTCCCTCTGTCATCCGGAACATTGTCCCTGTCCTGATACCCGGTCCACCTATCTCCTGCCCTGACTATCAACCGAATTCTATCGAATGATCCCTGCAAAAACTCCTTACCTCATCAGTCAGCTTTCTGTAGAATTCCACATGCCCCTCGTACTGCTTTACTACCTGATTGTAGTTCCATCCACTGAAATATATCGAATCGACAAAAGCAATGCTTTCAAGGATCTCCGACAGATCCTGCTCTATTATGTTAGGCGTGGGATAGGGCTCCATGTGAACAAGGGTCGTACAGCCCAACCCATGTAACTCCCTGATGGCCTTAATACGCTCAGCTGCCGGAATGGCACCGGGCTCCCAGCGCTGCCTGAATTCTTCACTTAGCGACACCAGGCTTATTCCCAGTATGTTGCCGGCCAGAAACCTCTTTCTGTCGGCAAGCTCAGCAGGAATATACCCCTTCGTAAGAACAGAACACCTGATACCGTACGAATTGATGATAGCAATGAGCTCCAGACTCATGGCTGTCACCTCGGAATAACCATTCATAAAAGGATCTGTAGTCAGACAGAGATGTATGGTCCCCGGCCTTTTTTTCATCTTCTTCAACTCACCTTCAAGCAACTCCCGGGCGTTTGAGACAAGGGCCGGACGGCACCAGTCGGTGTAGTAATGCGCCCGTCCATGAGTGCGGGCCATCATATAGGCATAACAGGGATACATACAGCCGTGATGACATCCCTGCACATGATTGATGCAGTAAAAACCAAGCCCGCTCCTGTACAACAACGTCTTTCTGAGGATCTTCTCCATTTTCTTCCCACTAAAGCATAAAATTAAAAAATCTATTCATTAAGAATAAGATTCATGTCAACAAGGATATTCTTCCGGGTAAAAACTTTTTAGTGTCTTTTATCATGACTGCCGGCTAACAGGGTAAACTAATTAGAGATCTTAAAATACAGGTTAACAATTAATTATTGTGGCAGGTGCTCCCTGAAATTCTGCCGGTTCCTATGTTAAGGAAAGTATCTCAGTCGTTTATTTTAAGGTAACCCATAAGTATGTTAACAGCTTCATCCATATCGTGACCAAAGGTGAGCAAACCAGCCCTGTCACCGGCCATAACTATTATCCTTTTTTCTATGACATCCGATTCACCGAAAAGCCTGCTTACATCTTTTGCCAGTCCCGTAGTACCATAGTCCATCCCGGGATTGGTAGTGGGCACCTTATAGATCAGATCATTCCAGAGAGCTATGCTGTGTACATGGATAATGGCATTTACCCCCTGGTCGGCCGAATATATAGCAGCGTGGGTAAGTGATTCCGATGATGCCTTGAGGGGACCGACACACTGTACTGCATTATCTTCGATGTTGAAGGAAGTGACCTTTACATAATGACCCGGCTCAAGTTCAGGAATCTCTCCGGTAGCTGAACCTGTTATGACGAACTGGTTGCCGCCTCTTATCCTCATACTTATATTGCCGAATCCGACACCATTTTCATATGCTCCTATCAGATCCATGTTGAAAAGTATCTCACGCCAGTAGTTGATTATCTCGTACTGCTCGTCGGAGATTACCGGACCCGACTGGTTCCAGTGACAATTGAATTTAACAACCCCTTCCATTTTTACTCGTGTATATCGGCAAACAATTTAACAATTTCTTTTTCTTCAGCCCTGCAAATTCCCTTTTCAGTTATAAGTCCGGTCACCAGCCTTGCAGGTGTTATATCAAAGCCATAGTTTGAGGCGGGGGTATTGGCCGGACAAATACGTACCTTTGCCGGCTCACCGTCCATAAATCCCGAAACCATGGTGACTTCCTCAGGATCACGTTCTTCCACCACTATTTCATTCAGTCCGTCTGCAATTCCCATGTCGATTGTGGAGGTGGGAAGGGCAGCATAAAAGGGGATTCCGTTATCCCTTGCAGCAAGAGCCTTAAGATAGGTCCCGGTTTTGTTGGCCACATCACCACTGCGAGTCACCCTGTCGCTGCCAACCAGCACCATGTCGACCATACCCTTTTGCATCAGATGTCCGCCGGCATTGTCAACTATAAGGGTATGGGGCACTCCGTTCATCCCAAGTTCCCAGGCTGTAAGTCTTGCCCCCTGGTTTAGCGGACGCGTCTCATCAACCCAAACATGAACAGGGATTCCTTCCTCTTTTGCCAGATAGATGGGAGCCGTTACCGTCCCAAAGTCGACACATGCCAGCCATCCGGCATTGCAGTGAGTAAGAATATTGACAGGTTTTCCATTCCTGCCCTTGCTTATTTCCCTTATCAGCTCAATACCGTATTTACCTATCTGCCGGCAGTTCTCCTTCTCAGTCTCACAGATCTCAAGAGCAGTACTGAGTGCTTTGTCCCGGAGGGAAGAAACCACAGTATCCCCGGCCAGCTTTTCCCTTACAAGACTTACGGCCCACCTCAGGTTAACGGCAGTGGGTCTGCACGAAATCAGATATTCTGCTGCATTCCTTATATGATCACTGACGTTTGTGTGTGATGTTATCTCCAGGGTTGCCAGATACATGCCAAAAGCCCCAGCAGCTCCTATTGCAGGTGCACCCCTGACCGACATATCCGATATTGCCGAATAAACGTCCTCAACGGTCCTGAGCTCCTTAGTAGTGAAGATAAAAGGCAGTCGTTGCTGATCAATTATTCTGACAACCGATCGGTCAGTCTCATCAATCCAGATGCTCTGGTAGTTTTTACCGTTAACCAACATAGAGTGAAGAATAATTCAGGCCGGAAAAACCTGACCAAATTTACGAAATAATAGAAGATCTTTTGAAAAAACCTCTTTTCCTCAATTAAGTAAGCAACAACAAGAGGTTTTCGAATTATCGACCGGTTTATTCGAAGATTTTGAAAGAAATTTGAAATGACATATATTTGCAGCTGAAGCGGAACAGACAGAAAAACTCTTATCATATGATTGATAAAGAAGAATATAGAAAGAAGATTGTAATCTCGGCAGGTCAGATTTTCAGCCGTTACGGGTTTAGAAAGACAACGATGGAAGAGGTGGCGAGAGCACTCAATATAGGCAAAAGTTCGATTTATTATTATTTTAAAAGCAAGGAAGAGATATTTGAGGCTGTAGTATTACATGAAGCTAACATACTTAGAAATGAGCTTACTACAGCAATAAAATCGGTTGAATCGCCGGTTGATAAGATGAGAAATTATGTCTTTGTAAGGATGAAAGCGTTCGAAAAACTGTCCAACTATTACAATGCCATCTTTGACAAAAACCTTGATCACTTTGATTTTATAGAGTCTATAAGGGTTAAATATGACCGTGAGGAACTTGCTATCCTCAGGCTGATACTATATCACGGAGCAAGAAAAAATGTATTTAATGTGACCAACAGTGAATACACGGCGCTGGCTGTTCAGACTACCCTGAAAGGACTGGAGGTTCCGCTCTTCTGGAAAAAGAAGGAACTTAACATTGAGGAGAGGTTAAATGCTATCCTCGATGTACTGTTCAACGGTATTATTAAGAAATAGTATCAGTTTTTAAGAACCAGGCGTTTGTTCCTCTTTATGCTCCACACGAAGCCTGCAATACCCAGAATGATAAATGGGATACTCAGCCACTGTCCCATATTGAGTTTCATCGTTGCTTCAAAACCTACCTGATCTTCCTTAACAAATTCTATAAAGAAGCGGGCGACAAAGATAAGAATCATTGCCAGGCTTATAAGTGTTCCCTGTATATGCCTGCCTTTGTTCTTCCAGTAGATGCGGAAAAGCAGGAAAAAAATAAACAGATAAGCCAGTCCCTCGTATATCTGTGTAGGATGTTTTGGTGCGTTTTCGCCGTTCTGCAGGAAGACAAAGCCCCAGGGAAGAGTAGTCTCAACGCCGTAAATCTCCGAGTTCATAAGGTTTCCCATCCTTATAAAAAAGCCTGAAAGGGCTACAACGATGGCTATCCTGTCGAGGACCCATGTGTAGTCCTTTTTTTCTTTTCTTATAAAAAGCCATAAAGCCAGAAGAATACCTATAGCAGCTCCATGACTTGCCAGACCTCCGTGCCAAATCTTCAAAATCTCAGCGGGGTTGGCAAGGTAATAATCCGGTTCATAGAAGAAGCAATGTCCAAGCCTTGCACCGGCAATAACCCCGATTGCCATATAAATGGTCAGTCTGTCGAGCATGGCGTCGGTAAGACCTTCATTGCGAAAGATCCTTTGCATGATAATATAACCGAAGAGGAAGGAGGAGGCAAAGAGAAGGCCGTACCATCTTACTGCGAACGAACCGATCCTGAATATCTCGGGATTGACATCCCATGGAACAATAAGTAAATGCATAACAGTATTAATTATGATTACAGACAAAGGTAGAAAATATTATCGTTGTTGTTCTTTGTTTCTCTTTTTAGGGTGTATGCCAGCCCGGATATCTTATTTATCCTGAAAAAATGTAAGTTTGTATCCATAAACACAGAACGCTGATGACCGGGAGGACAGGAAATAGCACATTGGTAATACTTGGGCTTTTGTTAATTGCGGGTTGTGCAAAGATGAGTTCACCTTCCGGCGGTCCCAGGGATACAACGCCACCGGTTGCACTTGAGAGCCTTCCTGTAAACGGAGCAACAAATTTCACTGGTAAGGAGGTATCCATTACCTTCGACGAATATGTTGTTCTCGACAACATAAATGAGAAATTCATGGTTTCGCCCCCGATGCAGGAGCGCCCACAGGTAATAATAAGAGGGAAAGATGTGAGGGTGAGGTATGAAGAGGAGCTTCGTGAAAATACAACCTATACCTTTAATTTTCTGGATGCCATAAGGGATCTCAATGAGGGTAATCCCATCGATAACTTCCAGTTTGTCTTTTCAACGGGTCCGGTGATAGATTCTCTTTCGGTCAATGGCAGTGTCCGCACAGCCCTGAATCTCGACATTCCCGAAAACACCCTGGTTATGCTTCACAGGAACCTCGACGGTTCAGGCGCCCTGGAGGGCCTTCCCGACTATATAACCAGGGTTGAAAAGAACGGAAGTTTCAGGATAAACAATATAAATGCCGGTACCTACCGTCTCTATGCTCTGAAGGATCTTGACAACAGCAAGAATTTCAATCTGGCCGATGAGGAATTTGCCTTTCTCGACAGTATAATACAGGTCAGTCCGGAAACCAACTATAATGTACCCGGAACTCCTGCTGCGTCTGCACCTGCCGATTCTGCCGCCACAGCCGATCCGGCAGTCAGTGCCGGCATGTACAGCATGATCCTTTTCCCGGCAGAGAAAAAGAGCCGTTACCTGACTTCATCGGCACGACCCCTTCAGTACAGGATGACCTTTACCCTTTCACTTCCGCCCGATTCCATGGATTTTGCGTATTCGATCCCCGGTGCGGATGATGATGACTACTTTATTGAAAGATCAAGGACAGGCGACACCATCAATGTTTGGCTTACAGATACGGCACTTTATTCCCAGGAACTGATAAGATCAGTAGTCACCTATCCTTTCACTGATACTCTTGGTACCGATACTTACCGCACCGACACTATTGCCGGAAGGTTTGTAAGGCCCCGTCAGACCAGGGGAAGCACTGCTGCGAGGCAGTCGTACAGGGTCTCTTCTCCTCTTTCAGCAGGCTCAGTCAAGCCGGGGAAAAGTATTAGATTTACTTCACCCACACCTCTTGCTGAGACCGATACCTCGAAGCTGATCGTTTATGAGGTGATTGATGACAGGAAGATAAGGGTTCCCTATTCGCTCAGGCCAGATTCACTTAACTCATGCATAACCTATATGGATATAGGTCTGAAGCAGGGGAGCAACTACATATTATCTTCCGATTCCGCCGCTTTCCGCAGCATATACGGAGAGGCTTCCGATTCTACCGGAGGGAGGTTCAGTGTAAGAACACCTGAATCCTACGGAAATCTTACATTGAACATTACAAATCACAGCGGTCAGAGGATAATACAGCTACTTGACAGGCAGGAGAAGGTCATTCAAGAGGTTATCATGAAGGAGGATGGTCTTCTTGAGCTTCCCCTTCTCGAAAAGGGCTTTTACAGGCTGAGAGTCATCTATGATCTTAATGGTGACGGGCGATGGACCACGGGTGACTTTGCAAAAGGACGGCAACCGGAACCGGTATCTTACTACGGTTCAGAGATAGAGATAAAAACAAACTGGCAGATAACGCAGGACTGGGATCTGGGGATACAAAACGTTAAGCCGGCCACCATGATCCGGCAGGGCAGTTCCACAGGAAGTTCACCGGGAAGGATAGGATAACAGTTAACTTTTTAATTTGCATCATATGAAGGAAGTAACAGCAGGCGTTGATATAGGCGGTACCAATACGGTATTCGGCCTGGTCGACAGGGAAGGCGACATCATAGCCGAAGGCAGGCTTAAAACCACTGATTATCCTGAGATAGAAGATTTCATCACCGCACTGGGAGGCGCACTGAAGGATCTTCTCGGTAAAAATCCGGGACTGAAGCTTAAAGCTGCCGGTGTAGGTGCTCCCGATGCCAACTATTACAAGGGGACAATAGAACATGCCCCTAATCTTGCCTGGAAGGGAATAGTACCTTTTGCCACCATGCTTGAAAAAGAGACAGGGGTACCCGTATTCCTTACCAATGATGCCAATGCCGCAGCCATGGGAGAGATGATCTTCGGAGCTGCAAAGGGAATGAAGGATTTCATTGTTCTTACACTTGGGACCGGACTGGGAAGCGGCATTGTTATAAACGGGCATATGGTTTACGGCCATACAGGATTTGCCGGTGAGCTGGGTCATACTATAGTGGTCCCGGGAGGCAGGGTTTGCGGCTGCGGCCGCAGGGGTTGCCTCGAGACCTATGCTTCTGCTTCAGGACTTGTAAAGACGGCCCTCTATATGATGAGCGATATGAGTGAGGCTTCCGTACTGCGCGATATAGCCCCCTCGTCACTTACTTCAAGAGAAATTGCCCGTGCAGCATCAGAAAATGACCCGGTGGCAGTCAGGGCACTCGACTTCACAGCTGAGAAACTGGCTTTCGGAATCGTGAATGCCGTTTGCTTCTCAAGCCCCGAAGCAGTATTTCTTTTTGGAGGACTGGCCCAGGCCGGTGAAGCACTTTTTGGTCCGGTAAGGAAATATGTTGACGCAATGGTTCAGCATCTCTTCAAGGGAACCTTCAGGATACTACCATCGGGAGTCAGGGAGAGCAACGCGGCTGTACTCGGTTCCTCGGCTCTTGCCTGGAACGAGATGGAAAAATAACAGCAGCATGTCCGGTATTTCCGGAATTTTTATAATTTAACTTTCTCATTGGATCCGGCCATAGCTATGAAGGTTGTCAGAGCATACAGAATTGATATTGATGGAAATGATATTCATGAAGTAAGCGATACTCTCGGCAGATTATCTGAAAGGCACAGGATCGACATCATTAACTGGGATAAATACAGGTATATGCCCGGTGTTTCTTTTTCAGCAGCATATAACAGGAATAATATCTTTCTGAGATATTATGTAAAGGAGAATTTTTTCAGGGCTGAGAAGACTGAACCCTGCGGTGCGGTATATGAGGACTCGTGTGTTGAATTTTTTGCAGCCCCCCGCGATGACGGTTACTACTACAATTTTGAGTTCAATGCCATTGGCACATGCCTGCTGGCTTCAGGAACATCCAGAAGAGACAGGAAGTGTGCCACCGGAGGAGAGATGGCGAAGGTTACCAGGATGGGTTCGGCAGGTACAAAACCAATAGCAGAAAGGGCTGGCATCTTTGAGTGGGGTCTGACAGCCGTCATAAGCACTGAAGTCTTTGCAGGACCACATATTGAAGATCTGGGAGGGATGACCTTCAGGGTCAACTTTTACAAATGCGGCGACAGGCTGAGGGTCCCGCACTATCTTACATGGAATCCGGTTCTTACTCCTGCTCCGGATTTTCATCAGCCCGACTTTTTCGGTCTGATGGAGTTTATCTGACAATTTATTGTAATATTGACTTATATGACCTTAAACACCAGCAGGGTTGTCTTTTCGATCAATGCACATACTGAAGATTCCGGATCAGCTGAAGCCGGTCAGGCGCAACACTCAGGTGCCGGGAGCTATGGCAACGCGAAAGGCTGTGTTGCTGGAGGTGGCACGGGTGAGGGACCCATGTTAATTATACTTCTGAACTTACTTCTTTTAAAATAAAACCAGGAACTATGAACCTACACGATGAAAAGTACGGCAAATTTGCCCTTGTAAGGGAGATGATGGAAACTCCCGGAATTATCAGATCATT
>CAZXSW010000074.1:0-8691 GCA_964642615.1 uncultured Rikenellaceae bacterium | reverse complement strand
AGCGAAACTAACGTAACCGATCTTTTCATATTATCTGATTTTTTAGGATTTATTAATATAATTATCTCCTGGTCTTATACTTACATGTAACACGACCAGCCCAATTCATTTCATTAACAAGAATATAAAACATTTCGCTAAAAAGCAATTTTTTTAAGCCTTTTTTGAACAGATCAGACCAGTGGGACAGGTTAAAAAAACTTAAATGGTTTCACCCGTGGAGACCTCAAAAAAGAGGCTCAGATTGAAGGTAGCTTAGACAAGGTTTATAGTGTAAAACCTACCTTGGGGAAAGGAATTCTGATTTTATGGCCTCCGAATGAGCTGCTTTTTCAAGCTTCCGTGGATCCAGATCAACCGCCGATGTTACTGGCTCTGACCGGTTGAACGACTTCATAAATTCAGTGTAAAAATCAGGGTCTTTCTGGGGCAGAACAAAAGGTTTGTCAAAGTTGCCAGCTTCATCCATATAAGCGTAGAATGACCGGGTGTAGAGTCCGTCAAGCCTCCTGCTTCCAAAGACTATCCATCTGCCTGACGACGACCATGCCGGGTAACTCTCTGTCAAGTCGCTGTTTACAGGCAATTCTCTGACCCTGCCATCAGTAAGATCGAGAAGGTACAGATCACTTTCGGGATGCCAGATCATAAAGTTACCGTAGTCGGCCATGCAAAACATAAGATACCTGCCATCGGGCGACAACCTCGGGAAAGAGATACTCCTGCTGCTGTCCGACACAGTCAGCACATTTTCAATATCCCCGAAGCCCGATGTCTCCGGGTCAAAGGGGATTCTCATAAGATCATATCTTATTTCGTCATATTGATCCATGGGTTTCCTGACGGCACTGCAGAAATACATATGCCGGCCATCAGGTGACCAGGCAGGGAAGGTCTCGAGCATGCCGGGAGATGAAAGATCACGGTGAGTACTCACAATGTTCTTTCTTACATCATATAAAATTATGTTCGAGAGTGTATCGTATACTTCAATCTTTTTCCCGCGAATGGCATGGAAGCTTTGAACAATATTATTTACTGAGAAGGCGATATAATTTCCGGAAGGATGCCAGGCAGGATAAACCCCTGCAGCTATTGTGCTGTCTGTTTTGGTGTCAACTTTCTTAAGCTCCCCTTCATCATATATTACAGTTCCCCCATTTTCCCCCCGCATATGGAACATCATATGATCAGTGCTGTTAGCCCTGAATGAATGGCAGTTCATACAGTTGCCGTCGCTGAAGTCATTAAGCATCACGGGCGATTCCCTGAAAGAGCTGACCTCACGCTGGTAAATACCCATCCTGTTCCAGGTCTCATAACCAGGTTCGATAAGCCTGTAAACAAGATAAGGGTCGACAGGGTCGGTGACAACGTTATTGGTAATGGTGCTGAACCTTTTCCATCCGTCGGGCCCATGGGCATATATGTCTGTCATCAGATCTCCGTTGCCGGTAGATGCGAGAAGCTTTTTCCATTTACCCGAAGGGATCACGACTTTCCCATCAGACGACCTGATAATAATCTCATCCCCTTGGTTGTTGTATATATGCACTTTATAGCTCCCGGCAGCATCAGCGATCCTGAAATTCATCGGGGCAATGTTAACAGGTAGGGTAACTGAGCTGTAGTCAGGAATTATAGTGGCTTCTCCTGAAGCAGTCTGAACATCCGGAATATTAAGGCTGCACGAGGCAGTGAGAAGGATTAAAAGGATGAAATATGTTATTATTTGCCGTGACCGGCAAAGTGTTAGCCTTGCTATTCGCATTATTGATCCGTGTTATTGAATTGAAGATAATACCAGTAACTGTCTTTATATTTATCGCGAAGCATCACAGAAGCTACACCTCTGTCCTGTCTGTATTTAGAGTAAACGGTAGCATATTCGCCAAATCTTTTAACGACATCAGGAGAAAATGAATATCCCTCCGGCATGATGTTTTTTCCTTCATAGCTATTGTAAAAAATAAGGGCCTCTTCGATATAACGGGGAAGAGAAGAGTAGTTGTAGTTGACTATCCTGGGCACGAATTCTGCAAAGGCTTCGAGGTTGCGGTCAAGAAGTACCGTCGCCATAATATACTCATAGGCAGTACGGTTATCAGGATGATTGTTAAGAAGGTCGTCGAGATTAAGGCTGTTTGAACGTGAGATGAAATCAGTACTTACAAGAAGCTGACGATGCCTGCTGACTTCAGGATCTTTTTCTGCGGCTGAAGGGTTCTTTATAAGTTCTCTGTGTCTGGCGGCCCATCTTCTGTAAAAAAGGGTCTGGTCAAGCTTTCTGAGGTATTTGGACGCAATATCATATTCTTTGTTTATGATAGCTGTAAGAACCAATCTTTTAAGTGAACGCGGAGTCAGGCCCTTTGCCACCATCGATTCAAAAGCCCAGCGGTTAGCCTCGTTTATATATGACAGAGAATAAAATACATCTCCGCCAAAAAACAGGTTATTATTTCTCTCCCATCTTAATCTTAACCCTGCGGCCCCGAACTGAGGATATGAAAACATCTTCCCGGTGAGTTCACCTTTTGCGGCAAGTGCAAGGTTGGTATAGTAAATGACAAGGGTGTTTAATCCGGGAAAGTCACCGGCCGTTTTGAGAACTTTATCCCATTCTCCTTTCTGAACATGATGGTCGGCGGCAAGCATTAGTTCGGCAGGCTTGTTCCATGAATAACGGTAAACTGTGAACCCCATCAGTATTATTAAAGCAGAAGCAACTATTAATCCCGGAATTCCGGCCTTTCTGTCAGGTAGATCCGGCAGTCTCTTTTTACCTGAAGAAAGCACTGAAAAAAGGATCAACACGGATGGCCATAGGAGAATAATTATCAACGGATATTTTGCCCTGTCGGGAAGATCTGTCATTAGCGGGTAAGTGAATATCTGATATGATGGAAGATAATACAGAAATTTTGAGAATGCCAGAGGGATTAAGAGTGCAGTTGCCACCATCAGAGGGGCAAGAATAAATCTTTTCTTCTCTTTCCCTGAAATAATAACAAACAGGGCAGATATAAATGCAGCAGGGATGGCGAATGCTCCGGAGAGAAGATAAAAAAGTGGCCAGCATGAAAAGAAGATTACTGTTTTTCTGCGATCCGAACCTGTTGAGATGAAAAAAACAATCCACAGCCAGGAGAGGATGATACCGGCAGTCTGTCCGAATGTGAATATCTCGCTGCTATGGAGCATAGCTATCAGGCAGACGGGAAGCATTGATAAAATAAGGTTTATATTTCCGGGTTTCCCAGCTATACGGCGTGACATGAAAAAAAGAAGTGCGGCTGCGGCTGTTATAATAAATGAACCAGCAACAGGACTTATAAAAAACTGGGTGAAAAAGGTCCCTGACAGAAGCGGAAGGGAGCCTGGGAGTGATAGAAACTCCTTTAAATAGTCGCTGCTGAAACGAAATAACTGTTCCTGTTCAAGGTATAGAATATGATACCTGTTTAACAGGAAAAAATAGAGGAAGAATGCGATAAAAGCGGCCAGGGCTAAAAAAAGTCTGATGCCGTTAAGTTTTGATTTTTTGAACACTCAGATTAAAATTTCGATAAATGTATTAAAACATATAATCTTATCTATGATTATTTATATAAATTATGACAAATAGTCTATCCGGATTATTCCGGATTATTTGTTAAATAATCGTAAAGGACGGTAACTGACAGGTTATTATATGGTTGTTATTATGTCCATTCGTTAGTGACGGGTTATTACAATCCTGCCTCTGCTCAAATTATGTATTCCGATACTCGCACTCACTCTCACTACCGCACAAAAAAAGGGTGCCGTAAGGCACCCTTTTTAATATCTGATCAAAGCATCTGCTATTCGTAGCCCCAGTTCTGTTTGAGTTTAGGGTTACGGTCAATAACTGCCTGTGGGATCGGGTTGAAGTACATCTTCTGGGTGAAGACATGAGCATGGTTGAGTGATTGGCGAGTGTAGGTCCAAACGCCGCTGTTGTCATCGGGCGATGTATTGGTGATAACCATACACGTGAGGTCCTTGTTCATTTCTTCCATTGCAAGTTTCCATCTGAAGAGGTCCCATAGTCTGTGACCTTCATAAACCAGTTCAAGTCTTCTTTCACGCCATATAGCGTCACGCATCTCTTCCTTTGTCAGGCCTTCCTCAAGAGCGGGGAGGTCGGTTCCTGGTCTCTGCCTGATGGCATTGACTGCAGCATATACTGATGCATCGGGACCAACTGCTTCGTTCTGAGCTTCGGCGTAGTTGAGGAGAACTTCAGAATAACGGTAGTATACATAGTTCCTGCCGTCAAGGTTACCACCCCTTGCGTGAGCATTGTCAAGTCTTTTCTTGAAATAGTAACCTGTGTTACCTACGTCATCACCACCAAAGTCGATTTCGTTATCAGAAGGATTGACTTTATCAATACGGGTCCAGATGGTATCGACTTCTGTCATCCAGTCCTGCTTGTATGGAGCACCGTCATAAACGATGAAATCATAGAACCTTTTCTCACGGCCTACATAGGGATTCTGTTCATCGTAACCTGATTCAGGATCGCTGATGTCCAGGCCGTTTGCCATCTGGTATACGTCAACCAGTTCCTGGGTCGGGCAGTAGTTACCCCATGTGTAGTATGTACCATGTATCCATACAGGACCGCCATAGGTGTCATAGGTCTGGGCCATGGTGCTTGTTACATGCTGCCTGTCCCAGATAACCTCTTCATTGTACTCATTGGCTTCATGCCAGAACTGAGACATTGGTGCGAAAAGGTTATAGGTTCCATCACCAAGGTGTCCCCATGTTTCTATGAACTGCTTGTTAGTAGCAGCAGCAACGGCCCATCTGTTGGGATCAGCGGTTGCAAAGCTCCAAAGGTTGTCAGCAGTACGAGGAACAGCGGGATCAGCCGAGTTGTAAGCGGGGCTTGCTGCAAAGAGTTCTACCCAGCCTTTAAGGGCGAGAGCTGCACCAAGAGTTGCCCTACCTGCACCTGCGTCGCTTTTGTTGTATTTTACGGGCAGGTATTCATTGTCAACTATATCACCAAGTTCACCGGTAATGAAATCGAAAGTATCTTCAAATGAACTTCTTGATAAATACATTTCATCCTCTGACATGGTGTTCCTGTCCTGAGGTTCGGTGATGATTGAGAGACCGCCTATACGGTAGAACAGTTCACTGTAGAAGTAAGCCCTGAGGAACCTTGCTTCGTCCATACGCATGTTGTACCACTCGTCTGTAAAATTGGCTTTGTTCTCTGTAATCTTTACCATAAAGGTGTTGAGCCTTCTTACCTTTTGGTAAGTCTGCGGCCAGGCGGCATCGTTTACAGGACCGGTCTGTTGTCCCCATACGGAAGTCGAGGTGGAGTTCTTGTTAACGATACCTTTTTTCCAGTTATAGGATGTGTAGTAGAAACCGGCATCATTGTCACTGGTGTAGTTATCGAGGTTGTCGGGCTGGTTACCTTTGGCAACCAGCTGGCTGTAACAGTCATTCAGGTAAATATCTGCGTTACCCTCACTGGCCCACATAGTAGCATCAGTCAGCCTCGCTTTATCCGTAGTTTCCAGGAAATCTTCCTGGTTACAGGAAATAGAACTAAACAGAATTAATCCTATAAATGAAATGTTCCTGATTATTTTAAACTTTATCATAGTAATTAAATTTTAAGATTAGTTAACTAGAAGGTCACATTTGCACCAAGGGTGAATGACTTCATGTTAGGATAACCGGTGTCGCTAACCATTTCCGGGTCCATGAACTTCAGGTTGCTTATCGTCCAAAGGTTCTGGCTTGCAACATAAACCCTGATCTGGTCGATCTTGATCTTGTTAAGAACAGTCCTCGGGAGGGTGTATCCGAATGTGGCATTTTTAAGCCTCATATAGGCCGTACTCTTAACCCAGAAATCACTTGTCTGATTGGTGTTGGGCGGAGGGTTGGTGTATGCTCTCGGATATTTTGCATCCTGGTTGTCAGGAGTCCAGCGGTTGTTGTAGTATTCATAGTCAGCGTTACTGTTGTTGTTAAGGAACGGACTGGTCTGGAAATTATAGATCGAGTTCGACATCATTGCTGATCCCTGGAAGAATAAATTAAGGTCAAATCCCTTCCATGATGCATTCGGGTTGAAACCGAAGGTCATAAGAGGATAATTTGAAGGCCAGCCTATAACAACCTGGTCATCGTCGGTCATTTTATCGTCACCGTTCTGGTCAACGTACTTGATGTCTCCCGGGTGAAGAACACCCCACTGTACGAGATCCCATCCGTCGGCAGCATCAATGATACCATCGCTGTTCTTGTCGTCAGCCGTGGTGAAGAGGCCATCAGTCTCATATCCGAACTGGGTTCCGTAAGGTCTTCCGGTAAGTCTTCTGTTGGGATTGTTGTAGGTAGCTGCAGTTTCAAAGGTCTCAACCATTTTGTTGTAAGCCATTGAAACGTTAGCCGTTGCATTAACCCTGAGGCCGCTTGCAAATTCGTGGTTGGTACCAAGTGAGAGTTCAAAACCGTAGTTATCCATCTTACCTGCATTTTCCTGGGCAAGGCCGAGGCCATACTCATAGGGAACTGTTATAGCAGGGCTGAGCAACATACCTGTTCTTTTTTCATAGAAGACGTCAACAACAACAGTAAGAAGATCTCTCCAGAAACCTGCGTCAACACCAATGTCAGCTTTTGATGAAACCTCCCAGGTGATGTTAGGGTTGTTTTCAGTATTAACATAAGCTTCCTGTACCATTTTACCAGCAAATGCATAACCGTTTCCTGCAAGGGTATAACCCGAGAGGTACTGGTAAGCAGAACCGGCAAGGTTACCTGATTTACCCCATGATGCTCTCAGCTTAAGGTTGTTGATCCAGTCAGCATTCTGCATAAAGTTTTCTTCCGAGATTCTCCATCCAGCTGAGAAAGCGGGGAAATAACCCCATTTCTTACCGGGAGCGAAGTAGTAGTGACCATCATAACGGCCTGATGCTTCAAGCATATACCTGTCCTTGAATGTCCATCCCACCCTGTATACATAACCGATCTGGGCGCCTACAGATGAAGAACCGTTATTGTCAAAGTCGGCCTTATCTGAACTTCCGAGGCCCATCTCATCAATACCGATGGCAAAGTTATTCCTGCGGGCATTGAGCATGTCATAGTTATTGTTTCTTGCTTCAGCAACAAGTAGTCCTGTAAAATCATGTTCGCCGAAGGATCTTGCATAGTTGACAATACCCTGATAGGTATAGTTCCTTGATCTCTGGTTCTCCTGTCTCAGGTATGTATAAGCGGGTGCTCCACCTTCCTGGGTAGAAATCTGGGGTGTAAATGTACGGGGAGTTGCATAAAGGTTGGCAGCGTAGTAAACAAATGGAGTGTGCCATCCTTTAATGTACGACATCCTTGTATCATAGCTGAAAGAACCTTTTACACTAAGGCCCTGGATGAAGGGAAGCTGCTGCTCAACGGAAACGGTTGTGAGGATAGTATTCCTTTCATTTTTCTCATAGCCATCGCCGTTAAGAACTGCAACGGGTGAGTTACCTGCAAACTGTCCCCAGAGGCCGTTAGAATAGTAGATTGATTCAGTCGGGATGAATTTGTAACCGCTCCTGAAGATCGCACCTGCTGACGAAGCATCGTCGAGGTCGTTGGTTGTTTCTGCAGATCCAAGGAATGACAAAGCAACGGTAGTAGTATTCGTTACTTTGGTCTCAAGGTTAAGGTTGTAGTTGAACCTGTTGTAGTTAACTCTTTCGAAGAGACCTTCCTGGCCAAAATAACCAAGACCTGCAAAATACTTGAGTTTTTCAGAACCTCCGCTGATCTGAAGGTCGTGCTTCTGAATCGGGATGTTGAAATTTACAAGGTCTTTGGTCCTGCTGTCAGGATAAAGGTCAGGATCGTCTGCATGAAGGTTGGCATAATCAGCGATCATTTCAGGATCGAAATCAAGCTGATCTAAAGGTAGGCTCGGGTTTTCATTCAGAACACCCTCATTACGCAGCTTCATATAATCTACTGCATTGAGAAGGTCGGGGTAGTAGGTAGGTGTCTGAATACCATAGTAAGTATTGAAGGAGAGTGTAGGAAGGCCTTCTGTACCTTTTTTGGTTGTGATAAGGATAACACCGTTTGCACCACCCATACCGTAAGGAGCAACAGCAGCAGCATCTTTAAGAACTGATACCGACTCGATGATGGAGGGGTCGATCTGGTTAATGTTGTCCCTGATTACACCGTCGACAACGATAAGAGGCTTTGAATTACCTGTGGTTGCAACACCCCTGACGAAAATGTCGGCGTTGTCCTGGCCAGGCTGTCCACCATCCTGCCTGGTAAGAACACCGGCAAGTTTTCCACCCATAGCATTGGATATGTTAGAGACGGGAACTTTTGCTACCTCGTCACCTTTTACAACAGAAACAGATCCTGTAACAGTTGTCTTTTTCTGAACACCATAACCAACAACCACGACTTCCTGGAGGCTTTCCAGTGTAGGTTCCAGTGAAACGTTGATAGTGGTTTTTCCTGCAACAGGGACTTTCTGAGTGACGTATCCAACAAACGAAACAACAACAACGGCGTTCTGATTAGGTACTTCAACGCTGAATTTACCTTCCATATCAGTAATGGCACCAAGGGTTGTTCCTTCAATCTGAACGGTAGCGCCCGGCAGAGGATCGCCAAGCTCAT
>CAZXSW010000073.1:3612-8770 GCA_964642615.1 uncultured Rikenellaceae bacterium | reverse complement strand
AGGGGAATCGAACCCCTGACCTTGTGACTGCCAGTCACACGCTCTAGCCAACTGAGCTAAACCCCCGATAAAACTGCCGCAAATTTAATAAAAAATTGAAAACTTTAAAACATTCTTAAAAAGCTTCTGTTGTCGGTTTTGAAGGGATTACGCTTATTTGTAATTTTACAGGCGTTTTGTAAGTAGTACTTAAAATTTTATTGCCATAACTTTGTTATCATTAAAATATATATCCGGGATTTCAACAGGCATTGGAGAGCCCTCTTACAGCTGCTTCAAAAGGCTTTATAACAAAATCCCGGAAACCATATCATGAGCAAGGAAAGAGTCCCCGGTTTTGATGATATAATCTTTGAACACCGAAACAAAGAATATGGTGCTTACCAGCTTCGCAGCAGGTACGACAGAAGCCTTGTCGCCGGAATCATCATTGCTACCCTGGCCTTTTCCCTTGCCGTTGTGATACCCTTTCTCGACAAACCTGAAAACGACCTGGTATATGCAGGCGGGGGCCGCGGAGGTGTGATGGTCGAGATGGAATACTACGAACCCCCGCCTGAGAGGGTATATGTTCCTCCGGCACCACCACCTACCGAAACACAGCCTGTAGTTACTGAAGTCCTTAAATATGTCGCTCCGGTCATAGTCGATTCGGTCAGTCCGGTTGACCTTCTGCCCGAAGCCACCGACCTGATAATACAGTCGGATGTCATAACCGAGCTTGAAGGTCCGGGAGGATCCGGAGGATATGGCGATGACATCTTCGATGGAGAAGGAGGGTTTGGCCAGGGTGAGCCAATGTTCATCGTTGAAATCATGCCTTCGTTCAGGGGAGGAGACATAAATAAGTTCAGGGAGTGGGTCCAGAAACGAACAACTTACCCTCAGGAGGCAATTGATAAAAAGATACAGGGCAGGGTTTACCTGACTTTTATTGTTGAGACCGACGGATCTGTTTCAAATGTTACTGTTGTCAAAGGAGTTCATCCTCTTATTGATAATGAGGCTGTTGCTGCAATACAGTCGTCTCCTAAATGGAGCCCCGGGCTCCAGCGTGGTCAGCCGGTGAGAGTGAGATTTTCAATGTGGCTCAATTTTATTTTCTGACAATCAACGGCAGGTTATTGAGGATGGCTGAATATATTTGCTATTTCAATGTTTTTTATAATTTTACCTGCATCAAAACTGTCTGAGTATGAAACCTGCATGGATGCCTGCAAAAACATTTTTTAATATGATTTTATCAACATGTGGATCACACCATGCCATCAAAATAAAAACCCTTTAACGATGAAAAAGTATCTACCCCTTTTCCTGATCCTGGGATTGCTTATGACCGGATGCGGTTCTTCAAAGAAGCAACTTGAAAGAGGCAACTATGACTCCGCCATCGATATGGCCGTAAGGCAACTTCGAAAAAATCCGCGCGATGCCAAGCAGATCGCCATTCTTGAACGCTCTTATAAGATCGCTGTTGAACAGGACAATGAGAGAATCCGCTTTCTCAAAATGGAAGGGAGACCGGAGAATTGGGACGAGATCTACCTGGTAAACAAAAAGCTCAGCGACAGGCAGGCTATGGTCAGGACTATTACTCCGCTCCAGTATAACAACAGGACCATCGAATTCCCCTATGTCGATTATATGCCTGAGATGGTTGCCGCCAAGCGCAAATCGGCCGATTTCTACTATGCTCACGGGACTGAACTGATGAAAAGCGGACTAAAGGACTCGTACCGCCAGGCCTATGAGGAGTTTATAAGGGCAAAGGAATATGTTGGCGATTATGAAAATATAGACAACATGATTAATGAAGCCAGATATATGGGTATGAGCAGGGTGCTGGTATCCCTCCAGAACCGTTCGGGGATACAATTCCCCAGGGAATTTGAAGACGATTTGCTGGCTCTCGACCTGCCCAGGCTTAACCGCGACTGGGTCGAGTATCATATCCGTGACCTCGACAGGGAGACCAGTTACGACTACTATGTAAATATCAATGTAAGAGACATTATGGTGAGTCCCGACCAGACCATGCAAAGGGATTCTGTTATAAAAAGAGACGTTGCTGACGGTTTCAACTATCAGCTCGACAGCAAGGGAAATGTGATGAAAGACACGCTTGGGAATGACATAAAAACGGTGAAATACAAAACCCTGCAGTGTGCACTTATTGAGAGCGTACAGTCAAAAACCTGTATCATCGAGGGAGATATTGAGGTAATGCAGGTCAGTCCTTCAAAGGTCCTCAAAAAAGAACCGCTTGGTGCCCGGTCGACCTTTGAACATATATCAGCACGCGCTGTGGGTGACATCCAGGCTCTGAATTCTTTCCAGCTCCAGAAAACCAAATCAAAAGCCGTTCCCTTCCCATCTGATATTGAAATGGTGCTTGATTGCTCGGAAGCCCTTAAAGAGGCTATCCGGGGGGCGGTTCAGAGTAACAGGAATATTATAAGATGACAGGTATAAGTACCGATCCCGAGAGGGCTATACTTATAGGGCTCAGCCGTCCCGGACAACCTGAGGGTGAGACTGAGGAATTTCTTGAAGAGCTTGCTTTCCTGTCGGAGACGGCAGGTGCCGTGCCGGTCCGTAAATTCATTCAGAAATTGCCTGTGCCCGATGCCAGGACCTTTGTCGGTTCTGGCAAGATTGCTGAGATAGCGCAGTTTGTATCCTCTGAAGATATCGACCTGGCAATTTTTGATGATGAACTCTCACCAAGTCAGTTAAGAAATATCGAAAGGGAGATTGGATGCAGGACCCTAGACAGGACCAATCTTATTCTCGACATCTTTGCAAAAAGAGCCAGAACCTCTCACGCCCGTACCCAGGTTGAGCTTGCCCAGTATCAGTACCTGCTTCCAAGGCTGGCAGGTATGTGGACCCACCTTGAACGGCAGCGTGGTGGTATTGGTCTCAGGGGACCAGGGGAAACCGAAATAGAGACCGACAGAAGGATCATTCGCGACAAGATTGCCCTTCTGAAGACCCAGCTCAAGAAGATTGATGTTCAGATGGCCACACAGAGAAAACACCGGGGGAAAATGGTGAGAACAGCACTGGTAGGATATACCAACGTAGGCAAGTCAACCCTTATGAACCTCCTCAGTAAATCAGAGGTTTTCGCTGAAGACAAGCTGTTTGCAACACTCGATACCACTGTTAGAAAGGTGGTTATTGGCAATCTCCCTTTTCTTCTCTCTGATACTGTCGGATTTATAAGGAAGCTCCCTCACGACCTTGTAAGATCATTCAAGTCAACCCTCGACGAGGTGAGGGAATCGGACCTTCTGCTCCACATTGTCGATATCTCACATCCAGGCTTTGAAGAACAGATACAGATTGTCAACGAGACCCTCAGTGAACTGGGCTCAGCCGGAAAGAAGATGATTATTATCTTTAACAAGATAGATGCCTTTACCTATACCCACAAACAGGATGATGATCTGACCCCTGCCACACGGCAGAACTATTCACTCGACGACCTCAGGAATACATGGATGGGCAGAGACAGTGAAAACCCGGTGGTCTTTATCTCGGCGAGGTCAGGTGAGAATATTCCTCAGCTAAAGGAAATCCTTTATGAGGAAGTGAAGAAGATACACATAACAAGATATCCCTACAACAGCTTCCTGTTTGAGACAGGGGAGGAATAAAAGAACTCTCCCTGCCGCCGGGCCCCAGGGCATTCATCGGGTCAGTATCATGCTGGCTGGTGATTGCAGGGCACGATGACAGGGAGAGTTAAGGTATTAGTAAAGTCCGTTGGCTGCCATGTACTCAGCTATCTGTACGGCATTTGTGGCAGCACCCTTGCGGATATTATCAGAGACAATCCATAGGTTGAGACATTTTTCGCGCGAATGATCCCTCCTTATCCTGCCAACAAATACCTCATCACGGTTATGAGCCATAAGGGGCATGGGGTAGATATTCTCCGAAGGATTGTCGTAAACGGCAACACCGGGAAATTCACTGATCAGTCTTTTTACCTCTTCGATATCGTATTCATTGTCAAACTCTATGTTCACAGCTTCCGAATGGCCTCCGACAACAGGGATCCTTACAACAGTGGCTGTCACCTGGATGGTATTGTCCTCAAGGATCTTGCGTGTCTCATCAAGCAGCTTCTGCTCTTCGGTGGTGTAACCATCTTCCTGGAATGAACCACCATGAGGGAAGCAGTTCATATCGATAGGGTAGGGATAAGCCATTTCACCCTTAATGCCCTGCCTTTCATTTTCCATCTGTTTAACGGCTTTCACTCCGGTACCGGTCACTGACTGGTAAGTAGCAGCTACAATACGTTTTATCCCGTATTTTCTGTGAAGCGGAGCAAGGGCCATTACCATCTGAATTGTTGAACAGTTGGGATTGGCTATAATCCTGTCGCCTTTTTTAATAGCATGACTGTTAATCTCAGGAACAACAAGGGGCACATGGTCATACATCCTCCATGCCGATGAGTTGTCAATAACAATTGTCCCGTTTTCAGCAAACTTCGGGGCCCATTCCTTAGACGTTGTTGCTCCTGCCGAGAATATTGCAAATACAGGTTTGGCTTTGACGGCATCCGTCAGGCTCACAACCTTAACAGCTTTCCCCCTGAATATTATTTCCTTGCCAACGGAACGTTCCGAGGCTACAGGAATAAATTCAGTCACAGGAAAATTTCTCTCTTCCAGAACTTTGATCATAGTCTGGCCTACCATCCCGGTAGCGCCAACAACAGCTGTCTTCATAATTTAAATTGTTAGAATAAAAGTAATTACTTATATTTAAGCTTAAGTTCAAAACGGACAAAAGTAACGTTTTTTTTCTATTCGTCACGCTGCATGAAGAAAGTTATTTTAGTGGTCCTGTTGCTGCTTTTGCATGCAACAGACCGTAACGTTTCAGGATTCGGAACACCTGTATTGTCAAAAAGGGTTTCTTATCCTGACAGGTACATTGATTCCCGGGAGATTCATCCGGAATCAGGCACGGGGAAAGACAATCCCCAAACTACTCTTCTCTATCACAGGCGACAAACTGAAGCGCTTGTAAAGGGGCAGTTTTCAATACCTCCACTGCGGGGTGAAGTGATTATAACCGAAGTGATGGCCGATCCTTCTCCGTCAGTGATGCTGCCTGAAGAGGAGTATATTGAGAT
>CAZXSW010000073.1:1288-3512 GCA_964642615.1 uncultured Rikenellaceae bacterium | reverse complement strand
TCATAATAAACGAGATCCTTTTCAATCCGCTTCCGGGCGATCCTGATTATATCGAGTTGCTCAACGTATCTGAAAAGATACTGGATGCATCGCAGATTCTTCTGGCAACTGTCAATGATGCTACAGGCGACACATCCTCAGCTATCGCGTTTTATCACGAATCGTACACTGTTGTCCCGGGGACTCATTTTACTATAACCGAAGACAAGGACAAGGTGCTTCTGAGGTATCCTTCATCAGAGGAGCAGTATATTCATGAAGTGTCATCACTGCCTTCGATGCCCGATGCAGGGGGACATCTTATCCTCCTAAGCAGGCAGCTTGAAATAATTGATGATGTAGTGTATTCGGATGATATGCACTATCCCTTGCTTTCAGGCAACGAAGGCATATCGCTCGAGAGGGTTGCCGGCACGGCCGTGTTCCCTGTTTCGGCACAGTGGCATTCGGCTTCAGAGGATGCAGGATGGGGGACCCCCGGGGCTGAGAACTCAATGTCGGTTATGGAGCCCGTCCTTACGGATGAAGTAAGTATCTCTTCAACCAGAATCACCCCCGACAATGACGGATTTGAGGATTATGTACAGGTGAGCCTCAGGCTTGCAGGTTCGGGAAATGTAGTATCGATGGAGGTTTTTGATGAGACCGGCTCTTTTGTAAAGAGGGTTGCTGAGAACCTCTATACCGGTCAGGAAGCCACCCTTGTATGGGATGCCACCTCCGGTGGCGGAAGCCTTGTTAATACAGGGATCTATGTACTGTTCATCACTGTTTTTAATGAACAGGGCAAAAGCATAAAGGTTAAAAAGGCCTGTGCCGTAATACGATAAGTCAGGATGACAGCTGTAATCTACAGAGTAGATATCATCTCTGTCATTATAGTGGTCATCTTCGACTCGGCTTTTTCGGCCTCTTTCTGAACCGACTCGTGAGTTGTGTATTCGATCTTGCCTTCGACACCCAGATCGGTAATGATACTCACGGCAAAGCATGGCAGGTTCATATGACGGGCTACTATCACCTCAAGAGCTGTTGACATTCCTACTGCATCAGCGCCTATGATCCTGAAATACCTGTATTCAGCAGGAGTTTCAAAGGTGGGTCCGGTAGTGGCAAGATAGACGCCTTTACGTACCATAATGTTGTTTGCCTCGGCTATCAGTGCAGCCTTTTTTATAAGGTACCTGTCGTAGGCTTCTCCCATATCGGGGAACCGTGGTCCTATCCGCTCATCATTGGGTCCGAGCAGGGGATTGGGCATTAGGTTGATATGGTCGGTGATTATCATTATATCACCTATGCTGAAGGAAGGGTTTACTCCGCCGGCCGCATTCGACAGGAAGAGGCACCTGATTCCCAGGTGTCTGAGAACCCTTATTGGGAGGGCAATCTGCTGTGCAGTGTAGCCTTCATAATGATGGAACCTGCCCTTCATGGCAACAACCTTTTTCCCTCCGAAATCACCGTAGATAAGTTTGCCTGCATGGCCCTCAACGGTCGAAACAGGGAAGTTTGGTATTTCGCTGTAGTCAATTTCGATAGTGTTCTCTATACGGGCGGTCAGTCCTCCCAAGCCGGTGCCCAGAACGATTCCTGCCTCAGGATCAATGAAGCCCCTGGATCTCAGAAACCCTGTTGTTTCGTTTATTTTTTCTAACATAATTTAATATCAGGTTGTCAAATATCTTTTTTTCATCCTCTCTGAAAACTACAGTCAGGGGAATGAAGTAAGCCGAAGCTTTTACAGGTTGTGCAATATTAGCAATTTCTCCCAATCTCTGTGCGTCTTTCTCGGTTGTGATTATCACTTTATCCTGACCTTTCATAGCGGTAAAGGTGGCAGTGATATTGTCAATATCGGTTGCTGAGAAGTTGTGATGGTCGCGGAAACTCAGATGGACTACTTCTCCGAAGGAGGCTGTAAGGTAATCTTTAAAAGGATCAGGATTGGCGATCCCTGTAACAAGGAGGACATTGATGTTTTTCCCGTTTTCTGAAGAAACGGATTCCCATGGCGGTGTTTCGCTGAAGACAGGAACCGGTGATCCGTAGCCAAGGCTGGTAAAGAAGAGTTCCTGATAGGGTGCCTTGTTTATATTCTTTCTTATAACCCTCATGTCCATAGGAGAGATGCCGGCAGGCGATTTGGTAACAATTATTATATCGGCCCTTCTTATGTTCTTCAGGCTTTCCCTCAGGTTCCCGTATGGCAGCAGATGATCAC
>CAZXSW010000073.1:0-1188 GCA_964642615.1 uncultured Rikenellaceae bacterium | reverse complement strand
CCGATTTCATCCACAAGGCCTATCTGCAAGCCCCTGCTTCCGCTGTATACCCTGCCTTCTCCAATGCTGTCGACAGCCTGGGGAGACATATTTCTTCCCGAGGCGACTTTTGACACGAAATCACTGTATACATGTTCGATACTCATCTGCATAACTTCTTTTTCCTTTGAACTCAAGGGCCTTATTACAGAGGGGAAGTCGGAGCTGGCGTTTGTCTTAACTGTAGCTGTGTTAATCCCAAGCTTCTGGCTGAGAAGGGTTGATGCATTGGGAATCAGACCGAACACCCCAATTGATCCGGTTATGGTGGTCGGGTTCGAGTATATTCTTGTTGCCGGAGCCGATATGAAGTATCCTCCTGATGCGGCATAGTTGCCCATTGAAATAACGAGGGGCTTTTCGGCGGCTGCCAGCTCCAGCTCCCTCCACATCACGTCGGAAGCTATGGCATTGCCCCCGGGTGAATTAACCCTCAGAACAATGGCTTTTACGTTCGAGTCAAGTCTTTCCTTCCTTATCACCTCTGCGTAGTGGTTTCCCCCTATATTATAACTTCCTCCCTTGCCCGTTACTATGTTACCTTCGGCAAAGATCACAGCTATCCTGTCCTTACCCGAAGTCTTTTTCACTGATTCAGGTACCCTTGAATATTTTGACATCGGAACAAGGCTGAGTTTCCTGTTGCTTTCGGTACCTGAGAGCACCTTAAGTGTGTCTTCAAGCTGATCCCTGTATAGAAGTCCGTCGACAAGTCCGTTGTCAAGGGCTCCCTGTGCGACATAGGCAACAAGGTTATCGGCCATGGCGTTAAGCTCATTCTCCCCGATGCTACGGGCCCGGGATATATTTGCTACAACATGCTGCCATATCGAGCCTACATAATCTATTATCTGTTCTTCATTTTCGGGACTCAGGTCATCGAGAAGGAAGGGTTCGACGGCACCCTTGAACCTGCCGTGACGAATCACCTGGACGTCAACACCTACTTTGTCGAGAGCTTTTTTGTAGAACATTACCTCTCCGCTCAACCCCTTGAAATCCATCATGGTACCGGGATTAATGAAGATCCTGTCGGCTGCAGTGGACAGGTAATACCCTTCCTGAAGCATAACATAATCGGCCCAGGCAATGATGAATTTACCCGATTCGCTGAATTTAAGAAGGGCATTTCTGATCTCTTCGGTGGTG
>CAZXSW010000072.1:0-9090 GCA_964642615.1 uncultured Rikenellaceae bacterium | reverse complement strand
GGATAACCTTTGTTCGTTTTACCACATCACTGAGAAGTCGTCCTTCAGTAATTGTAAGGGATGTGGGTTTCTCAAGGTAGATGTCCTTGCCTGCTAGAGCCGCTTCAATTGCCGGCTGCGAATGCCAGTGGTCGGGGGTTGTTATCATTACGGCATCAATTGATTTGTCAAGGAGCATCTCCTTGTAGTCAGCATACATCTTAACATTGGCATAGCCTGTTTTTCCTGTCTGCCTTGAATAGAAGTTTTCGACAAACTGCTTGCCTATCTCCATTCTTTTAGAATCGACATCGGAACAGGCCACCACCATGGCTGAATCAAAACGCATTGTGCCGGCAATATCTCCGGTTCCTTGTCTTCCGCATCCTATCCAGCCAATATTGATCCTTTCACTGGGAGCATTTTTCCCCATCACAGAGGCAGGGATAATTGTGGGAATAATGAAGGTCCCGGCGGCTGCTGCCACTGAGTTGGTTATGAACTTTCTTCTTTTCATGTTATTTTAGTTTTTAACCAGTATTGGTTTAAATAGTCTAAAGGAAGCCAGCCTCTTTCAGGAGGCTGGTTCCAAGTTAAGAATTTATTTGATATTATTGTTCTTCGACTGAACCTTCTCCCGTTCGGGAAACTCATTTTCCCGCAGGGGGGTAAAGTGTTCTGAAGTAATACTGCTGAAACTTTCAGGAGGACCCAGATAGCTTTCTCTTAAGCCTCCTGTGTCGACTATTATCTTCTGGATGACGACTCCTGGATCGACCATCCATATCTTAAGGGTATGATATCCAGGAGTGTTAAGAGAATGTGTACTCTTGCTGAACCGTGCATTGTCGCTTACGGATTTTTCCCAGTCCCTGTTACCGTTCTGGGCGTTGTAGTCAGAGGGGACAAGGGTTATTATCTGCGGATCCTGGTCGTCAAATGAAACTGCATATTGCAGTCCACGGCCGGCCATGAAGTTAAGTGTCGGGGAGCAAATTGATGTAAGTTCAACTGATCCGGGGTTGAACAGATACATTTTATATTCCATAACAGGGGAGTCTTTGCCGGGTGTTGCAGGCAGAGCATCTGCGGGAGCCTCAGCACGCATTCCCGAGAGGGTGTGTCCGTATTCCTCTATTTTTGTCCAGCGTCTTGTTCCTTCATTCTTATGTGAAGTGAAATGTTCAGCCTCGGCCGCTACATAACCATCGCCTTCAATAAATCCGTCGAGTGTCTCCCTGCTTATTTCTGCGGGGTTGAAGACAGGGACTTTTACTACTACCTTTTTCCCTGTGCCGGTTAAGGTTATGCTTCCCTCGTTTCTTCCCTCAGGCACCTTGTTCCAGTCAATTGTAACAAGAACCCTGTGATCTTTACCGAAAGGTCCTTTTTCACTGGCTGTTTTTATCCAGTCGTGATCCGGTTCTGCAGTGAATTCGATGCTTCCGCTTCCCCTGTTGAAAACATCTATATACCTTGTCTGCCTGTTGAAGCTGTCGAAAGATGGCAGCATGGCAGTAGCAGGATTATCGGGCCATACTTCCCCGCTACCTTCCGGTGCCACGCCCATGGAGGCTTTATCAGCTGCTTCGGTTCTTTTAAGTTTTATGGCTCTGAGGCTGTTAACAGGAGGATCGGCCCAGTTCACGTAACCCAGATGAGCCTGGTCCATGAAATGGTTCCATTTGCCATCTGCAAACGACCTGTTGAAATAACCCATCATTGCCGTGTCGGTTGTGAAAAGTGATTCCACCATGTCGGCCATGTCGCTGGTGCTGGCTCTTCCCTGTCCTGAATAAAGGTCGTTTTTACCTGCCGCTATGTAAAGGGCATTGACAACGGCACTGGCTTTTGCAGGGAAGAGCACAAGCTGGTAAAAAGCATCCCTGCTTTCTGCAGGCAGCCTGTTGAAAATATCTTCAGCTTCGTCGGCAACGGCATTATAATCCTCCATGATTCTTTCAGCTTCCCTGTAGTTGATCTGGCTGTAGGTTGAGGGAGACAGAAGTTCTGGTTTGCGGCGTCCGTTATACCTTGTATAAAGGCACATCAGCCTGGCTATGTATTGTGAATATTCCTTCCCGAATTCCCTTTCAGCCCAGTACCTGGTGTACTCAGAAATATTCCCGGCTGTAAGGGCATCTGTGTTCCAGGCAAGGTCGAGAAAGTATTCCATTGGCAATTCGTAGCCCTTGAAGTGTCCTACATTGACTATCCATATTCTGTCGGCGCCGTATTGCTTTGCCAGTGACATCTGATCCCAGATCTTCGCAACAGGATTGGTATTAATCCACTGATAACTTCTTGGGCCTCCATGATAGTCGAAATGGTAATAGATACCTGCTCCTCCGCTTCGTTTTCTCTCCTCAGCCGTAGGAAGCCTTCTTACATTGCCCCAGTTATCTTCTGCCCAGAGAAGGGTTACATCTTCGGGCACCCTCATGCCCGCGTTATAGAAATCCTGGACCTCCTTATAGAGGCACCAGAGCTGGGGGATGGTTGTGATATCCCTGTTCATCTCCTCTGTAAGCATATTCCTCTGGATCCCGACAATCTTTTCAAGAAGCGACATATTGGCTTCAGGTCCACCGGGAGCCATGGGCGTATCATTTGCTCCCCTCAGGCCTATTGTAACAATGCTTTCATAATTCCTGTTCCTTCTTATTCCCTCTCTCCAGAAGTCTTCGAGTATTTCTGGGTGACGGGCATAGTTCCATGTGCCTATAGTTTTAATATATCTTCTGTCCCATTCCTTTTGTGCCCTCAGCATGGGTTCCTGATGGGAGTTGCCCATAACTATACCGTATTCATCTGCCAGCCGCGGATTTTCGGGGTCGTCCTCGTTGAAGGCGTTGTTCCACATGGCCGGCCATAGATAGTTGGCTTTGAGCCTCAGCATCAGTTCAAAGAGTCTGGTATAGAATTCGCGACCGTAGTTTGCAACTCCCTCCGGCATGGGAGGATTGTCGCTTACCGGAACATCTCCGTATTTTTCCCTTATCCAGTTGGTGAGGTCGGGAGCTTCATCATTAAGAAAGATGCCCCTGTACTTAACCGAAGGGGAGCCATAGACATTTCGTCCCGGGAGGGCATAAAGCCTCTCAGAATGTCTAACAGGGACATCAGCCCACCAGTACCAGGGGGAGACTCCTATCTGCCTCGATACCTCATAGATGCCGAAAATAGTACCTCTTTTATCGCTTCCGGCAATTACAAGGGCTTTTTTTACCCCCTTGCAGGGATTTTTTACAACCTCGATGAGGAACGATTCCCATTTACCGTTTACATCACTGACATCTATCCTGCCCTCACTTATAAGCTTGTCAATGATGGCGCTCCTGCCAATGGTTCCGGCAATTATAAGCTCCCTGGAAGAGGGCGTTCTGTCGGCAATAATTTCTGGCTTAAGGTCAGTAACTTTTTCAATGTCATTTCCCAGGTCGTTGAATGCCCTGATAACCCCCGGCCAGTCCCGGGAGCTGTACAACAGCGGAGTGTTCCTGCCCGGAGCGGAGACGGTAAATGCCCCCCTGGCTTTTCTTTCAGAAATAAAGCTTCTGGTACCAAATGAAGGATTGGCGCCTGTAAAAGTCACTATGCAAAAGAGTGACAGAATTGATGTTGATAAGAATCTGTACATGCCTGGAGTCCCCGTTTAAGTTAAATCTTTCTTTTATTCCGAATTGTATCACAGTGATCTGTCAGCCTGCCGGGATATGATTTCATGGTCAGGCTTAAATAAGAACTACCATATAAAAATAAAAGTTAATTTTCACTTGTACAATTAACAGGACGAAATATTGCAACCGATTGCATGTATTTATGCATTACAGGGCTTCCTTTATGGTTTAATTTTTTATTTTTGATAAAAAAACAGAGGATGATAAAGACAAGCAGGGAAGTGACTATATATGATGTGGCCAAAGCTCTTAACCTGTCACCGTCGACCGTCAGCAGGGCGCTGAAGGATCATCCGCATATAAAACAGGAGACCAAGAGGAAGATAAGGAGTGTAGCCAGGGAAATGGGTTACAGGCACAATAAGTTTGCTAGCAACCTAAGGCTGACAAGGACCCAGACCATCGGTGTTGTTGTGCCACGGCTCAACAGTTATTTTATGGCAGCCGCCATTGCCGGTATAGAGAAGATTACATCTGATAATGGTTACGGCCTTATAATAAGCCAGTCGCAGGAATCAGGGAAGAAAGAGGCGGCCTGTATCTCCACTCTCTTCAATTCGAGGGTTGACGGTCTTCTTGTTTCCCTGGCTTCTGATACAGACAACCTTGAACATTTTAATCTGTTGTTCAGTAAGAACATTCCGGTAATATTCTTTGACAGGGTTTCTGACTGCCACGACTGTATGGGGGTGGTGATTGATAACTTCAGGGCAGGATATGAAACCACTGCCCATCTTGTTGAGCAGGGCTGTAAAAGGATAGTACATCTTGGCGGAAACCTCCTGAGAAACGTTTACTCCGATCGTTACTCCGGCTACAGGCAGGCTCTTGCCGACAACGGTATTGCCTTCGATCAGCGCCTTGTGTTTTCAGGCGATATGAGTGAACTCTCGGGCACAATAACAGCTCAGAAGATGATAAGGATGAAACCCCGGCCCGACGGCATCTTCACTTCAAACGACACCTCCGCCGTGGCAGTGATGGTGGAACTCCTTAAGGCAGGCATCAGGATACCTGAAGATATCGCTGTGGCAGGTTTTAACAACGACCCTGTAAGTCATCTTATAACCCCGAACCTGACAACCATCGACTATCCGGCAAGGGAGATGGGTGAGATAGCCGCAAATGCCATCATTGCCAGACTCAGCAACTCTGAAAATGCTAACCTCAGTACCATTATATTGCGACACAACCTGATAGTACGAAGTTCTTCACTCCGGAAAACGAATATTAATAAATAATAAATCCCATTTATGAAAAAAGTCAGCATCACACTGATTATTATGGCCATGATGACCTCCATGTCATCCTTTTCAAAAGCTGAGGACGGATACAGGTTATGGCTAAGGTACGATCTTATCAGTGATCCGGTCATCCTTGACCAGTACCGTAGTTCTGTCAACGGATGGCTCTTTGAGGGAGACTCTCCCGTTTTTACCTCAGCTGCAAATGAGTTGCAGACGGGCCTGGGAGGTCTGCTCGGAGAAACGGTTCCACGGGTTAAATCAGTAAGGAAGAATGGAACAATAGTAGCAGGAACGGCACAGAGTTCAAGGATCATTGCTTCACTGAAGCTTAATGATAAACTGTCGGCTATTGGTGAAGAAGGGTTTCTTATACTGAGTACCAGATATAAAAGAAAGGATGTTACCGTAATTGCAGGCAATACAGACAGGGGAGTTCTGTACGGAGTCTTTCATTATCTGAGACTCATGCAGATGCATACCAGCCTGGAGGGTCTAAGTATAAGCAGTTCACCCAAAACAAAGATCAGGATACTCAATCACTGGGACAATCTGGACAGGAGTGTGGAAAGAGGTTATGCGGGATTATCGTTATGGGACTGGGAGGCTCTTCCCGGCGAAGTATCTGAAAGATATACCGATTATGCCAGGGCAAATGCCTCGGTCGGCATTAATTCCACAGCCCTGACAAACGTTAATGCCAATGCTCTTATTCTTACAAAAGACTATCTTGAAAAGGTTGCTGTACTGGCTGATGTTTTCAGATCTTATGGCCTTAAGGTTTATCTGACTGCCAGGTTCAGTGCCCCTGTAGAGATCGGTGGTTTGAAAACGGCCGACCCTCTTGATGATGATGTAAGAAAATGGTGGAAAGACAAGACAGATGAGATCTACAGTTATATCCCCGACTTCGGAGGCTTCCTTGTAAAAGCCAATTCAGAAGGACAGCCGGGTCCGCAGAACTACGGAAGGGATCATGCCGACGGTGCCAATATGCTGGCCGATGCCGTAGCTCCCCATGGAGGTGTAGTGATGTGGAGGGCATTCGTTTACGATAATAATGTTCCTGATGACAGGGCAAAACAGGCCTATAATGAATTTATTAACCTCGACGGTAAGTTCAGGGAAAACGTGATAGTTCAGGTAAAGAACGGCCCTATTGACTTTCAGCCCAGGGAACCGTTCCATCCGCTTTTCGGAGCCATGCCGAAGACCCCCCTGATGCCCGAGCTGCAGATAACACAGGAATACCTTGGTTCATCAGTGCACCTGGTATATCTTGCCCCCCTGTTTGAGGAATGCCTGAAGTCAGATACCTATGCCATGGGAAAAGGGACACTGGTAGCCGGTATAATTGACGGATCGGTTGAAAACCACGAACTTACTGCCATTGCCGGAGTCTCAAATACAGGTGATGTCAGGAACTGGACCGGCCATCCCTTTGCTCAGTCTAACTGGTATGCCTTCGGAAGAATGGCCTGGGACCCCTGGATTGAGTCGTCGGTTATAGCTGACGAATGGATAAGGATGACCTTTACAAATAACAGGGATGTTGTTACGAAAATAAGCAGGATGATGATGGATTCGAGGGAGATAGCAGTTGATTACATGACCCCTCTCGGACTTCATCATATTATGTATGAAGGACATCATTACGGACCCGGACCCTGGGTCAGCAGGGGGAGGCAGGACTGGACCTCTGTTTATTATCACAGGGCCGACTCAGCGGGGATCGGGTTCGACAGGACTTCTAAAGGGAGCAATGCAGTGGGCCAGTACTTCAAACCGGTCAGGGATACGTATGAGAACCTTGAGACCTGTCCCGAAAACCTTCTCCTCTGGTTCCATCATGTACCTTGGGACTACAGGTTAAAATCGGGCAATACCCTCTGGGATGAGTTGTGTATCAGGTATGACAGCGGAGTAAGGTCTGTCGGAAAAATGAAAAATGAGTGGATAAGCCTTAAAGGGTCGGTCGACAACGACAGGCACGAGATGGTTATGAAGTTCCTTGAAATGCAGGAAAGAGATGCCAGAATCTGGAAGAATGCCTGTATTCTTTATTTCCAGACTTTTTCAGGAAAGCCCATCCCTGCACAGGTTGAAAAGCCCGACAAGGATCTGGATTTTTACAAATCGCACAGATACAAGGATATTCCGGGTATCTACTGATAACACAGCCGGTTCAGGTTGCCTGCAATTTGACGACACGCCGTGGACAGGGGTAGATACTGATGAGGAAAAGACGGTTCTTTATCCCTGCCAGATGGCAACGCTGCCTGTAAACCGGAAGTCGGATGGTACTATTTACTACCGGCGAATGACAGTTTGCCGGGTATGATCGCCTTTAGTTGTACAGGATAACCAAATACTGAAGTCGTTCTGATGGTTTTTCTTTGCCGGATTATTGCCGATGAAGTCTGGCAGGGGCATGGTAAATCTTATAATCTGTTAAAAATTGTTCAAAGTGTAACAATTGTTGGCAATGATTACATGAACTTTGACTACTTTAGGCAAATAAAACAGCATTAAAAAAACTATAATAATTTATAAATTTTCAAATTATGTTATTACTTGGAATAGACCTTGGAAGCTCATCAGTTAAAGCTTCTGTTATTGAGGGTGATTCGGGCATTTGCCTGGCAACTGCCTTCTATCCGAAGGTTGAGATGAAAATTCTCGCCAAAAATCCCGGATGGGCCGAACAGGAACCTGAGACATGGTGGGAGAACCTAAAAGCTGCCATAGCTGATTGCAACAACCAGCTGGGTACCAGAAAAAACGAAATAGGTGCTGTGGGTATTTCATACCAGATGCACGGACTTGTTACTGTTGACAGGGACAAGAAAGTACTTCGTCCGTCGATAATCTGGTGCGACAGCCGTGCTGTTGATTATGGCCAGAAATCATTCGGCATTCTGGGAAAAGAATTCGCCCTGTCGCATCTTCTCAATTCTCCGGGTAACTTTACAGCTGCAAAACTCGCATGGGTAAAGGAAAATGAGCCGGAGCTTTTTGCGAAGATATATAAGATCATGTTGCCGGGTGATTACATTGCAATGAGGTTAACAGGTGAAATTTCGACATCTTTTACAGGACTGTCGGAAGGGATTTTCTGGGACTTTAAGAAGAACGCCGTATCTGATGAACTTATGAAGTCGTTCGGCTTTTCACCCGACCTTCTTCCCACCCCAGCCTCTTCGTTCACAACAAGTGGAAACCTTCTGAAAGATGTTGCCGGCGAACTAGGTCTCCCTTCAGGAATTCCTGTTTCATACAGGGCTGGTGACCAGCCAAACAATGCACTTTCACTTAATGTGCTTAACCCTGGTGAGGTGGCTGCAACAGCCGGAACCTCAGGAGTTATTTACGGTGTTACCGACCAGAAGAAATTTGATCCCCGGTCGAGGGTCAATACCTTCCTTCATGTCAATCATACGGCAGATAAACAAAGGCTTGGTGTTCTGCTGTGTATCAACGGAACGGGTATCCTCAATTCGTGGCTCAAGCGCAATACAGGCGGTAACCTTTCGTACAACGACATGAACGATCTTGCTTCGAAAGAGGCTCCCGGATCGGCAGGTCTTTCCATCCTTCCATTTGGTAACGGAGCTGAAAGAATGCTGCTGAACAAAGATGCCGGATGCCGTGTTATAGGTTTGGATTTTAACAGGCACACAAATGCACATATATTCAGAGCAGCCCAGGAGGGAATAGCCTTCTCCTTCAAATACGGACTAGATATAATGAAGGAGACTGGAATCGATCCCAGGCTAATCAGGGCAGGTGAGGCAAACATGTTTCTCAGCAAGGTGTTCAGGGAAGTTCTCTCGTGTGTAACTGATACGGAGATCCACCTGTACAACACAGACGGATCAATCGGAGCAGCAAGGGGTGCAGGTATTGGATCAGGGTTCTATAAGTCTGAGAAGGAGGCCTTTGCGGGGCTTAAGGCTGTTGGTGTGACACATCCCGACAAGGCTCTCAGGAAGGATTACATGGAAGCTTATGACAGGTGGAAAACGCATCTTGAAGCTATGTAGAATATTGAGATAGTGTCTTATCTAAACGAAAAAATTCATTACTTTGTAAAAGAGATTTATATTTTCAAAACATAACTAAATTAAATAATTATGGTTTCTAAAAGCAAAAAAGAAGTTTATTCCGGAATAGGAAAAATTGAATAC
>CAZXSW010000071.1:4227-9090 GCA_964642615.1 uncultured Rikenellaceae bacterium | reverse complement strand
AAAGAAGAACAATGAATTTTCTCATCCTGGAATTTTTTACAAAGATAGTCATACATATAATATAAAATAATCCAGCCCGCCTGCATCCATGATTTTCTCCCTCATGGCCAAAAAGCTGCTGTGGCAATTATTCTTATATTTGCGATTGAAAGTATTATATTTTTGTTATCCCTGGTGAGTTTTCTCCGGTAAATCAAAGTTTAATGGCCGATCTGATAAGATTATTACCCGATTCAGTAGCAAACCAGATTGCTGCCGGGGAGGTTATTCAGAGGCCTGCATCTGTTGTCAAGGAGCTTATGGAAAACTCCGTTGATTCAGGTGCCACCACCATAACCGTGGTAATAAAGGATTCAGGCAGGACACTTATCCAGGTCACCGATGACGGATGCGGGATGTCTGAAACTGATGCAAGGCTTTCGTTCGAAAGACATTCGACCAGCAAGATCACCACGGCCCAGGATCTCTTTACAATAAGAACTAAAGGATTCAGGGGCGAGGCTCTGGCTTCCATCGCTGCTGTTGCCATGGTTGAGCTTAAGACGAGGAACGCTGAAAGCGAGACAGGAACAAGGATCGTCATAAACGGCTCAAAGGTAGAGGTACAGGAGCCATGCAGTTGTCCGGCCGGAACAGGCTTTTCGGTCAAGAATCTCTTCTTCAACATACCTGCCCGCAGGAAATTCCTTAAGTCTGATAACACCGAAACAAGGCATATAATCACTGAATTCCAGAAAGTGGTCCTGGCCCACCCCGGAATAAAGTTTTCTCTGTATCACAATGACAGTGAAGTATATAACCTCCCCCATGGTAACTACAAACAGAGGATCATCGGGGTCTTTGGCAGGCAGATGACAAACGACCTGATAGCCCTCGATACAGAAACTACCCTTATAAAAATTAAAGGTTTTATTGGGAAGCCTGAAAATGCAAGAAAGACCTTCGGAGAACAGTTCTTTTTCGTCAACGACCGCTTTATGAAACATCCCTATTTTCACAAGGCAGTGGTTGAGGCCTATCAGAATATCCTTTCTCCCGATTCAATCCCCTCCTATTTCATATACCTCGAAACCGATCCTGCATCGATTGACATAAATATCCATCCTACCAAGACAGAGATTAAGTTTGAAGATGAAAGAGCCATCTGGCAGATACTCATGGCATCGGTCAGGGAGGCCCTGGGAAGGTTTAACATCGTACCTTCACTTGATTTTAACAACGAGGGAATAATAGACATCCCCGTTCCGAGGGCAGGAATGGATATGCCTGGTCCCCCTGAGATACCGGTCAATGCAGGATACAACCCCTTCGCCGGGGAAGAAAGGGACTTTTCACAGTCATCTTTTATAAGCAGGTTTGAGAATGACCGTACCGGCGGTTGGGAAAAGCTTTACCATGGTATTGAAAAGCATACGGATGACCGCCCGGTTCATCACGCTGAAGCTGAACATACCAGGAAATTCTTCCAGATCAGGAACCGCTATATAGCCTGTCCAGTCAAGTCGGGGGTGATGATAATAGATCAGAAGAGGGCCCATGAAAGGATCCTCTTCGAACGTTTCCTGGCAATACCCGATACTCCGCAGGGATCGAGCCAGGCAAGCCTGTTCCCGGTAAAGGTAAGTCTGAACCCCGCCGATATCTGTGTGCTCAGGGAAATAGAAAAGGAATTATCTGCTATGGGTTTCAACATCGAATTTTCTGACGACAATGAAATTGAGATAAGGGGACTGCCTCCCTATGCAGAGACCGGGGATCCTTCAACCCTGCTCGACATTATTATAGAAGAATTTAAGAACACTCAGGCGGATCCCTCCTTAAGTCTATACCAGAAAATAGCGGTTGCAGTCTCTGGTGCCATGGCGGTTCCCTATGGGAAACCCCTGTCTCTCTTCGAGATGGAGGATCTTTTTGACACTCTTTTTGCTTGTGCTTCACCAAATTATTCTCCGAAAGGGAAACAGGTTATAAATATTCTCACTCTCGACGAAATTGATAAAAGATTTCAATAATATTAATATACAGGTTGCCGGATTAAACCTAATACTTAATTTGGGCGGCAATAAAGTTATAATGATCATAAACAGATACTGAGATGAACGGATACGGAAGAGGACTGATGGGGTTGCCACCTGTTGTCAAGAACATCATACTGATCAACGTACTGATGCTTATTGTCACCTTTGCGGTGAGGAATATTATGGGGATTGACCTTACAGGTATCCTGGGGCTCTATTTTCCGAAATCGGAACACTTCATGCCTCTGCAGATCATTACCCATATGTTTATGCACGGCGGATTGATGCATTTGTTCTTTAACATGTTTGCCCTTTATATGTTCGGGGGTATCCTTGAGAATGTATGGGGCCCGAAAAGGTTTTTTATATATTATATGGTATGCGGACTGGGAGCTGCCCTGGTGCACGAATCGGTTATAGCCATCCAGTACACTAAACTCATTGGCGCTCTCGGTCCCGACCAGCTCCAGCTTGTGCTTAACGACGGCAATGCTTATTTCAATGAAGGCAGGGTCTTTGCCGACGAAGGGATGAAGAACCTTCAGATGCTTCTTAATGTTCCCACAGTAGGAGCTTCCGGAGCCGTGTTCGGTATTCTGCTTGCCTTCGGAGTTCTCTTCCCCAATACCCAGCTTATGCTTCTCTTCCCTCCGATACCTATAAAGGCCAAGTATTTTGTGCTTGGTTACGGTGCCCTCGAGCTATACCTTGCTTTTGCCCAACCCGGAAGCAACATAGCGCATGCAGCCCACCTGGGAGGTATGCTGTTCGGTTATTTTCTTATCAAGTACTGGAGAAAGACTACTAACACACTTTACTGATGGGGATCTGGGATGATATTAAACGGACCTTCCATAACGGCAGCTATCTTGTTAGGCTTATCATAATAAACATTGCCGTTTTCATCTTCCTGACCCTGGTCGCAATTACAGGATATCTTCTTAATAACCAGGGACTGGCAGCCGGGGCAGTAAACATCTTTTCAGTGCCGGCATCCGCGGGAGCGCTGCTTCTGAGGCCATGGACCCTTATCACGTATATGTTCACGCATAAGGATATATGGCACATCCTGTTCAATATGCTGTGGCTCTACTGGTTCGGCACAATCTTCCTCCATTACATCGGTCAGAAAAAACTTGTAGCCGTATACCTGCTTGGAGGTATCAGCGGAGCCATTCTTTATATCATATCATTCAATATCTTCCCTGCCTTTACAGGAATGGTAGCTGACTCGTCGGCCATAGGAGCCTCTGCCTCGGTAATGGCCGTTGTGATTGCCATTGCCGTATACGTCCCCGACTATACAGTAAACCTATTTCTTCTTGGCAGAATAAAGATAAAATATATGGCTCTTGCTATCTTTATCCTGACCTCCTTCATGGATTTCTCTGTAAACTCGGGAGGAAAGATAGCGCATATAGGCGGAGCCCTCTTCGGGTACATGTACTCAAGCAACCTCAGGAAGGGCCGTGATACAGGCAGGTGGATCAACATGATCCTCGACAGGATAGTGACCTTGTTCAAACCAAAGAAGAAAATGAAAGTCACTTACAAAAAACCTGCAAACGATTATGACTTCAATAAGCAGAAGGCGGATCACCAGAACCGGATTAATGCCATTCTTGACAAAATATCAAAAGGAGGTTATGAGAGCCTTACAAAAGAGGAAAAGGACCTGCTTTTCCGCGAAAGCCAGAAAAAAAACTAGCCATCAGATTCTTCACTTTCGACCTCTTTTCCCTGACTCTCATCAAAAAAATGTCGCTCATAAATTATTTTACTACAATTACTTATATCTTAGCTCCTTCTAACCTTAAGAGATGAAAAGGCTATTATACAGGATCCTGCTTTTTACCAACCTTCTGGCTGTGGCAGCCCTCCTGCTTTCATTTCTTTCGGTCCATATCAACCCGGGGGTCACTGTGATCCCGGCCTTTTTCGGACTGGCCTTTCCCTATATCCTGCTTCTCAACATCGTATTCATGTTAATATGGGCGGTAAAGCTCAAGCCTGAAGCGCTTATTTCACTTGCCGTTATATTAATGGGGTCAACCCATCTTTCCAATTATATAAAGATCAAAAAACCAGGGGAGGACAAAAGCGCGACAATAAAAGTAATCAGTTACAATGTCCATCTTTTCAATAACCTGGCAACAAAGAAACCAGGCAGCTCAGAAAAGCCCATTATTGACTTCCTCAAGGAACAGCAACCCGATATAATATGCCTGCAGGAACTCTACTTCTCAGGATCACCTGCCAGCAAGGAATCGGAGATCAGGACAGCATTCGGTGGACGCTACAAAGCCCATATGAAGGTTCTTGAAGCCGGAAGAAACCGTTATACGGGTATTATAACCCTCAGCAGACTTCCCGTTATATCGAAAGGTGAGATAATACACCCAGGATCGGCAAGTCTTTCGGTTTATACCGATGTACTTGCCGGCGATGATACGGTAAGAATCTATAACAACCACCTGCAGTCGTTCAGGCTGATGAGTATGGAAAAACCCCTTATTGAAGAGATCACAGCCAGTGACAACCAGGAGACCATAAACAATATTCTCAACATATCAGGAAGTCTTAAACAGGGCTTTGTCAAAAGAGCAGCACAGGCAGTTGTACTTAAAGATCATATCAACTCCTCTCCCTGGCCCGTTATTGTGGCCGGCGATTTTAACGATACCCCCGTTTCATATTCATACAGAAGAATACGCAGAGGTCTTAAGGACTCCTTTGTCACTTCGGGTTACGGGGCAGGATTTACGTACAAGGATAAGTATCCGCCCAACAGAATTGACTATATCCTTTACAGCGATTTTTTTGAGAGCAAGTCCTTTGAGATCAG
>CAZXSW010000071.1:0-4127 GCA_964642615.1 uncultured Rikenellaceae bacterium | reverse complement strand
ACAGTCTTCGGATTGACCGAAGGTATGATGTGACCGCTTTCCATCGACTGCCATGCGTCATTGGCGTTCAGCGGTTCAGCTCCTATCACTCTTATCTCAGGTTTTATGGCTTTTGCAATGGTCGATGTCCCGCTCATTAATCCACCCCCTCCAATGGGCGCAACTATAATGTCGAGGTCACCGGCCTCTTCCATCAGTTCAAGGGCAGCGGTACCCTGGCCACATATCACATTGAAGTTATCATAGGGATGGATAAGGACGGCTCCCTTCTCTTCCATTATACGACGGCATGTCTCCTCCCTTGCCTTAAGGGTGGGTTCACAGAAGGTGATCTCAGCGCCATAACCTGCAACTGCCCTCTTTTTAACCTCAGGAGCATTCTCAGGCATAACAATATAGGAAGGTACACCATTCATCGAAGCGGCAAGTGCCAGGGCAGCTGCATGATTACCCGACGAGTGTGTAACAACGCCGTTGGTCTTCTGTTTCTCATCCAGCAACATCACTGCATTGGTGGCTCCTCTGAACTTGAAGGCTCCCACCTTCTGGAAATTCTCACATTTGAACCATAACTCACATCCAAGGATGCTGTTGATCTGCCGTGAGGTCATGACAGGAGTACGGTGAATAAATTTCCCTATCCTCCTGTGGGCGGCTCTTATATCGGCTTCTGACGGTAAGTTCATCAGGAAAATTCTTCAACCATAAATGTAAAAAATCTTTTTTGCTCATGATCAGATCTGATCAGAAAAAGATAAAACCATTTCCTGTGAATAAAAGTATCCGGAAATAAAAAACCGCCCGGAGGATATCCGGGCGGTTCAAATTTTTATATTAACAAAATATTATCCAAAGATGCTGAAAGCTACTGTCAGACCGGCAAGAACAACCGATACCATCGACATGAGCTTTATAAGGATATTAAGAGCAGGACCTGATGTATCCTTGAAAGGATCACCTACAGTGTCACCAACAACTGCTGCTTTGTGTGGATCACTCTTCTTGCCGCCATAGTTACCTTTTTCAATGTATTTTTTGGCGTTATCCCATGCACCACCGGCATTGTTTAGCATTGTTGCCAGAACAAAACCTGATGTCAGTCCACCGGCGAGAAGTCCGATAACACCGGCCACTCCGAACAGAACTCCCATAACCACAGGCACCGCAATAGCCAGAAGTGAGGGAACAAGCATTTCACTCTGTGCCCCTGCAGTTGATATCTCAACACATTTTGCATATTCGGGTTTGGCTGTACCATCCATGATACCGGGAATCTCCCTGAACTGGCGACGAACTTCATCAACCATCTTACCAGCTGCACGTCCGACAGCTTTCATACTCATTGCACTGAAAAGGAAGGCCATCATTGCACCTATAAACACTCCGCCCAGAAGAATGGGATTGAGTATCGTAAGATCATATGCTGCAGAAAAGTCTCTTACTGTAGCAGATGTAATGTTGACTGCAACCTCTCCCTCCTGTAAAGTCGGTACAGTCTTGCTATAGAAGAGCGTATCGCCTATCTGTTTGAATCCATCGGGTGATTTGGCAATAAGCCGGCCAAGCCATAGCCTGACCTCTTCCATATATGCTGCCATAAGAGCAAGTGCTGTAAGAGCTGCCGATCCGATGGCAAAACCTTTACCTGTAGCTGCGGTTGTGTTTCCAAGACCGTCAAGAGCATCTGTTCTTTCCCTTACTTCTTTAGGAAGCTCTGACATCTCTGCGTTTCCACCGGCGTTGTCAGCGATAGGACCGAAAGCATCAGTTGCAAGGGTTATACCAAGAGTTGAAAGCATACCAACAGCTGCAAAGCCGATTCCGTATACCCCGTTTGCGAAGCTCGTGAAACCGCCTGCAAAACCGTAAGCTGCAATAATACCAGCCACAATAGTAACAATCGGGATCCATGTTGAGAACATACCGACAGCCATACCTTCAATGATAACAGTAGCCGGACCCTGCTGGGCTTGCCTTGCTATACCCTGTGTTGGTTTGTTACCGTCCGAGGTGTAGTATTCTGTTGCCTGTCCGATGATTACACCGGCTACAAGACCTGAAACTGCAGAACCGAAAACACCCCAGGTGATCCAGTCGAGACCAGCCATGACAGCAAGAACAACCAGAATAAGGGCCGAGCTTCCTCCTGTTCCGAGGAGAAGCGCATTAAGCAAAGCCTTTGGTGTGGCCGATTCTTTTGTTCTTACAAAATATACTCCGGCAATTGATAGGAAGATACCAATGGCAGATACGATCATAGGAGCAATAACAGCTTTAACCTGGGTGTCGCCGGCAACTGCAGGCAGTGCTGCACCAAGAGCGGCAGTGGCAAGAATGGATCCTGCATATGATTCATAAAGGTCGGCACCCATACCTGCGACGTCACCTACGTTGTCACCAACGTTATCGGCAATGGTGGCAGGGTTACGCGGGTCATCCTCAGGGATTCCGGCTTCTACCTTACCAACAAGGTCAGCACCTACGTCAGCTGCTTTTGTAAAGATTCCACCACCTACACGTGCAAAGAGAGCCTGTGTTGATGCACCCATACCGAAGGTAAGCATAATGGCAGTGATCTCGATGAGTTTCTCATGGGCTGTGGTACCGGGGTGGACAAAGGTAAGTCCGAGGAAATGCAAACCTGTATCCATATGCTCGGGAGTAAACACCCATCCGTTAAGGATGAGGAACCAGAGGGCAATATCAAGAAGGCCGAAACCAACTACTACAAGACCCATAACGGCACCGCTCCTTAAAGCGACCTGCAGACCTTTGTTCAACGATTTTGAAGCAGCCCAGGCTGTTCTGTTCGAAGCAAAGGTTGCTGTCTTCATGCCCAGATAACCGCAAAGACCGGAAAAGAAACCACCGGTAAGAAAGGCAATGGGGACAAAGGGGTTCTGAATTCCAAGATAGGCCAGGATGGTCAGAAGTACTACCAAAACAATGAAAACTTTTATTACAACCGAGTACTGGCGACTCAGATAGGCCATCGCACCTTCTCTTACGTACAAGGCGATCTCCTTCATCCGGTCAGTCCCTTCCTCCTGCGCCTTCATGTTCCTGTAAAAGATCCAGGCAAACAGTAACGCAACAAGGCCCGCTATTGGGACAATCCAAAAAATGCTGTTAATCATGATATCTGTTTTTAAATTTTGAAAAATTAGGTTACGAAAAGCAAAAAAATTTGCCGGTACAAAACTATATTAGTTTTTTATTAATCCAAACGAAAAAAGTGTTTCTTAAAACGCAGGCTCTTTCATTAGAATAATTCTAAATAACAGGACTTAAATAAAAAATCCGCTGCCGGTATCTGACCGGAAGCGGATTGAAAATGACATGACTACAGATCTCAGATTGCCCTGAAGAACTCGTAGTTGATATTCTCAAGCTCTTTCATAGCAGGATAAGGATAGAAAAGGATATCGTCCCCGCTTCCCACATAAAACCCTGTGTCAATGGTTCTGTAAAGAAGCTCCCCGCTAAAGACTCTCTGTACTGTCTTCATATGCTTTTCATATTCTCCCTTCAGTATCTCGAGGCAATCCCTTAGGTGTCCTATATTGCTATAGGGAAGATGTTCAGCCGAACCATAAAGTGGATTGTTTGCCAGTTCGCCCAGCTTAAGCTCAACAAAGAAGAGTTTCGGAAGTTTTATCGGGGTCGATCCGTCGGTCAGTTTCTTCAGGAATACTGAAGGAGGAAGGCCGCTGGCAACAAGGGGAGTGACCGGTGTCAGCTCCTGGTACAGGTGAAGGGCATCCATCTTCTCCCTGCTTTTATCATAGCTCTGCTGCTTCAACTCAAGTACACAGCCATGATCGGTGGTTATGTACAGGCTCCTGAGTGCCTGCAGCGGTACAGTCTCCAGAACCCTGTAAACTGAAAGGTATACGGAGCTCTTGGGACTGCCGTCTTCTTTTGCCACACACCTCCTGTTAAGGCTCTCTGTATCTATCAGACCCTCTATCTTCGATAAGTCAACCTCGAAAAATATAGTCTGACCCTTGTTTCTCTTTTTAGTACCCGTCGACAGGTACAGTCCGAAACCTTCAGGAGGAAGCATGGAAGCAACAAGTGCTTCCGGTGCACAGGTTAAATAAACATATCTGTTCATGACCTTCTGT
>CAZXSW010000070.1:0-9097 GCA_964642615.1 uncultured Rikenellaceae bacterium | reverse complement strand
TGTAACCCACGTTTGCAGGATCAAGGTTGTCAATTGCCTCATTTACTACATCCCAGGCATAAATCTTACCTTTGTAACGTGAAACAACCTGTTTGATATGTTCCTCAAGCCTTGCAAGTACAAGTTCCCTGGAAGCCTGATTGCCAAGTGAATCCTTAAACATCCATTCCCCTGTCTGGTTATGCCAGCAAAGAGTATGTCCCCGGACCTTCATTCCATTCTCCTGTGCAAATTCTATAATCTTATCTGCTTCTTCCCATACAAATTTTCCTTCCTCTGGCTGTATCAGTGCTGGTTTCATTACATTCTCAGCTGTCAGGCTGTTAAAATGCTTCCTAATGAACTCTCCATTCTCTCCCTGAAGTGATCTTGGAGATACCGCTACTCCGACCGGAAAATAATCTTTGTAGAAATCTTTAAGACCTTTAAGTGAATCGGCTGCGCTTAAATCTTTACTACTGCCGGTTCCCCTGCAACTGCTTATCAATAGTATTCCGATGGCCAATGCAAACACCGAAAAGAATGCAACCAGATTTTCTTTTAATAAGGGGTTCTTTTTCATAATACTCGGGTTTAAGGTTATACTATTTGCGTGTTTGTCGATATTGTCATATTAATCACATTATCAATTTCTTCTGAAATCCACAGTTATCTTCCCCTCCGATTTTGTCAGATCAATCTCTTTTGAAACTCCGTTGACTGTTATCCTGTACTTTCCATAAAAGGCAGGAACGGAGAATATTCCTTTTTTACCTGCAACTCCCGATTCTTTTGTCCACCATTCATTAAATACAAGGTCCTGGTAGGCTTCTGCTGTTGGTGTAGGGGTCCAGTCGCGCTTATACATTGAGGAAGACGGGACCCAGTTAGCACCTTCCCAGAAGCCCCACATAATTATTCCTTCAACGGCAGGATGAGCAAAGCAAAGCCTGTAGAAATCAACAATCTCTTTGGCCTTTGCTGCCTCCTGTTCCTCAGTAAGCTGTGCGTTTTTCAAAACAGACCTCATTCCCGGAATATTGAACTCTGTAATACGTAAAGGCAGGTTGAAACCGGCGAGTGAGTCAAGGGCATCTTTAACAAATTTCCTGTCAAAGGTTTCAAGAAAACTGTGCCCCTGAACGCCAATTCCTGCTATCGGCACACCATCCTTAAGCAATTGCCTTATATGAGCCATATACTCAGGCAGGCCAATACCCAACGGTGAGTCATTTATGAGAATATCATAATCATTAAGCCACAATTTTGCATCCGGATCCCCTTCGTGTGCCCATGCAGCCATTAGCCTGGTTATTTCAGGCCCAAGCCTGTCCTCGTAATAGTTGCCATGGATCATTTCGTTGTTCAGATCATACTCGGCAAACCTCCCTTTATAATATTTAGTGATCCTTATTGCCCTGTCCTTTATCCTCTGCCTCAATTCATCATCACCAAGCTCAGCAACCCATTGCTGGACGTATTGCTGGCCCGTATTGGGTGATTTGAATATACCCCAGAACAGGTTATGACCTCTCAAGGGGATGTCATTCCTTTCAGTCCAGGCAAGTATGGAATCAGTAACAGCGTAATTTTCGGCATCTTTCCTTGGTTCCATTATAGCCCATTTAAGTGAATTCTCAGTAACGGCAGAGTTGAAATTCTCAAGAAATTTCTGCTTGAACATTTCCATGTTCTCTGCTGACATGCCCCGTCCCCCAAGGCTGTTTGGAATGGCACATCCAAACCAGAACTCATGCCGGAGCTGTTCAATACTAACCTGCGAGCCCTTTTTAGCTTTTACAATCAGTTCACCCTTCCTGTATCTGGCAATGGCATCATCATATTCTGGGCTCTGTGCAAACACCTCAGGTATGATTACCAAAACTGAGATAAAGCATGAAAGAGCAAAAACAATGGATTTCCTTATGTGGTAATTTTTCATTTCTTTGTCTTTTGGCATAATAATAATATTTTTAATTCATATATAGAATTAATTTTCAGGATTCTGAGTTAATTTTTATAACAGAAAGTGCCGGTACATTCCGATTCTCCCCGGCAAGCTTTACTACCTGAAAAATTACTTTTTCTGCAATCCGGTATTTTTACAAAAGACCTGAGTTGATAATTCATCTCTCTTTCCTGTAACACCTTATACCTGAATCTCCTCAGCCATGTCTGAGGAAAAAAGTAGCGACGGCATAACTGCCATCGCTACTTAATAATCTATCCTGTATAAAGGATGCTAAAGAGGAATCACAACATAAGGAGCGTAATTATACTTAATGGTACCAACATCATCAAGGCCTGTGGCAAGGGCTCCAACCCTGAAATAGTAGTTCCTGTGGACTCCGAAACCATTCCTTGTCGTCGACTGATTTGCAGCAAGGTCTATTGTAATGGTATGGGTAACTGTTGGATCCACTAGTGTCCCTGCCGGGAAACTTATTGTCGGAACTCCCTGAGATACCGATGTTCCTGTGCCTCTGTTAAGTGATTTTTTGACATATTCACCTACATATATATCGGTCCAGGAGTACAGTCGCACCCTTGAGAGTTGTACATCCGACCTTCCGGGCTCAAGACTGAATGTAGCCACGATAGTGTTGTTGGCAGCATTGTGGGTAATTGACAGATTCTTGATACGGATAAAAGGCACTACGGTAAAGTCGATCTTGTTTTCTCCCGGCTTAATGGTCTCCTCTCTGGTGAACGGAAAGAAGTTACAGCTTGTAAAATCAAATCTGTAATCGTTTGAATAAACAAGGTTATTGCGGTATTCGCCATTCTGTTTTATAAGCCATGTTTTCCTGACCGGGTTATCGGCATATTTCCCCAGCTCGTAAACACCTATGGTTGAGCCGGTAGACGAGTTTACATCTGTTTCGACGAGACCTCCTCCCTGGGAATCAATGATAGATCCATACACCTTTGCATCAGGCAAAGGGTAGTTGTCTATCTCGCAGGATGAAACTGTAAAAAGAAGAGATCCGATAATGAAAATCAAATAATATAATTTTTTCATATCTGCAGATTTTAAGATTAATATTCAGGGTTTTGAATCAGCTGGTTGGTTGCAACACCCGGTATCCTCATATAATAAGACCTGGGCTGAAATGAAAATCCCTGGTTTCCCTCATCATAAAAGTTATTGACACGCAGGAATGCATATTTCGGAGGATTCTGTCTGAGGTCAATAACGGGTACAAGAGAACGTCTTCTTGTCTGACCGCCGAACCTTATATGAGAATCTCTCCTTCTTATAAGATCCCAGTAGCGATGATTCTCGAAAATAAGCTCAACCCTTCTTTCTTTAAGAACATTTTCGATTGTAAGTGGGATCTCATCATTATGCGCTGCCCTTTTACGGATTGCATTAAGGTATGTTGCAGCAAGACCTTCATCACCAAGGCCACTTTCCAGAACAGCTTCAGCATAGTTGAGATAGATCTCAGCAAGGCGGATATCGATCCATCCCTGGGTAGAACCATACATGCCAAGGTTTGATACCGTCTTGGTGTCCTGAAGGAATTTCCTTAGTGCAAAACCTGTGCTGCTGTAATTGGCCTGTGCAGTACCGAGGGCTCCGAAAGCAGAATAGCCGCTTATATTATTAGAGCCATATGTGTAATAGGTCTTTGAGTCAGGACCCACCACTGTAGCATCGGTATAAATCTCAGGTTTCCCTTCGGGTCTTATCAAACCTCCCTGCATATTGATTAGCATCCCTTTAAAAGTTGAACCCGGTAACAAAACACTTGCATGCAGCCTTACATCCTTATTTACAAAAGGCTCATACTGGTTATCATAATACACAAGAGGAATAGCAGCAAGCTGATCGTTGGTCAGTCCTTTTGGATCGGCAATATAAGTATCCTCATTATCGGTACGTGTAATTACGGGAGCACTTCTGCCGGTCCCATCGTCTGTGTAGTCTTCAAACACATCTACAATATCGAGAGTTGTACCCCATCTTGAAGACATGTAAAGAGTATGATAAACAGCCTGTTTAGGATAAAACCAGAAATCTGTTACATGACCCTGACCGCTGGCACTTGAGCCGTCGATATACGACTTCATAAAGATAATCTCAGGATTTTGATATGAAGGAGACTCAAACATATCCTGGTAATTCTTTGCAGCTTCCTCCCTGTTTGCAGGAATGGGTTTATAAAGTGCGAACGCCGGGTTGGCAATTATCTGCTCAGATGCTTCGATACACTGCTGGTAGTAATTATTGGCATCCGCTAAGGTCATGCCTCCGACAAGCTTTGCATCAACAGCCTCACCTGCCAGAGGTGCTTTATCCCAGAACCTGGCAATGGAGGCGGCATGAAGAGCAGCCCTTGACTTATGTGCAAGTGCAACCCATTTTGTTGCCCTTAAACTACCGTCAGCCGGCCTGTCTTCGGGAAGGTTAGCAATTGCAAGATCGAATTCAGCCATTACAAAGTCATAGGTTGCTTTTTCAGTTGCCCGCGGTACCATAACTTCAGAAATATCACCTGCAGGTAATGGTTGTGCTTCATCAATTATCGGCACTCCACCATAACGCTTGGCCATAGCAAAGTATATATCTGCCCGTATGAAATGAGCCTCACCATAAAGCTGGTTATAGGTTGCATCATCAAGCTGACCACTGGATTTGAGATTAACAATATCAACCAGGAACTGGTTAACATATCTTACACTTGTATAATCCCAGTATTCTGCCAGTCCTGATGTGGGACTGCTGGAATACCCGCTTGGTCCATAAATGATTGCTTCATCACTGTTAGATGCAAGGGACCAGCCGCCATCACTGGCTCCGGCACCTCCGCCGGGGTGCTGATTAAACCCACCACCAGGCCTGTATACAAAATCTTCAATAGGCAGCCTGTTGTATAAAGTTGCCATAAGAGTTTTTACCCCGGCAGGGGTTTCGAACAGGTACTCCTTGGATACCCTGTCCAGAGGTTCAAGGTCAAGGAAATCCTCACATGCTCCCAATAAAAGAAGAGATGCAAAAACTGTAAAATATATCAATCGTTTTCTCATCATTTTACATATTAAAATTTAACACTCAGACCAAAGTTGAATGATCTCATAATAGGGTATGTATTACCGGCACCGTAAGCTCCTTCATCCCTTTCCGGGTCCATGTCCTTTAGAAAATCATTACAGAAGGTGAAGAGGTTGTAGCCGTTAACAAAAACCCTGGCGCTGCTGAGCCCGATGTATTTTGCATATTGAGCAGGTATATTATAACCTAGTTCAACTGTCTTGATCCTCAGATAGGTAGCATCCACTCTCCATTTATCAGTCTGGTTACCTGTTGTTGTGCCGCTTGAATTAACAGTAAGGGCTTCCCACTTACCCGGGATCCACTTGGTTGCAGGATCGAACGGGTTATCTGTATCGTTCTCTGTATGCCAGCGGTCAAGGTATCTGGCAAGAAACATCTGGTACTGAGTACCATAACCCCACTGGTCACCCCTCGATTTAGCCATAGTAAACAAAGATGAACCTGCGAGGCCTATTGTAAGTGAAAAATTCCTGTAGCTGGCATTCATTGTGGTTCCGAATTGGAGGGGAGGGTTTGTTCCGGCACCTGACCACATTATGGGAAGTCGGTCGTCGTTGTTGATTACACCATTGCCGTCGGTATCAACAATCTTGTCCATCCCGGGCAACATGCGGTAGTTTCCGGTGCTTCCTCCCTGAAGAACTGCTGTCTCAAGCTGTGTTATATCGGTCCAGATGCCATCTCTCTCGAAACCAAATACTCTGCCCTGTATACGTCCCTTGTCATCATAGGTGTCATTAGAGTTTTGCCAAACATCCCATGTACTCTGGTTGGGGCTACGTTCGCGGTGTTTGTAATATGTCCTTGAATAGGTCAGGGTACCGCTGATGCCGTAGCTGAAGTTATTAACTGTATTCCGGTGTGAAATGCTTAGGTCGTAGCCCTGCTGCCACTGGCTGTTTAGGTTTTCCTGAGGGAAGTTTGCACCAAAAGTATTGGGCAATGAAGATGCGCGTGTTGCAAGTAGCCCGGTTTCATCCCTTCTGAATACATCGAATACAAAACCCAGTTTCCCTTTCCACATCTCAAGATCAAATCCAAGGTCAACGATAGTAGTATTAACCCAGCTAAGATTGTTGTTAACTACTCCGGGAGGAACCATTCCCAGGGTAAGTACCCCGGGGTTAAATACATAACCACCAGCTACGTTTCCAAATGTGTAACCTTCATAATACTGGAAAGGGTTACCGGCATCACGGCCCGATTTACCCCATGAAGCCCTCAGTTTCAGATCAGTAACAACCGGGATGGCATTTCTGAAAAATGTCTCCTGCCCGATTCTCCAGCCTGCAGATACTGCAGGAAAGAAACCCCATCTCTGACCGGGAGAATACCTGTATGAACCATCTTCACGAAAACTTACTTCAAGGAGGTATTTATTCATATAATCATAATTAAACCTGCCAAGGAACGAAAGATATGCCTGCTCACTCCTGGAACCGGTGGCAAGCTGGTTTGTAAGACTTCCCTGGTCAACTATAGGTGTCGTGAAAAGATCATCAAACTGCCGCCTTGCCCTTACACCGTTATTGTCTATCCTCCTGACCTGGTAAACCAGGGTGGATGCTATGTTGTGCTGGCCAAAGGTTCTCCTGTATGCCAGTTTGGACTGGAGTTCTTTCCTTACAAAGTTGGTGATTTCATTGTTAAATGTTGTCGGGGCAACTGATGATGTCTTTGGCATGTCGGTCATGTAGTCGTACAGGATGAAATTCTTATACAAGACCCTGTTGTCATTAACCTGGCCATCGTAAACAGCCGTGATACCAAGAGACAATCCTTTTACAACAGGCACCTCGTAATTAATATCTACCTGTGTCTGATACTGGAATTTCTTGCTGTTGTTATAACCTGACATTTCTTCAGACAATTCAGCGAAGACGTTAGTGTTTTCTGAAGGAACCTGGGTATAATGATCCGGATTGGCAAGTGTGGTTGGGCCAATACCCCGGTCGTTGGTTATAATTCTCTTAAAGGTCCATGTTGTACCCCTGGTTGGCTGAACTGTATTTTCACTACGGCCATAAAAAGAGACACCCAACTTCAGACCTTTGGCAAGTTTACCTTCAACGTTGGTACGGAATGTGTACCTGTCGTATTGCTCCAGCTCATTGTTTTTGAAGTATCCACCGTCATTATAGTAACCCAGACTCGAGAAAAAGGTAATAACATCATTACCACCCCTTGCATTAAAAGTCAATTCATTTGTCTGAACAGTCTTCCTTACAAGATTATCCCACCAGTTGTAATCAGTAAAACCGTCCTCGGTGTTTGCTTTCCACTTTGCGAGGTCTGATTCACTTGTATAAGGCACTCCCTCGGAGTTCCTGCGCATCTCGTTGAACATATACCTCATTGTATAGGCGTCAACGTTGATTTTCGACCAGTCGTTTGTAGGCGATTTTACAGAATGCATTGCATTGAGGGAGAACTCAGTCTTACCTGCAAAACCCCTTTTCGTTGTTACAATGAAAACGCCGTTTGCAGCGCCAAGACCATAGATTGAAGCGGCAGCATCCTTAAGAACCGAGATGCTCTCGATATCTTCAGGGTTGAGCCTTTCAAAATCGTCCATGTTATCACGCACTACACCGTCAATTACAAGAAGCGGTTCACCGAACCCCCTGACACTTATCCTTGAGTTGAATGTCCCCGGTTCTCCTGTCTGCTGACGGATCTGAACACCGGGTATTTTCCCCTGGATAGCAGCTGCCACACTAATGGATTTTGTTGACAGAATCTGGTCAGTTTTGATACTTGCAACCGAACCGGTCAGGGTCTCTTTCTTCTGTGTTCCGTAACCGATAACAACAACCTCATCAAGACTAACCTCCGATGCCTCAAGTGCTACATCGATGGTAGCCCGGCCTGCAATAGGTACTTCAAGAGTATTGTAGCCTACAAAGGTAAAGACAAGTATCGCATTGGGATCAACATTCGGGATTGAATATTTTCCCGCCATATCCGAAATATCACCGACAGAAATTCCTTTTACATGGACGTTAACGCCGGGCATCGGTTCTTTTGTTTCTGAATCGATGATGGTACCAGTTATACCCTGCTGGTCAGGGAGAGAATAAATGTCCGGCGAAATGATCAGCAGAACACTCAGCAGAAACAACCTCACAAAATGCTTCAGCAGCATTTTTCTATTAAATAAAACAAAGATCGAACCTCTGAAAGAATCAGTTTTTTTCATAATTTCGCATTTTACAAAAATTTTACTTCTTTTTACTGAAGGAAATCGTTCGCAGCGATTTCCTTCTTTTTTTTACGGAAAGTTGTTGTGGTTAGTCATTCATCATAGGCAAAATGGAGTTAGGTTGATAGTCAGGGTTATTAGATCTCACTCTTATACGATTATTAAAAAAGTACTTCTTATGAGGTTAACCAATATGTTAAACTGTCCGACGAATTATACTTATATACACTTTTACCTTTGGTTCTAAGTTTTAACCAAACCCTGTCAAACTAACGGTCACGATGAATTGCGACTCTGTTTGTACCACTGTAATTAATAATTTATATTGACTCTACGTCTATTAAGTGTCTAATCTACACCATTACTTTGAAAAACGCAAGAAAATTCTCTGTTTTTTTTAACTTTTTTTAACTTCCTCCTGTTCAATCCATGTTTACGGCTCATGGAGAAAGTTCAGCCAAAGAAAAAAAATATTGCTTTCCCTTATTTATTCAGTGGAGAAGTATTTTAAATAAGAAATCGGATAGGACAATAATACCGGAAACTCTATAAAGACACCTTAAAAGATAGAAGTATCTGTTACCAGCTCTGACAAGATACCCCAGGGATGAAACCTGGTATTGAAGGAAATTATAATGGGAATTTTTTCTTTTTATTCCTCTCTGGTGGTTATATATAACTATTTCAGGGTAGCTTTGTACGAATTGAACGAGTTTATGATAGTGATGGTATTCTGGCGGGAAAATTCAGAAAACAAAAAATCCGATAACTTTGAATATCAATGTAATCGGATTATTTGTTGTGGTGCCACCAGGAATCGCCATCTTGACCTAAGTGGCTGTATTCCTTATAGA